>JAHECP010000059.1 GCA_024641665.1 Acidobacteriota bacterium
GTCGAGGCCGCCCGCGACGGTCGCGGCGGGGCGGCGGGCAGCGCCGCGCGACGTGCCGGCGCGGGTGTCGCCCCGGCCTTGGCGGGCGCGCCTCCCAGCCGCTCGATCAGCTCGGTGAGCGGCACGAGCTTGCGCAGGTGGATCCAGCGCAGGAGCGCCATCTCGAGGTGGTAGCGCGGCTGCGCGGAGGTGCGCACCTCGAACTCGGCGCGGCTGAGCACGTCGAACGCGCGCAGCAGGTCCTCGTGCGAGAAGCGCGAGGCCAGCTCCTTCAACGTGTTGCGCTCGTCCTCGCTCGCGATCTCGGGGTCGGCCAGCCGCGACGGATCGATCCGGACGACCATCAGGTCGCGGACGATCCGCGCCAGCTCGCGGCAGACGAGGCGGAGGTCGTAGCCGGCCTCGATGACGCGGCCGGCCAGGTCGAACACGGCGGCCGCCTCCTCGCGCGCCACCGTGTCCACGATCTCGAGGAGCAGGTCGCGACGCACCAGCCCGAGCACGGTGGCCACGTCCTCGGCCGACACGGTGCCGCCGGCGAACGCGATCACCTGATCGAGCGCGCTCAGCCCGTCGCGCATGCTGCCGTCGGCCGCGCGCGCCACGAGCGCCAGCGCGCGCTCGTCGATCGCGATCCGCTCCTCGGCCACGATGGCCCGCATGCGATCGACGATGGCCTTGAAGCCGATGGTCTTGAGCTCGAAGACCAGGGCGCGCGACTGGATCGTCTGCGGCACCTTCTCGAGCTCGGTCGTCGCCATCATGAACACGACGTGCGGCGGCGGCTCCTCGATCGACTTGAGCAGGGCGTCGAAGGCGTTGCCCGACAGCCGATGCACCTCGTCGATGATGAAGACCTTGTAGCGGTTGCGCGCGGGCGCCACGCCCAGGCCGCTGACGATGACGTCGCGGACGTTCTGGACCTGCGTGTGCGTGGCCGCGTCGATCTCGAAGACGTCGATGTCGCGGCCCTCGGCGATCTCCACGCACGCGTCGCACTCGCCGCACGGGTCGGGCGTGGGCCCCTGGGCGCAGTTGAGCGCCCTGGCCAGGATGCGCGCCGTCGTCGTCTTGCCGACGCCGCGCGGGCCCGCGAAGACGAACGCCTGCGCGATGCGGCCGCTCGCGATGGCGTTGCGCAGCGTCTCGGTGACGCCCCGCTGGCCGATCACGTCTTCGAACCGCTGCGGGCGGTACTTGCGGGCCAGAACTTGATACGACATGTGAATGCTGAATGTCGAATGCTGAATGCTGAATACGGAATGCCGAACGGGAACCGACTGGCGGCTCAGGGCTCAGGCCGAGCCGTCCAGGTTTCGACCTTCAGCATTCAACATTCCGCCTTCAGCATTCGGAACGGTGGGCCCCACCGCGGCCCGGAGGGCCTGCGGCACATGTCAGTGGCTACTTAGCGCTGCTGCCTTCCGGCCCTGACGCGGTTCGTAGGCTGAGATTGCACAGGTTCCGGGCCGCGGTGCGGCCCGCCGCCGGCCGACCGGTCCAACCGGAAGACTTCAGTGTAACGTGCGCGGAGGGGGCAGGCAAGCGCGCAGGGACACGCGCTCGGCCCGACAGACGGCGGGCTGGACGGCCAGCGAGGAACCTCACAGGGCCGAAGCAAACGGTCCGCAAGACCTTGACTTCCTGAGCCCGCTCGCCCAGATTTGGCTGACCGCGCAGGATCACCTGCCGCCGAACGCCCGTGCGGCGCTCGTTTCTCGAGTGGAACCTGCCGATGACGCGCATTCATAAGCCCTTGTCATTGGCCGTCCTTCTGCCACTCTTCTGTCTCTGGCCGTCAATCGTGATGGCCGCCGAGATCCACGACGCCGTCCGCGCGGGTGACTTGGCAACGGTCAAGGCGCTCGTCGCAAGGAATCCCCACGTCCTCGGCGAACAGGACGCGCGGGGCCTGACCGCCCTCCATGTCGCCGCCGAGACGGGCAACCGGGAGATCGCCGCGTGGCTCATCTCGAGCGGCGCGGACGTCGACGCCGTCGACGATCTCGGCCAGACGCCCCTTCATCTGGCCGCATCGGCCGGACACGTGGCGTCGGTCGACCTCCTGCTCGCCGCGGGAGCCGACACGAAGGCCGTCTGCCGCGACGGACGCACGCTGCTCCACTGCGCCGCGGCCGGAGGGCTGGTCGGTCTCATGGAGCGCCTGGTCGAGGCGGGATTTCGCGTCGATGCCCTCGACCGCTACGGCCGCACGCCTCTCTTCAAGGCCGCCGCGGCCGGCTCGGACGCCGCGGCCGAGTTCCTTCTCTCCCGGGGCGCGAACGTCGAGATCCGCGCGGACTATCAACAGACGTCCCTCCACGAGGCGGCGTTCTCGGGCAACCTCCGGCTGCTCGACCTCCTGGTCGGGCACGGCGCCGACATCGACGCCGTCAACGAGTCGGGATCGACCCCGCTGCTCTACGTGTCTCAAGCCGGCAAGGCGGAGGCGATGGAATGGCTGCTCGCGCACGGGGCGAAACTCGATGTGCGGAACAAATGGAACGAGACGCCGTTGAGCTGGCCGTTGGTCAACGGCTTCCTGGATCTGACCGAACGACTCTGGCCCCGCGCCGAGGCCCTCGGGAACAGAGAGTTGCTAGAGAGGTACCCGCTCCATCGGGCCGCGTACCACGGAGACGTCGGGGCTGCCGCGTTCCTCCTGGCGAAAGGGATGCCGCTCGATCTGAAGGATGAAGACGGGCGCACGCCGCTCCAGCGGGCCGCGCAGGGCGGAAGCGTGGAGCTGGCTCGGATGCTCCTCGCCAAGGGCGCCAGGCTCGACGCGCAGAACCAGGGCGCCTCGAACCTGCCGCACCTAGCCGTGAAGAAGGGGCGCGTGGACATGGTCCGCTTCCTCCTGCAGGAAGGGGTGGACCTCGAGGCGCGGGACGGCGAGGGCCGCACGCCGTTGGACCTGGCCATCGAGTACGCCTATCCCGATCTCGCGAGGGTCCTCGAGGCCGCCGGGGCGAAGCCGTCCCCGGGCGCGGACGCGCGTGACGTCACCGCGCTGCTGTCCAGGCCCCTCGAGAACGGAGAAGCCATCGTCTGGTCCCTGGGACATTGCGGGTTCGCCGTCAAGACCCGCACGCGTCTTCTGATCTTCGACTACGTCCTCCTCCCCCGGGGATCGGCCCCCGAGCATCCGTCCCTGGCCAACGGCTTCGTCAACCCGGACGAGATCAAGGATCTGGACGTAGTCGTCTTCGCCTCCCACTCGCACCGCGATCACTTCGACCCGGTGATCCTGTCCTGGCAGGAGAAGGTGAAGCACATCACCTACGTCTTCGGCTGGAACACCCGCCCGAGGTCGCCTACCTCGTCAAGGTGGACGGGTTGTCGATCTACCACGCGGGCGACTACGTGGGTCGGGTCGACGGTCGTCGGTCCGACATGGACTACCTGCTCGGCAAGGCGGGGGTGGTCGATCTCGCGTTCATCCAGAGAGTCTGGCAGGCCGAAGCGCTCGCGCCGCGGGTCGTCTTCCCCACCCATGCCGCCGACCGCGAGTACATGTACCGCGCCTTCGCTCGGGAAGCCACCCAGAGGGGCCTCCCCTCGCGCGTGATCTGTCCCGAAAACAAGGGCGACCGGTACCTGTTCTCCGCGCGGAAGGCGGAGACACGTGACGGGACTTCGAGCCGCTGACCGGCACCGCCGCGCCACCAGTCGCGCCGGCATCACCGCGGCGGTGGAGAGGAACAGTCCGGCGCAGCGTTCGCCGGGCGGGCCGGGCCGGCGCGGCGCCAGTTGCGGCGGACGGTCCGACCGCCTAGAATCGAGCGCGATCGCCCCAGCCCGCGCCTCTGCCCCCGGACAGGTCAAGGAGAGACCCGACATGGACGGCCTGATGATGAAGGGCCCGCTCACCATCCCGGCCATCCTGCGGCGGGCCGAAACGGTCTTCGGCCACAAGACGATCGTCACGCGCCGGCCCGACCGGAGCCTGCACCGCTACACCTACGCCGACCTCGGCCAGCGCGCGCGCCGGCTGGCCGTGGCGCTGGCCGGCCTCGGCGTCGGGCCCGGCGACCGCGTCGCCACGCTCGGGTGGAACCACCACCAGCACCTCGAGGCGTACTTCGGCGTGCCGATGGCGGGGGCCGTGTTGCACACGCTCAACCTGCGCCTCCACGCCGACGAGCTCGCCTACATCGTCAACCACGCCGGCGACCGCGTGGTCCTCGTCGATCAGGATCTCCTCCCGCTGTTCCAGCAGATCCGGGCCGACGTGAACCCCAAGCACGTCGTGATCGTGGAGGCCGACAGCCCGCCGCCCGACGACATGCTCGAGTACGAGGCGCTGCTCGAGGCCGCGGATCCCGCCGCCTTCACGCCGCTCGTGACCGACGAGCACCAGGCCGCCTCGATGTGCTACACGACCGGGACGACGGGCCGTCCCAAGGGCGTGCTCTACTCGCACCGCGCCATCTTCCTGCACTCGCTGGCGAGCCTGGCGATCGACACGCTCGGCATCTCCGAGAGCGACGTCGCGCTGCCGGTCGTGCCGATGTTCCACGCGAACGCCTGGGGCATCCCCTACTCGGCGGCCATGGCCGGCGCCACGCAGGTGCTGCCGGGACCCTATCTCGACCCGGCCAGCCTCCTCGAGCTGGTGCAGAACGAGCGCGTGACCGTCGCGCTCGGCGTCCCGACCGTGTGGCTCGCGCTGCTGCAGACGCTCGACACCCACCGCGACGACTGGGACGTGTCGAGCGTGCGCATGCTGCTCGTGGGCGGGTCCGCCGCGCCGGCGTCGATGATCCAGGCCTTCGAGGAGCGCCACGGCCTGACGGTCGTGCACGCGTGGGGCATGACCGAGACGTCGCCCCTGGGCACCGTCGCGCACGTCCCGTCGGAGCTGGCGCTGGCGCCGGCCGAGCAGCGGCTCGCCGTGCGCGCCAAGCAGGGGCGTCCGGCGCCCTGCATCGAGATCCGCGCGCGCGGCGCCGACGGCTTCGTGCCCTGGGACGGCCGGAGCCTCGGCGAGCTGGAGGTGCGCGGCCCCTGGGTGGCCGCCGACTACTTCAACCACGCCGGCGAGGGACACGCGTTCACCGACGACGGCTGGTTCCGCACCGGCGACATCGTCACGATCGACGACCACGGGTACATCGAGATCCACGACCGCGCGAAAGACCTGATCAAGTCGGGCGGCGAGTGGATCAGCTCGGTGGCGATCGAGAACGCGCTGATGGGGCACCCGGACATCGTCGAGGCGGCCGTGATCGCGGTGCCGCACCCCAAGTGGGTCGAGCGCCCGCTGGCGGTGGTGGTGGCGCGGCCGGGCCGGACGCCCAGCTCCGAGGATCTGCGCGCCCACCTGGCCGCCAGGTTCGAGCGCTGGATGATCCCCGACGCGTTCGAGTTCCTGCACGAGCTGCCGCGCACGGGCACCGGCAAGTTCCTGAAGTCCGCGCTGCGCGCGCGCTTCAAGGACTACACCTTCCCCGATCAGGAGGCGTGGTAGACTGACCGGTGCCCTGCCCGCCGCGCCGGACCGGCGGTCTGCACCCGCGCGGAAGAGCAGGGGCGGCCGGAGTGACGCCCCACTCGCGCGGAGAGATGTCCGAGTGGTTTAAGGAGCACGCTTGGAAAGCGTGTGTAGGGGAAACTCTACCGTGGGTTCGAATCCCACTCTCTCCGCCAACAATTTGAAACACCTTTATTTTCAATCGCTTGCGAGCGTTCTTGCCGCCAAGTGACATTCTCGAGTGACATTTTGCTTTTCCGAGGTGGTTCTCTCCGGAGTCTTTCCGGCTGACCAGTCGCATCGGCGTCCTTTCAGAACCTTCCCGGAGGATCCTCAGTAGGATTGGCACGGCACGATCCTCCTGACTAACGAAGTGCCTGCCTTGTAGTCGGCACTCCCCACAAGTGTCTGAATCGTAGATGCTAAGCAGCCACCGTTCCGGGTGTGGCCTCTTCTCTGCTCGTCCACGGGCGCCGCACGGTGTCGTGCCGTTCGACTGTTACGCCTACGCCTGGGGTAGCGTCAGTTCGCCGTCGCTACCTTCTGGTGACCGATCCTCCGGCGCCTTGGGATAACCGCGCCAGTAGCTTTCGTACTCGCTCTCCTCAACGATGCGAAAGAGCAGCTGTCGCGCCACTCCCCTTCATGCGACAGCACTCGTTCGCAGGGCGACCTCTTGGATGTCAGGCCCACCGGTCGCGGAGAATCCTCGCCATCGGTAATGGCTAAAGTCCTGGGGCCCCCGGCACCAACTGCTTTCTGCTTGTCGATGGATGAGCTCGCCGATGTTCCGATCTGAAGTCGAGATGATAACCTGAGATGTCAGCGCGATTCGCTTAAGTAGCGTCAACAACGCGAGGAAGTGGACATCATCAAGGTTCTGGACCGGCTCGTCGAGGAGTATGAAATCGAGGGACGTCACAGCCTGCACGCCAGAGATCCCGAGGAATAACGCCAAAGCCAAGACGTTTAGCTGGCCGGTCGAGGTGTAAAGTTCCGGCCGCACGCTGCTGTCGAGTCGGTCATCTGTGAGCGCAAAGGCGCCTTCGGCTGCCGCGAGCACCAGCCGGTTGAGGTGCATATGCGGATACAGGGCGTCAAGGCACTCTTGAATTGACGACCGGAATCGCTCTATAGCGCCACTTCCCTCTATTGCGGCTCGTGCGCGAACCGCCCCTTCCACTCCGAGCAGGCGTTCAGCCGCACGGTCGAACTCTGCCAGACGTCGGTCGAGCGAGTCCTTGGTTTTCAACACACCGCCAAGAGCGTTCCGATACCCGGCTGCGTCCTCGGCGGCCTTCCGTTTTCGTGCGACACGATCGAGATTCTCCAGCCTCCTCTCGCGAGCTTCTCCTTCGGACACACGCCGTCTCGCTGCCTCGATGACAGGCACCGCATCGCCCTCGTACGCGGCACCAAGAGAACTTGCCAGTCCTCTGGCGTCGTTCTCGAGCTCCTGGTCTTCTTCCGCTGCGGTCTCGATTTCACCGCCGACTCCGGCTCGAGCCCTCAAAACCCCCTCCAACAACTCGCGAGCTCGGCGGTTTTGTCTCTGTTCGCCCGCCAGCGCGCCGTCCAGCATTCGCAGCCTCTCCTCGATTACTGCCACAGAACTCCTAGCTTTGAGAACTGCCTCCTCGGAACCGTCTACCGAAGAGGCTTCGAGGAGATCCTGTCGCCGCTTGTCGGCAGCCGCGGCTGCCTCCCGCCCTTGAACGGCTCCCTTTTGTGAGCGATCGATTTCTCCGTCAAGTTCTTGGATTTCCAGTTGGAGCTTCCGGCCTTGAGCTCGAGCCGCCTCAAGAGCCACCCTGGCTGCATCCGCTCTCTCGAGTGCCGCCGCCAACTGCCCTTCTGTCGGCACCTCGTCACCAATCTCAGCAATGCGGGCTAGGAGAGCGCGTCGCCTGGCGTCCAGCATCTCCACTCGCGCAGGTAATGCGCTCAGCTTCTGGTTCCTGCGCTGCTGTTGCTCCTTCAAGGAGGTCAGTTCCTGAGAGGCTCTCTCCTTCGCTGATTGCCGGCTCGTCCGCGCTTCTGCTGCGCGAGAGATGTGCTCCCGAAGGGCCTTGCCGTTCTCATAGTCCGCACCACAGAGGGGACACCGATGGCCGAATTCCGCGTCGGCCGCGATAGCCTCTGCGACTCGTCTCAGGTTCGCATCGAGTTCATCGTACCCTTCGACGTTCTCACAGATGTTCGCGAGCCGTTCCATCAGTTCCCTCGCATCCCGTGTCTCTCGATCCAAGCTCTCGCGCACCTCCCGGATGTCCGTCAGTTCTCCCTCTATTCGAGCCACTTCGGCCGTCGCTTCGCCCTTCTCGCGCAGCCGCTCAGTTCTTTGCTTGACCGCCTCGATGTCCTCACGCAGCCGCTGCTCCTCGATTTGCAGCGCCACAACAAGCCGCTGATTATCGGCGTGCTCGTCCCGCTTAGCGTTCCTACGCTTCTCGAAGTCGACCGCCCGCACTTCACACTCAATGGACCGGGCACCCGAAATACTGGCCTCATCCTTCAGCCGCTCACTCTCGGCTACCGCCGCTCGAGCCATTTCGACGTGCTCGAGCTGCTTGACCAAGCGCTGCCGTTCTTCCTCCAGGTCACGCATCTCCTTCACTACCGACCCAACCCGCTCATCACTACCCGCTACTTCTACAGTCGCTTCTTCGACATCCCGCTCCGCCTTGACCAGCTCACGCCGCCTCAATTCGAGGATCGCCGCGAGGCTCGCCCGACGTTCCTTATTGCGCAACAAGGCACTCAACGATTCGCGGACGTGCCTGACCTCCCCTTGAACAGCTATCAGCTCGCCTGCAATTCGGCCTAGCAGCACGTCCGTCGAGACCATGTCTCCTGCAGCACCAAGCAGCTCCTGCGCGTCCGCCTCGACGTGTTCACCTTCGCCGTCCGGTTGGACAGCCATGAGAGCGATCTTCGACTGCAGCTCCGCCCGCTGTGCCTCGCATTCCCTTTGCGCCGCCTCGACGTCGCCTCGTCTGTCAGCGATCCTGGCGATGGCGCGCTTGAGCCCCGATTGCAGCAGCTTGGCGTGAGGAACACCAACCAGAGCCTGGAAGATCGCCGCCACCGTCTCCTTGGAATCGGCGGTAACCAAGGCCCGCAAGTCCGCCTGCGGTAGATAGACCAGCTGCCGAACACGAGCGTCGAGGTTCCGCGCGTAGGGGCCGAACACATCCGGATCCCGTATGAACCGTTCAACGAGACCCCGATCGCTGATCGGCTCACCGTCGATAGACGCACCTGTGGACGTCCGCCGTACGCGCACCGGCACACCATTCAGGTCCAGAGACACTTCCACGGTCGGCTCGCCAGTCACGTATAGGTTCTTGACGGATCCTTCATCCTGACCCAACCGCCAGGCCGCGCCGAACAGACACCAGTCCACGGCGTCGAAGAATGTCGTCTTTCCCAGCCCGTTAGGCCCCGAGAGGACCGTCAGGCTTCCGCACCAAAACCGCCGCTCTGTCGGAACGCCCCTGAAGCCGCTGATCAGAAGTTCGCGGATCATATTGCCCTTTCCCGCCCAAGCGCGCGCACGAGTTCGTCGATGTCGCTCTCATCGAGACGTCGTTTGAACAACAGCTCCAACGCTCGCGCGTCGAGTTGATCCCGCGCCTGTTCGGCAACGACATGTCGCAGCGGATCACCAGACGGGCTTACCAGCCTCAGATGCCGCATCACCGGACCCAGTCGCTCCTCCACCGCCTCCCCTTTCCACAAGAGGACCTTACGACTCCCGCTCAAGTCAGCGCACCTCGCCTCCAGTTCTGCTGTGATCCCCGGCACCATCGTGCGATCAAACGGCAGCGACACGAAGAGAAGCAGATTGTAAACGTCGGAGCGGCTGAACTGATCAAGGGGCAACTCGTCGAGCAGTGCGTGCGCTCTGGCCACCTCCTCTTCAACTAGGCGCGGCGCCTTCTCGGGCGCGGTGCCCTCAGGGGCCCGCACCTCGCCTACGATCCCCAGCCGCGTTCGAACCCAGGAAATCGTGCCGGCGCTCACTAGTGCGACCGCGTCTGCGTCCACAGTGCGCACGCGATCGATAAGACAATCGGTGGCTTTACTCATATCGTTACAAACCGTTCAATGATCAACGCGCGAATACTGTTCGCAGCGTGCGCCGCCCAGAATTCTCGCTGATACACCAGAGCCGGGATCGCTATCTCCGCTCGAGACGCGTCGGTCCCTCCTGAGGGTCGTACACGGCTCGCGTCGACGGATTCCGCGCGCGGACGAAGAGACCTCGCATCCTCCCCGAGGACGATACAAAAGGGTAATCGCAGCGGTGGGCGCCAACGGTCAGCCAGCAGAGCCTCTCCCACAGATCCGTCACGCCCGCATGGATGTATCACGGCGATCATCACACGACGGTCATCAACAACCAGATCAACGTTCTTCAATGGGCGCGAATTGAAGGTGGGTGTGGGGTCGAGATCGGACTGCTCGAGCGTTGCGAGAGCACCCAAGACCTCGGCAAGCCACTCCTGCTGAACGGAGTCCTCGCATAGTCGGTCTAGGCAAACGCGATGGCGCCAGCAGTGGCAGAGGAAGTCGCCCCCAGGATGTCGTTCGCCTGCAAGATGCTGTTCTTCACCGACTGACGGACAGGGCCATAGGGCTACGTCCAGAAATGACAAGAATCTCCCGATGCCGAGGGCGACCAGCTTCGCTGCCACCCTCTCCAGTGCGGCGTCGCCGACACCCTGCGTGGTACACCGCGGGAGAACGGGATGGAGAAGGTCCTGAATGTGACAATTCTCGTCGTTTGGCGCCAGGCCATCAGGGCAGTACGAATAGTGCCGGACGTTCGCGAACAGCGTCTTGCCGGTCTTGCTGTGAATGTCAATGGCGTCGCAGAACACTGTATCAACCAGCACAACGTCCGCGTCGTAGCGCAGGAGGATTATCCTGCCCAAGTGCAGCCCGGTACCAACTGGTTCCACGCAGTGATGCCGACCCGATAGAAAGCGGAAGTCTGGCGCAAGATACTCGTGCGCGACGATTGCGCCGGATACCCCGTACTTCTCAAAGCGCTCCGGCCGGGCCGGACTCGAGTCCGCAATCAGCAGAGTGGTGGCGCTAGAATGCATCCGGAGCTGTTGAAGGCTCGGCGCGAATTCGGCGGATCGCGGCTTTGGATTATGCTGGATCCATATGACGAATGAGAGGCGGCGATTCTGTTTGTCAGTCTCTTCTAGAAAAGTCTTCAGTGGTGTTTCGTGAAGAGGCCGGTCGAGCAACTCAGAGCACACGACGACAGCGAAGGTGATTCCCGTTCCCTCGAACAGGCGGATCCCCTTTCCCTTCCAAAGCACATCACGTTCGGCCGTGGAGGGAACTATCTTCGGCTGGAGGAAGTACTGGCCCGAGCCGCCGACGGCAATGACGGCACAATTAGTGAACTTCCCGTCTGAGGGCCCATCCCACAGATCCGCGTCCTCGATCGCTCGGGCCTGCAGCTCAGTCATGTGGCCAAGCCCGCCGACGAACAGGGTGTTGGGGCGGCAGCGCTGGAGATCGCTCCGAAGTAGAGGCCACTCGTCTGGATGAATGGCCAGTTCGGGGACAAGAAGCAGCGTCGGCGCCTCCGTTGGCGCCGGGAACTCCTCACCTTCCTTTCGCAGGCAGGCCCGAATTAGCTGGAGTGAACGGGACGTCTCGGCGTCCAATATCGGGACGAACGGTGCCTCGTTGGTTAAGGCAGCAGCGAGCTTGGGCTGGAGGTACCAGACACGACTCGGAGTCTGCCTTAGGCGCCGAAGGTTGGGCAGGGCGACAATATCCAAGAGCCTTGCTCTCCCATCATGGGGAGGACGTCCATCGTCGGTCTTGTCCCCTAACTTCGCTCCCTTAGCCGCGTCATGCGATGCGCTCAACGCGTTTTCCCGGTACCCGCTACGAGCGAAGGCTGAATCCGTAGCATACGTCTCCGAACTCAGCGGGTAGCATCGTTCCGAGTTGGTCCGTCACCCGCTTGCGCATCTCCACGCTGAAGTCCACCACGGACACCCTGCGGGCCAGGCCGTTGAAGCCGTCCGCGAAGAACCACTTGAGGACCGACTGGGAGTAGCGGAGCCGCGTTTCCTGGCTGTTCTGCGTCAGGGCCCCTACCAAGGCCTGGCGCAGTTCATCCAGCGATTCGACGTGTTCGGACAGACGAACGGCGAGCAGCCCCTCTGGCAGGAGGACATCTTGAATGGCGCGGCGTCTGACCCCAGAGCGCACGCCGGGAACTCCGGCCACCTGGCCCAGGGCGCTGGGCCGCTCCCACAGTCTGGCGTGTCCTCCATCCGGGCTCACTCGCGTTCCTTTCTTGAACGGTTGTCGGTGTCGTCGCAGGGGGCGGCCCATTCTACTCCGCCGCGGGCACCCCAGGCCGTACCCCTTGCAACGACGTCCATCTCGTTCATCTGCCGACAGATGCGGGCATCGTCTCTGGACGGCTCGCCCGCCCGGCGCCTCTGGCAGGGGCAGCGCCAGGCCAGCCGGATCCCCCGGGAACGCGTTCGATTCCACGGCCTTGGCGCGGTCCAGTATACGGCCGGGCTGTGACAGGGAAGGTCAGCGCTTCGCAGCCGCTGTCCGTCGGCAGCACGAGAGGTCGCCCTCAAAGAAAATGCCGCCGCCCAGGGTGATCCCTGAGGCGGCGGCGTGCGTCCCTGGCTGTTACCCCAAGGACTTGATGGCCTGTTCAACCTGGCGCGCTTGCTGCTCCAGGTCCTTGATCTCCTGCTGCTTTCCCTGGATGCGCGTCTTGAGGCGCTCCAGAGAAGCTTGCAGGGATTCCTTCGGGGTACGCGGCTGCCAACGTGCCATTGTGCTTCCTCCGTGTGAAGGCGGCTGATGCCGCCGGTTGTGAAAGAACCAGTCGCTATTTCTTGCTGTCGTGCGTTGGTGTGATGACCAGCTTTGCTTCGGAGAGGAGCCGCACGGGTGAGTGTCCGCGATCGACTTCCCCGATAAGGGGCGTGAGCTTCGACATCACGGCCCGTAGGTGCTCCTGCTGGACCTTTGCGTATATCTGGGTCGTGGCCAGATCCTTGTGTCCGAGGAGATCGCCGATGTCGGCGAGGCTCACCCCGGCCATGCGCAGGTGGGCGCCAAAGCTGTGCCGCAGCGCGTGGACGTTGGACGAGCGGAGACCAGCGCGCTGACAGATCTTCTTCATCCGGTCAAGGATGTACGTGTCGCGGTGGCCGGCCTTATTGCCGAACACGAGTAGGTCGCTCGTCCGCTTCGCGTACTGCTGCAGGAGCAACTCCTGTAGCAGCGGGGAGATGGGAATGATCCGCTCGTCGGTCTTCGGCTTCCACCCGAACTCGGGCTTCTCCTGAATGAAGACCACGCCGAGCTCGAAGCTGATGTCCGACCAGGTGAGATGCTCCACCTCGCCCTTCCGCATGCCGGTGAGCAGAATGCTCATGAACAACCGGCGTTCGTCCTCGTCGCATGCCCCGAAGAACTTCTTGAGCTCCTCGGTGGTCATGAACTTGGGGAGCGCGCGCTTGGACAGGCGGAAGCGCTCGACGGGTGCCACAGGATTGATGAATAGGTGGTTTCGTTTGATGGCCCAATGGAAGAACGTGAAGAGTACCCGCAGCTCGTAGTTGATCGTCCGCGGCGAGACCTTCGTTCGGATCCCGTGACGCCCTAACCAGCCGAACTTCGCGCGGTCTTTCGGGGTGCCTTCCTTGCGTCGGCCGGTGACCTGCCGCCGCAGTTCCTGTTCCCGACTCATGTCCTCAGCACTCGGGCTGTCAGAGATCTCTCCCTCGGCTCGTCGGCGCTTGTACTCCTCGATGTGCATCGGACGGAGCAGCCGCATCCGGTCCGCATCGGGAAACACGGGCGTCAAGAAGCACTCGTGGAACGTCTTGAGCACGCGCATGTAGCGCGTGACCGTGTGCGGACGACGATTGGTCTTGAGGAACTTCGCGTATTCGCCGATCACCGACGCGACCGAACCGTCCTGAGGGCCTCTCCCGTGGAGCGCCAGCTGCCGATTGAACTGATTGAGCATTTCCTGGGCTTCCTCGCGCGTGCGACCGGCGGTGAACCGCTGGCGGTCCGCCCCGGTGCCGTGCGTCAGTTCCCACACGACTTCGCCGCTCACGAGGCGCCGCTTATGAATCCTCGCCATGGTTTACCTGCGAGACTTTCCGGCGCATCTTCGCAAGCGCCTCGATGTTTGAAGTCGTCAGCAGCGTGAGCCACTGATCGACGTCGGACTGGCGGAAGCGGAGTTTGCCGCCGATGCGGATGTGAGGAATCCGGACGGGTGCCTTGCGGGCGGTCATCTTGTAGATAGAGCTGACCGGGACCTGCAGGTACTCGCTGACGTCGGCGATATCCCAGAGGGAGCCGCCGGCGAGGCGCCGAGTCGCCCCGGGCCGATCCCCGGGCCGATCCCCGGGCCGCGCGGCCCGCGGCGCCTCGCGCCTTTTCCCAATCAATCCGGTCTCGTTCCGCATAGGCCCTGCTCCGACTTCTCCATTCATCTGTGTTTGTCTTTCTTGATCGATTTCATGACCTGCCGGCCAGCGGCCTTTCCCACCTTCTTGACCGGTCCCGGCAGCAGCGTCGTGGTCCAGTACAGGAAGCCCACCATGAGGACGAGCGGGACCAGGGAAGGCGCCAGGGCCGTCCAATCGATGCTGTGGAGCACGGCCAAGACCGCGGTGATGACGGTGAGCGCGATGGTCAGACCGGACAACAGATACAGGACGAACCCGCTCAGGTGATGGAGAAATGATGCGGGCGGCGCGGGGGTGGACAGGTCGGCGCTCCCGCACTCTGAGCAGTACTGCGCGCCGCGGGGATTGCGATGTCCGCGAGAACAGATGCGGACATCAAAGCTTCGGCCGCAGTACGAGCAGAAGGTCGGCGACCCGGGGTGAAAGCGAAAACACGAAGTGCAACGTCGCATGGGGCTAGTGACTTCAAGAACCCGTTAATGATTCAGAACGGCTCGCACCAGGGCGCCGCCAGATCGACGCCAGCGCGCCATGGTGCGAGAGTTCGTGCAAGGTGGTGAACCGCATGACCCGATCGGTGAGCTGTGCGGCCGTCTGCGAGAGGGTGGCGAGCCGGCCGGGCGAGTCCGTCACCACGAGGACTCGGAAGAACGTGCGCTTGAAGGTGCGTTCGAACCGACCGGAATGCGCGAGGTCCAGATACGCCCGGACCTTGCGGTCGATCCGCCCGAGGGTCTCGGTCCCGCGGTCGTACTCGACGAACGCGCAGTACGTGAGGGGGCCGACTTCGTATTCGAGGTAGGCGTCCGGCACCAGTCCCAATGACAACCCGACCAGGTCCTTGTCCGGCAGCCAGCGGGAGAGTGTGCTGTGCTGTTCGAACGCGATCCGGATGTCGACCAAGCCCAATTGATGGATGAGGAAGAGGTCGGACACATCGGACAGTCGCTGGCGCGCGTCCCGCGCGTCGACTGACAACCGGCCTGGCACGTATACGAACCGCGGACCGCCGATCGGGATGGGTTGTCGCCGCGCGCCCAAGTGGCCTTCGCTGACGAGCCGCCTCAGGCGATCATTCGCGCGCGTCTTTGAGGCAAAGAACTTCAACCGCATGAGCTGGTCGCGGCTCATGACCCCGAAGCGCGCCACCTCACGCACGATGGCCTGATCGCGTTCGGTGAAGGCCAGCGACTTACCACTCATGCTGACCCTCCTGAACACGAGGCGCGTCCGCGACCGGCGTCGGTGCCAATGGCTCTGGCTCCGGTGCGTGACGCAGCGCACGCTCGATCTCCACACGCGAACGCGTGATGGGTTCGACGAGGGCCTCGAGTTCGGCCGCGGTCACCGGGGTGATCTCCGACAGCGCGGGCACGCGAAATCGCACGACCGCCTGACTGCCGAAGCGTCCGATCGCTTCACCGCGGACCAGATTCGTGAGATCCAAGGTCAACCGGTTGCGGCGTTCCAGGCTGAGTTCGGCGGCCAGCACGTTCGCATCAGTACTGCTCACGCGAAAGCAGATGTGGGACGCCGCAGACAGCAGCGCGCCTCGCAAGTCCTTCGGGAGCTGCTCCCAGAACTGATTCGCAGTGATGACCGAGATGCCGAACTTCCGACCTTCGGTGATAAGCGTGGCGAGGTCGTTCTCCGCGAGGTTCTGTACCTCATCGCACAGCAGCGTGAAGGTACGGCGCGCCCGCTGAGGCAAGGCTTCTCGAGCCAACGCCGCAAACTGCAACTGCGCGAACAGCAGATTGCCAAGGGTGTGCGCGTGCTCCCTGAGTCGCCCTTTGGGAAGACGGATGATGAGCCATTGCTGCTCACGCATCACGCGCGAGACATCGACCGTGCTCTCAGGCTGTCCCAGCAGGTGCCGCGCGGCCGGTTCAGTCAGAAACGCGGTCACCCTGTTGAGGAGCGGCTCTCGAAACGCTCCTTTCATGGCCTCCGACAATGGCTCGTATCGATCGCGCCAGTAGGTGTGGATGTCGGGATGCTCGACTTGATCGGTCAGGCGCCGACGCAGACCTGAGTCCGTGAGCAGCTTGGGCAGATCCGCCAACGTCCGACCCGTGCCCGCGAGCGTGTAGAGGCTGTTGCGCAGCAGTTCCTCAGTGCGGGCGCCAAAGGAGTCGACGCCCCACCGTTGCCGGAGGATCGACGAGATCTCCGACACTTTGCGGAACCGCTCGGCCTCGGACGCCCCGGACTCCAGCACGTTGATGCCCGGACTGCGCGTGGGGTGTGATGGGTCCACGACCATGAGCCGCTCCTCCGCCTGCGGCACCTGCAGCAGTCGCGCAATTAGGGAGAGGGACGCATCGCCGTGGAAGTCGAAGAACGAGAACCCTTCTCCGCGTCTGGCCAATTGGCAGGCCAGCAGTTCCAGGAGGTGCGTCTTCCCTGCGCCAGTCTTGCCGACGATGACGGCGTGTTCGCAGCGGTGGCGATCCGGAAGCACCACCGCGTGGTGCGGCGGGTCGACGCCCTTCCCCAACAGCAGGCCGGGAGGTGTCCCGGCAGGCTGATGGGTGAACAAGCGGTTCAGGACGGATGACGTGACGTGTTCAAACCACATGACGGTTGTGTGCGATCGCCGAGTGCTGCGCGGTCCCTCTATAGAGAGGGGTGATGTCAAGGCTGGGGAAGGGTTGCCGGGAGTGAATAGTTGGCGAACAGCAACTCGCGGAACAGTCCGGGTTTGTGCGTAGAGGTGTAGGTGAAGGCAAGTTCCAAGTGGTGAAAGCCCTCGAACCACGCCCGCGCCTTCGGACAGTCGTTAATGGAGAGGAGAAACTGACCTTTGAGAGAGCGGAGCTGCCGAGCCAGCTGCTCGAATTGCTCGTCGGAGAAGTTGTGCTGGTAGAGATCGACGCCGACGTACGGGGGATCGCAGTAGAAGAAGGTCGTTGGCCGGTCGTACTGCGCGAAGACCGCATCATACGGCAACGCCTCGAGCTGCACATGGTCGAGGCGCTCGGCCACCTCGGCGAGGCGCGTGGCGAGTGATGACGGCGTGTAGCTGGGCGGTTTGGTCACGGCGAAATGGAAGTTCTGCCGCGTCCGCTTGCCACTCCAGGCGTTCTTCTGGAGGTAAAAGAACCGCGCGGCTCGTTCGATGTCGGTCAGCGTCTCAGGCGGCTGGCGCTGGTGCCACGCGAACAGCCGACGACTGGCCGGCTGCCAGCGAAGCGTCCGAGCCAACTCCTGCGGGTGCCGCTGGCAGATGCGGAGGAAGTTGACGATCTCGTCGTCGAGGTCATTCAAGACCTCGACCTTCGATCGGGGCTTGTGAAAGAACACCTGGGCGCCGCCAGCGAAGGGTTCCACGTAGGTGGTGTGGGCGGGAATCAGCGACAGAAGGCGACGGGCAATCCGGCGTTTACCGCCGATATAGGACAGCGGGCCGATCACGCGGGCGGCAGGGCCTGCCGGAAGTCCCCCACACACGCCGCCGCGGCCGCCTCCGCCAAGGCGACCTGCCGATGGACTTTGCCCTCAGAGAGCGCCGGCCAGAGGGGCTGAAGATGCTCGCGTAGCTGTCGGCGGGTTCGCAGGGGGAGCAGGCCGAAGTGATCGAAGAGGTCCGATTTGCTCAGGCGCTTGGCCGGGATTCCCATTTGTCCGGCCTGCGTGTCCAGCAAGGCGACCAACGCCTCGGTGACCGTGTTCCGGCCGGTCGGCGCGTAGTAGTAGATGGCCGTGGGCTTGAGTTGGTCGAACACCTGGCTGAAGTAGCGAGTGACACCAGCCTGCAGCGCGGACTTGCGAGACGCGATGAAGCGGGAGTCTTGAAACACAAAGCGTTCATCCTCAAGGGCTGCCACGGCCATGAGCCGGCGACCCAATTTGAGACCGACGATCATGGATCCTCCTCTCGGCGCCACTCAGCCAGGAGTCTGAAGAAGACCTCTACCGGACTGGTCTCGTCCCGAAGGGCGTGCTGTTCGGCGAGCCGGGCCGCTTCCAGGAGCACTTTCTTGGGATGGCCGTCACAGACATTGAGATAGCGGGCGAGGTTGGCCAGGTCGCCAAAGCGCTGGGCAATATTGAAAACGACGAACTGACGGTGGGTCTTGGGACGGAAATCCTTCAAGCCCTTCTCCACCGTCTCTAAAATGGGCATCTCATCCTTTCCGAGCACGCGGCCTCGAATGTGGCGGCCAAACCGGGACGGCAAGCGGCCTTCGCGAGTGACGGCTTGCGCGGTCAGGTCCTCGTACAGATCCGGGTAGATCTCCGAGAGCTTGGTGCTCAACACGATCTCCATCAGCATCGCGGTCTTTGCATCCGGCAGATACTTGCCGCGTTCGTAGTCGCAAATTGATTTGCGATCGCGAAGGCCGAGCAACTGCGCGAATTGCTTCTGACTGTAGCCGCGATAGCGTCGGAGTCGGAATAGATAATTCTTAATGGAGCCGGACATCATTCCTCCTTTCATAGGAATCGTACCGAATCCAAAACGTGAGCAGAAGAGCGCAAAGTCGGCCCTGACTTCCCATCGAGGAGACACGTGTGGATGACGTGGGGATACGCGGGGGTGACTGTGGAAAGGTGACGCCCAGCCCGACTTTACGCTCTCGCGCGTCCGATCCGCACCTGATAGCGTGAAGACATGGACTCTTCTCACCCGTTAGCTGAGCCTCAGCCAGAGGCGATCACCGAGATCGCCCGTCTGCTCATCGAGCACGCCGAAGAATCCCTCGCCCCTCCAGAGCTCGACCACCAGTAACGCTCGGCGACGACAACCGCGCACCGTCAGGTGTCAGCTTCCGAAAGGAGTCGATCGGTGTACGTCAGAGAACTGCACGCTCGGTATCGCCTGCGTCGTCTCTGCGGCTGGTCACGGCCACTCGGGCCGGTGACGGCCCCTCGGGAGGCGGCTCGGATCTTCGTGGCGTTGCTCAAGGACGAGGTCGTCGAGGTTGGGGGGCTCTTGTGCCTGTCGGCCCGTCACCATGTGCTGGCCTACCACGAGCTCTCACGCGGCACGGTGGACGCCACGATTCTGCACCCGCGCGAAGTGTTCAAGGCCGCCCTGCTGACCAATGCCAGCGGCGTGATATTGGGCCACAACCATCCCTCAGGCGACGTCACGCCCAGCCCCGACGACCGCGCTGTGACCGGGCGCATTGCCGCCGCCGGGGTCGTCATGGGTATTGAGTTGGCCGACCACCTGATCGTGGCCGCTGACGGAACGTACCTGTCGTTCAAAGAGACTGGATTGCTCTAGATGAGGAGAGCCAGCCACAGGAGGACACCAATGAGCAGCGACCGCAACCGGATCATCGAGGTCCGCCTGATCGTCATCGTCATGGTCGACGTGACGGACCCCAGCCTCATCGAAGCCCTGGCCGCCTCGGGCAAGAATCCGTCGTCCCTGGCCGAGGTCGTCTCGTCTGAGGTGGTCTCCAACCTCGAATCCGTCTCGTACGTCGAGGCGGCCATCGTCAGTCACCTGTGAATCCGAAGGAGGAGCATTCATGCAGATCAAGTTCACACCCAACGACAGCGGCAACCCGCCCGGGAAGCTGGCGGATGCCGAGCTGCACTTCACCGAAGGCCCCTTGGAGGGGCTCAAGCTGATTGGCTTCGCCGTCTGGGAACGGAAGGGCGGCGGCCGGAACGTGACGTTCCCGGCTCGCCAGTACTCGGTCAACGGAGAACGCCGGAGTTTTGCGCTCTTGCGTCCGATCGTCGATACCGCGGCTCAAAATCGCATCCGCGATCTGATCCTGGCCGCCTTCGCGGCCCAGGAAGGCGAACACGCGACCTGACCACAACGAACGCCGCCTGGCTCGCAACGAGTCAGGCGTTTTTCTTGGAAGCAGGCTGGGGATAACTCAGCCCGGATCGGCGAGATCCTTCACAAACGCGCGCCCTTGCCGGAATCAAAACGGTACGGCACCATGTGTACGCATCATTAACAACCGACACACGTATGAACACAACTCCTGTGCCCCTCACCCGTAGCGAGTGGAACGAGGTGGCAGCGCTAGACATCGTCCGACAGTCGTGGGGTCTTGAGTCAGACGAATCGGGCGAGACCTTCGCCCAGACTGCCTACGGCGTGAAGTTCGCCTTTGTCAGCGGTGGTCCTGGCTACGTGGGCGACCTGTACATCATCATGGGCGACAGCTTCGGCGGCCCGCCGCTCGTCTTGATGCGCGATGAGCAGAAGCATCTCACGCCTGTGCACTTCTAGGACACGGTCGCCGCGGCGAACCATCTTCCAACCTGCATTCATCCTGGTCGTCTTCACCATTAACGTGCGCGCACGACACGCATCGTCTTCGGTCGTGTGCCCAATATCTCATGAACGCCGTCCTCTACGCCCGTGTGTCCACGGACAAACAAGCCGAGAAAGACCTCTCCATTCCTGCCCAACTGCAGGCGATGCGCGACTATGCCCGCCAACACGATTGGAAGATTGCCGAGGAATTCATCGAACCTGGAGCATCGGCCAAAACCACGGACAGACCAGCTCTTCAGAGGCTTCTTTCACTTGTCCGCGAGACGGACTCGACGATCGATGTCGTGCTGGTTCACAAGATCGACCGTCTCGCTCGCAACGTCTACGACCACGCCACCATCAAAGCGTTTCTGAAGCAGCATGAGATCCGACTGGCGTCCGTGGTGGAGAACATGGACGACTCCGTGTCGGGGCAGCTGATTGAGAACATCATGGCCTCGATCGCCCAGTTCTATTCAGCCAACCTGGCCGGCGAGGTGCGCAAGGGCATGCGTCAGAAGGTTCTCAAGGGTGGGTGGCCGCATCGGCCGCCTCGCGGCTACGTCGTCGTTCGAGAGCGCGACGGCAAGAGCACACACATTGAGATCCATCCGAGAGAAGGACCGCTCATGCGCACGGCCTTCGACCTCTACGCCAGCGGTTGGTATTCCATCCGCCGTCTGTCGGAGCGTCTGGGCCGCCAGGGTGTGGTCAGTCGAACAGGCCGGCCCATCTCGCAAGCGTATCTGCGCAATCTCCTCACCAATCCCTTCTACGCAGGCCGGCTACGCTGGGGGGACCTGGAGATTCCCGGCAAGCATCCGCCACTCGTGGCCCTAGACTTGTTTGAGAAGGTGCAGACGGTCATCAAGAGCAAATACCGCAATCCTGGCGTGAAGGGGTCCGTGTACGACTTTCCGCTACGCGGCCTTGCCACGTGCAGCACATGCCGGGGACACATGACGGCCGAACGCCACGACGGGCGGTGGGGCTACTACCGCTGCGGACGCAACGCTTATCAAAAAGAGCTCTGCCGCGCCCGGTTCTGCAACTCGGAGCGGGCGCATCGGGGACTCGAGCGCGTCTGTAAACAGATCAGACTATCAAGGGCGACCGCAGAGGCTATCCGCGAAGCCGCCGATGCGTTGATTCGGGACCGGATTGCCTCCGCTCAGCAGAAGCGCGAAGCCTTGGAAGCAGAGCAGGCAAGACTCCTCGAACAGGAAATGCGCCTGACTGAAGGATTCACGACCGGCGACATCTCTCCCAATGCCTACAAGGTCAAGACTGCAGGCTTGAAGAAGCGTCAAGTCGAGGTCGTTGAACAGTTGAACCGAAGTCTTGTCACCCAGGAGGCACTCACGGCCAAAGTGGATGAGACCCTGCGACTAGCAACGTCACTCTGGGATCTGTATGAGCAGCTCAGCGATCTCAAGAGAATCGACCTGCTCCGAAGCGTGTTCAGCGCGATCGTGTTGGGACCAGAAGGCGTTGTGGGTTTTACTCTGAAGCCGCCATTCGACAGGATTGTGCATGCGTCGACAACGGCGGAAACCGTGCAACGCCGCAACGAACTGGCGGGTGCTATTCTCACAAGCGCTGAGCAGCAGGAGGCCTAACTAACCTCACGCGCGTGGGCGCGATTCAATAGAAGACGACATTGATGCGCCCTCGGCCTACGGTAATCGGACGTCGTTCAGGAATTCGCTTGACGATAACTGACCGGGCAGACTAAAGTCCCCGCAGTCACACCTGGAACCCGGAGGTCGGACGGATGTCGTTCGCACTCAGTCCCGGTTTCCGCGAGCCTTCCCCCGAAGCAAGCAGCCCACAGGATATAGCTGACCGACTGGATGATTTCCTGTTGGTGTTCTATAATTACAATAGAATCAATAACTTCTACCGATATGGATCCAAACAACAGCTTGCCTGAAACGGGGCAAGCAAATGCGCCCCTGTCGCCATCAGACCGCCCTCCTTCCCGCTCGCCAGGGGTGTCGTGGTCTGTCGCCGCAGTCGTGGTTCTTGCGGGGATCGTGGCCACTGTACTGCTCCTTGAGGAGCACCCAAACGCCGCCGCCCAGCCGAAGTTGACGTGGTCAACCTCAAGCCAGCAACTTACCCTGTCCCGTGGCGATACAGCGACGCAAACGTTGACGCTCACCAGCGACACAACGATAAACAATGCACAGCTCGAAGCAGTGCCGGCAATCGCGCCATTTCTGACGATACAGCCAAGTTCGTTTGCGACCCTCGCGGCGAATGACCCGCAGACGATCCGGATCTCGTTCATGATTCCGCAGAGCGCCGCGTTCGGTACCTACGCCGGAACAATCCATGTTCGCCATCGTTCGCAGACACTGCCGCAGACACTGAAAGTAACTCTAAACGTCTGGCAGGCGCTGTCCTCTAACACGGTGGGCTTCAGCGTAGACTATCCTCAAACATGGAACGCCAGCGTATTGGGAAATGAAGCAGATCTCTCTAACGTAAGTCTTTCAACTGCGTCCTTCGATGAAAGATTCGTTGGAATTTGTAAGATTCATTTAGCCACTCTTTCAAAGAATTCCGACCAATCACTAGGCGAGTGGTTTGCTGCTACCTCCAGCCTTAACGGCGATCCGCCACCGATCTCATTAACACCGATTCTAGTTCAAGGAACGTCAGGTCTCAAAGTCATGTCGGGTGAGACCGGTCTCGTTGAGACAGTTTACCTCGCCCTTTCGCCAACAACTCTGGCATCAGTAGTCATGATATGCGGCGAAGACGTCCGTGCGACTCTTGGCGAGCCCGTTCTCAACGAATTGATAACAACAGTCAAGCCATTTTAGTTGGAGCTACGCAGTGAGCTACCAGCGTTCGCTCTGTCTCCTTTCTCTTTTCCTGTTCGGAGTACCTGCAACGTCATCTGCACAATTCTCTGGTTTCCAAGAGCCTCTGGAGTGGTCTGTTTATGACGGCTCTCCGAACAGCGCCTACAGCACAGTTTATCGAGGTAACTATTCTGATGGCTCTGAAGGTTCAGGTAGCCATCCCGGCGCTGACATTACTCGGCTCAAGAATGGTTCTCACGTAACTAGGGACACGGAGGTGCGAGCGATCTATGATGGCACTGTGCAGCGGAAGTGCCTAAATTCGAATAACGGCGGCGGCGGATGGGGGAATTGCCTCGTAATCCAACACTCGGGTATACCAGATTCTGGCTCACCTAGCGGCAAGGCTTTCTCGACTTACGCTCACCTATCGCGCTTTGCTGTCAATCCTGGCAGACAGCGCGAATGGGCCGTCGGAGATCATATCTCAAAGGGTGCGCTCATCGGATACGTGGGCGACACAGGGCGCGCTTCTGGCGTCCACCTACACTTTCAAATCGACATTGATTACACCGACTACAACAAGCAACATCCGTTTTGGCCAAATCGCACCGACGGCGTTGCAGATGGCGCGAGTGAAGTAGCGGTCCCTGACGCCGACGGCCTCGTGCTGCAGCACACATTGAGCCCGGTGGCGTTCGTCGAGACACATCTTGGTTCCCCCGGCGTGCCACCAGTTGCAGGCTTCACCATGTCGGTAGGCGGCGTGACGCAAACAGACGGTTCCACGCTGACTGCCTGGGTACTAGATGGTCAGGCCGCAACCGCCACGCTCTCGTCGCCGATTTGCGGCTCTGCACAACTGCCCGTCGGCTGCAGCCTCGATCCAGATGGTAACGTGGTGAGTTGGTCTTGGACGATCCCTGGCATAGGGCAGTTCGAAGGCTCTGCGGTATCGACTGTGACCTTGCCCTCCTTGAGTGTCGGGACGTATAGTGTCACACTCACTGTCATAGACAATCAGGGGCTCCAGTCGTCTCCGGCCCAGGGCACCATCGTTATCAGTTCCGCCCTGATCTTCAACGGGACGTCCGACTCACACTTCACGAACGCAATTTTTGGCGAGCCCAAGGTCGATAGCAACGGAAATCTCTGGGTCTTGAGCTACCAGCCTTCAGCGACGGCGTTTGGGTCTGCAGACGTGAAATTGAATGAGTTGGGTCCTGGTACGCTGCTGTTCCAGTCTGGCGTCATTACGACCGTTACTACGTGGTCGGCCGGCCTGCTTCTGACAGACGACCGTGTATACGTGTGGGATCGCTTTCAGGTATTCGCTTTTGACTCCTATGGCACTGCTCTCGCAAACGGCTGGCCAGTGTACCCAGGCGATGTCATCGCCACACGTCCGGCGTTTGATCCATTGACGGGTCGTACGTTTGTTAAGACCAATTCGAGTGTGGTTGCGTATGATCGCCTTGGCGGCGAGGTCGCCCGTCAGTCCTATCCCGATGCAGCGTTGGGCGCCTCGCGAGAGTTTCCGGTGCTGCACGGACCAGGTGGCGGGCTCTATACGATTATCGATAACGGGAGTGGTTGGCCATATCTGAATCGACAGAGACTGATTCGGTATGATAGCGCCCTAACATCAGCGTGTTACGACCCGTCTGATGGAAGCTATGGCCCGTTTCTGGCGTACGGCGGGTCAATTGTCGCTGACCAGAATGCCGTCTATGCATCGTTTGGCTCCCAGATCACAGGCTTTGACCTGAACTGCAATGCGACGACGATCTTCAGGTCCGCCGTGTCACCGCAAATTGTGTTACAGGGTGTCGATTCAGGATACCTGTTGGCGCTTCAATACCTGGCGTCGCTCAACCAGCCGTACGATCCTTCAAGTGACGAATTCGTCGGAATTTCGACGGACGGGCAAGACACCTGGCAACGACCAGATCTCGCTCCTGATATCCCCCTGAATTCGTTGGTGCACGCCGTGGTCAACGGCAAGGCGTACGGGATCGCTCTCGATAAGGCGAACTCGAACGCAAGAACCCTGTTCGCCGTCCTATCGGCGTCCGGATCTCCGGAGTTATCGCTACCAACAGTCGGTTATTGCGACTCCTGCGGTGTGGCGGTGAGCGGCAGCGGCGCCGTTTACTTGAATGACCTCACGTCGACGAAGATTTACCGAGTCCGGTGACGCACTTCTGCCTGCCGGGTCCGCCAGCTGATCGATCAGGGTCATCGTCAATGTGGCATGCCTTGTACGGACCAAGAGAGCTCGCTATGCTTCCAGCAAGCCCTGACTGCTTCTGATAGACAAATCACCTCGGGACAACTCCTGTTGGGTTGTCGATCCGCGACCTCGGAATCAGAGCTGTCAGGTGCACCACGAAAGTTCAATTTCAAAACCGCCTCATGGCGGTTTTTTGCATGAAGCAGCGACTTCGAGATCTCTCAGCTGACTTGGGCTGGCGATCCGTCGAAAGCCAACGACAGTGCACGGACCGAGCTTCTCGAAGCACCTTATTCAGTTATAATTGAAGCGTAACGAAAATGAACTACTACCGCGAGAGGGCAAAGTTGCCTGAGAATCTGCTTTTCCACACACACCATGGCCTCAGGCCACCTGTGTCGCCCAATCGATAACCTCCTTGGCGACACTCGGGATAGGCAGACCTGGCTCGGCAGCGATCAGCCTAGCCTTCACAGGCTTCGACCGACCCGTCTCAGCGGCGTATTTAGTACAAAGGGCCTGGTACGTCGCGTCAGAAATCGTTGCTTTCAGGTGCTCTTCATAGTTCGGTGAACACTTCCACACTTTGGTTCGCCCATCGGTGCTGGCCAGGGCGTCAAGAGTCGCATTGAAGGTAGCTTGCTCCTTCTTGTCGCCAAAGTCTGACGAGTCTTCGTCGTAAACGATGCCACATGGAATCTTGAATGAGATCGCGATCTGGGCGAATTCCCTAAGATTGCGTTTGCCCCCGACCTCCACGATCGTAATGCCGGCAGTATCGAGATCGACGGTGAGCCGTTTCGCGTATTCTGGAAACGCTAGCTTTTCCGTGTCGCCTTCGACCAGGATGAGCGCTCGCGCGAAGAACAACTCGCTGCGCTCGGGGTCCATCTCCTTAATCAGACGCTCACGGCGCTTCGGATCTGGTTTCAGTGCCGACCGAACAACCTGCGTGCCTGC
Source organism: Acidobacteriota bacterium (assembly GCA_024641665.1). Taxonomy (GTDB): domain Bacteria; phylum Acidobacteriota; class Vicinamibacteria; order Vicinamibacterales; family JAHECP01; genus JAHECP01. The sequence continues at coordinate 26,216 of JAHECP010000059.1, forward strand.
CTGAGCTCGCCGGACCAACGCGATCTGCTCGTACTCAGGCACCGAGACGAAGTGTGGCGAATGCGTCGTATAGATTACCTGATTGGTTTTGCCGATCTCCTGCAATGTTCGGCAGAGTGAACGCTGCATCTGAGGGTGAAGAAACATTTCCGGCTCTTCGAGCAAGATGATCGCCCCTTGCTTGCGACGCTCTTCGAATGCCCGAAGAATCGCCAAAACGATCGCATTTTGGACACCATCGCCAAGCTCGGTTGCATTGATCGTGAACCCGGTCTCCTGAACTCTCATTTCCAGGCTCTGGTAGAACTTCAACGAGTCGATGGGTCCAAAAAACAGCCCGAGTTTATCGGCGTCAGCGACAGGATCAAAGCCAAGTTGGCGTAAAGCATTATTCTTGATCGATTTCTCCAGCGCGTTGAATTGCGTTGTTCTGAGTAGTGCCAACACTTCGCTCATCAAGTTGGCAAATCGGTCCTTGCGCGGCACGTCAATGGTCGTTCCATTCGATTGCTGAACCGGAACGGTTTGTGTCGGGTCCTTGAAATCACGATCGATATCGTCGAACAATTGCTTCAGAAGCGAGTACTTCGCTCCCGGCAATTGATCGGCAAGTCGGCGCGGACTCCCCAAATAAATCAACGGAACCTGGTCTCGCACTTCGTCCGGGAGCCCGACGATCGGAGCAAACTGGTGTGCTTCGCCCTTCTTCGGGGCTTTGGCCAGAACCGTCGGGGTCTTTCCCGCAGCATCCAAACACGACTTGTCCAGGCGGCGCTGTCCCTTCGCCGCGCCCACTTTGTATCTGGTGAATTCGTACTTCAGCGTGGCAATCTGCGTGGCGGGACCACCTTTATACTTTTGGTACTCCGCAGACGGATCGAGTGTCACTTGGATCGTGATGTCAGATTTCGGATCGCGTCCGAATACGTCGTCCTCGTCGAAATCCCGAACTTGAATCCACTGCTTTCCGAGAACGCGATACATAGCCTCAAGCAGATTGCTCTTGCCGGCATTATTCGGGCCAATAATTGCACACACTTGTGGCAGATCGAGGTTAAGGCTTTGGATCGACCGGAAGTTACAGATTTGAAGATTGGATATTCTCATTGCTTTTGCTTGCACTATAGGCGTTTCGTGGATAGGTGGCAAGATGTGGATAGTGTGGATTCGGTGGACAACTGGGTCCCGCTCACATCATTAACCACCCCACATGAATTGCCTCACATATGCCCGTGTCTCCACGGACAAACAAGCCGACAAGGAGCTGTCCATCCCGGCGCAGCTCCAGGCCATGCGCCAGTACGCCCAGCAGCGGAACTGGCAAATTCGTGAGGAGTTCGTCGAACCGGGTGCATCGGCTCGGACCGCCGATCGCCCTGTTCTTCGCCAGCTCCTCTCCAAATGTCGGGACCAGCACGACCCGGTCGATGTCGTGCTCGTGCACAAGATCGATCGACTCGCCCGGAACGTGGCGGACCATGCGACGATCCGAGCGCTTCTCCAGCAGCGCAAGATCCGGCTGGTTTCGGTCACCGAGAACCTGGACGACACCACGTCGGGAGCCCTCGTTGAGAACATTATGGCGGCGATCGCCGAGTTCTACTCCGCCAACCTGGCCGATGAAGTGCGTAAAGGCATGCGCCAGAAGGTCTTAAGGGGCGGCTGGCCCCACAAACCGCCGCGCGGCTACATCAGCACGCCGACGATTAACGGTTCCAAGATCGAGCCCCACCCTATAGAGGGACCTCTCGTGGCGGAAGCGTTCGAGCTCTTCACCTCCGGGTGGTATTCGATGAAGGGACTCGCCCATCGACTCGAACGCGCGGGTCTCAAGAACGCCGGCGGCGGTCCGATCTCACAGTCGTATCTGCATCGGCTGCTCACCAACCCATTCTACGTGGGAAGGGTTCGTTGGGGCGACGTCGATGTGCCAGGCCAGCACCTCCCACTCGTGTCGCGCGACCTCTTCGAAAGAGCTCAACAGTTGATTCGATCCCGGTTCCGTGCACTTGGCGGCCGGGCACGGTTGGAGGGGTTTCCGCTTCGGGGTTTCGCGATTTGTGCCAACTGCCGCGGCCGCCTGACGGCCGAACGCCACGCGCGCTGGGACTACTATCGCTGCTGTCGGCGCTCGTACCGCAAGAGTAACTGCACGGCGCGATTCGTGAACGCCAATCGCGCGCATGCGGATCTGCGGCACATCCTCCAGCAGATCTCCCTGTCGACTGTCGCCGACAGTGTCAATACGGCGATCGACCGACGACAGCAGGAGCAAGAGGCGACGCAACACAAACGCATCGAACAACTCCGGCGAGAAGATGCCGAGTTGATGCGGACCGAGATGCGGCTGACCGATGCGTTCGTTGCAGGCGACGTCTCTCCAGATGTCTACCGGCTAAAGTCTGCGGAAGTGCGGAAACAACGGGACGACCTGAAGCGCCTCGCCTCTTGCGAAAGCACTACCCGACAGCCGCGCCGCCGCATCGAAACCGCAACATCTCTGTGGGAAGTCTACGGACGACTTGAGGCGAGCCGACAGGCACTCTTTATCCAGACGGTCTTCAAAACAATCGTGTTGGCACCGGAAGGAATTGTTGGATCCGTGCTGAATCCACCGTTCGACGGCGCTGAACCGAACACAGAGCTTGAGTCCAAGACGATTGATCAACTCGGGCAACTGCTTGCGGCGTAGACGACTTGTACCAACGCTCAGGGCTCGCTATACTTCCAGCGAGCCCTGACTGCTTCTGATAGACAAATCACTTCGGAATACCCCCTCTTGGGTTGTCGATCCAGCGACCTCGGAACAGGGACGCCAGGAGCACCAGAGTTCACACTTCCGAAGCACGAAATTCCTCAACAGAACAACACGCCGCGCCGCCCCGCGAGGCGCGTCTTGTCTTCGAAGATAGTTCTGTCAGCTAGACCTGAAAGTCGAGACCCGACAGTCCGTCCGAAGCCGTGCGACGGACGAGTTCAGGTCCTGTTACGCCTGGGCACTCAACTCTCGCGTGGCCGACCATCAGTAGCATCTTCGAATTGATCGGATATCGGAGGGCTGAATTGCCCGTAAGTCTATTGATATGCTATAGTTTAGTCGAACACAATGGCGTACACATCAACACTCGCGCGAGTCGCAAAATCACGGCTCGCCCAGGAGCAGGTCCTGAACACAGAAGAGGTGCCAACTGCCAGACCGCCCTTGAAATGGGCGGGAGGCAAGCGCTGGCAACTCCCTCACCTCCGTCCCCTTTGGCAGCATCATACTGCGCGCCGTTTAGTCGAACCCTTCTGTGGCGGTCTGGCCGTCACCCTCGGTTTGCAGCCGCGTCGGGCTCTCCTCAACGACGTCAACACTCACGTCATCGACTTCTATCGATGGCTGAAGCGCGGCTTCGTGACGCCATTGCCGATGCGCAACGACGAGCATCTCTACTATACGTACCGCGATCGGTTCAATGATCTACTGGCGAGCGGCGCCGGCGGGAGTGCCGAAGCAGCCGCACTCTTCTACTACCTAAACCGGACCGGGTACAACGGCCTCTGTCGGTTCAACCGAAATGGGCAATTCAATGTGCCGTTTGGTCGGTACAAGCAGATCGGCTACTCCACTGACTTTTCAGGCTACCGCCAGACGTTTGCAAACTGGACGTTTATCAGCAGTGATTTCGAGGCGGTGCCGTTGAGACCCGGCGACTTTGTCTACGCCGATCCCCCCTACGACGTCGAGTTCACACACTACGCCAAGGGAGGATTCTCCTGGGACGATCAGGTCAGAGCCGCACACTGGCTGAGTCGTCACCCCGGCCCTGTCGTGTTGTCCAATCAAGCCACGAAGCGGATCGTCCACCTCTACAGAGCGCTGGGGTTCACGCTGCGGTTTCTCCAGGCGCCGCGGATGATCAGCTGCACGGGCGATCGAACACCTGCTCGCGAAGTGTTGGCCGTTAAGAATCTAAACATATGAGCCCCCGCGACACAGGCACAGGCAGGGTCTTGGAGGAGATGATTCTACCCTCGCTTCGACGAGGCGGGTACGACTACCCCAGTGGCCCTCAGAAAATCGGAATGCGATTTGGCGGCGGAGCCCACTACGTAGACGTCGTCGCCGAAAAGGGGGGCGAGCGATACCTCGTGTCGCTGAAGTGGCAGCAGGTGGCCGGCACGGCCGAACAAAAGGTGCCATTTGAAGTCATCTGCCTCGCCGACGCGGTGCTCACCGGCCCCTACGCCAAAGCCTACTTGGTCCTCGGAGGCGAAGGCTGGAAGCTTCGCAATTTCTACGCAGGTGGCGGTCTCAAA
>JAHECP010000225.1 GCA_024641665.1 Acidobacteriota bacterium
CGCCTCGAGGGCGTGGCGCCGTTCGGGCCGCCCGCCTTCGTGCTCGTCGCCCGCGATGGCGACGCCACGTTGCTGCTGCCGCGCGACCGGCGTATCCTCCGCCATGCGGCGCCCGACGCGGTGGTCGAGGCGCTCGCCGGCGTCTCGTTGGGGCCCGACGCGCTGCGCGCGCTGGTCGCCGGGTGCGTCGCGCCCGACGAGGCGGCGCGGGCGGGCCGCGCGTACCCCGGCGGCTGGGTCGCGGTCGATCTCGGCGGCGGCGCCACCGCCCTCCTGAAGCAGCGGGACGGTCGCTGGCGGATCGAAGCCGGCCGGCTGCCGGGCCTCGCGGTCGAGTACCGCGACTTCCAGGGCGGCACGCCGCGCTGGCTGCGCCTTCGCTCCGACGACGTGCGGGGTCCGCTCGTCGATCTGACGCTCGTGCTGTCGCAGGTGGACATCAACGTGCCCGCGCCCGACGCCTGGTTCGCGCTCGACGTGCCGCCCGACGCCGCCCCCCTGACGCTCGCCGAGCTGCGCGAGGCGGGGCCCCTCGGGGAGAAACGAGACTAGTGTCCCCCCTCATCCTGCGGGCGCACGCGAAGATCAACCTCGAGCTGTGCGTCACCGGCGTCCGGCCCGACGGGTTCCACGATCTCGACACGGTGTTCCAGACGATCGCGCTCCACGACGTGGTGACGTGCGATGTCCGGCCGGGTCCCTTCGCGCTCGCGTGCGGCACGCCCGGCGTGCCCCTCGACGAGCGCAACCTCGCCTGGCGGGCCGCGGCCGCGCTCTGGCGCCGGCTCGGCCGGCCGGGCAGCCCGCAGGGCGCGGCGATCCGGATCGAGAAGCGCATTCCCGTCGAGGCCGGCCTCGGCGGCGCCAGTGCGGACGCCGCCGCGGCGCTGGTCGGCCTCGCCCGGCTCTGGGGCGGTGCGCTCGACGCCGACGCGCTCGCGGAGGTCGCCGCGGAGGTGGGCTCAGACGCGCCGTTCCTCCTGCTGGGCGGCACGGCCATCGGCCGCGGGCGCGGCGAGCGCCTGGTGCCGCTTCCGGATCTGCCGCCATGCGGGCTCGTCCTGGTGCTGCAGGCCTTCGGGGTGTCCACTGCGGCCGCGTACCGCTGGTACGACGCCGACCAGGCGGGGCAGGCGCCGGCCGCGAGCGATCTCGGTCCGAACTGGGTGCTGCCTTCCGGGCCGATCCGGAACGACCTCGAGGCCCCGGTCGCCCGGCGGCACCCCGAGGTCCTGCGGGCGAAGGCCGACCTCTTCTCCCAGGGTGCGGAGGCGGCCGGCCTGTCGGGCTCCGGCTCGGCCGTGTTCGGGGTCTTCGCGTCGGCGGAGGCGGCCGCGGGAGCCGCCGAGGCCCTGGGCCGGGCGGGCTGGCGGACACGGGCCAGCCGTACCCTGTCCCGGGCCGAGCACGACGCCCGCTGGAACGCCTGACGGCCGCGGGGGCGGCCCCAGCTTGCCGGATCAGGAGCGATCGTATAGACTTATCGATTTGCAGCGGTGCCCGTGGGCCACGCCTTCGACGGCATTCCCTCCGGTCAACCAGCTTCGGGCCTGATGAGCGATCCTGCGGGCGGCAGGCGGACGGCGAAGACGGGTCCCGCCGCGGCGACGAGAGAGCGGACCGGACGGATGGGGCGTGGCCAAGTGGTAAGGCGCGGGACTTTGGATCCCGTATTCGAAGGTTCGAATCCTTCCGCCCCAACCAGCTCTCCTGGCAGGCGGCGCGAGCGGCGAGCGGGGAGCGTATGACCCACGGTGCCCTGAAACTGTTCTCCGGCAGCGCGCACCCGGCGCTGACGAAGGAGATCGCCGACTTCCTGGGCGTGCCGGTGGGCAACGCCCGGCTGCAGCGGTTTCCGGACACGGAGGTCTCGTTCCAGATCGGCGACAACATCCGGGGCACGGACGTCTTCGTGGTCCAGCCGACGTGCCGTCCGGTGGACGAGAGCCTCGTCGAGCTGTGCGTGATGATCGACGCGTTCCGGCGCTCGTCGGCCTCGCGCATCACGGCGGTGCTGCCCTATTACGGCTACGCGCGGCAGGACCGGAAGGACAAGCCGCGCGTGCCAATCTCGGCGAAGCTGGTCGCGAACCTGCTGAGCGCGGCGGGCACGAACCGGGTGCTGACGATGGACCTGCACAAGGCGCAGATCCAGGGGTTCTTCGACCTGCCGGTCGACCACCTGTTCGCGGCGCCGGTCATCATCGAGTACCTGGCGCGCCAGCGGTTCCCGGACCTGACGATGGTGGCGCCCGACGCGGGCGGCGCGGAGCGGGCGCGGGCCTACGCGAAGCGGCTGGGCGCCGAGCTGGCGGTGGTAGACAAGCGGCGGTCCGACGACGGGACGGCCGAGGTGATGAACGTGATCGGCGACGTCGAGGGCCGGACCTGCATCATCCAGGACGACATCATCGACACGGCGGGCACGATTCAGAAGGCGGCGCAGGCGCTCGTGGACAACGGCGCGGTGCGGGTGCTCGCGGCGGCGGTGCACGGCGTGCTCTCGGGGCCGGCGTTCGAGCGCGTCGAGTCGGCGCCCATCGAGAAGCTGATCGTGACCAACACGATCCCGCTCGCCGGCGCGTGGGCGCAGAGCAAGAAGGTGGTGGTGCTGTCGGTCGCGCGGCTGCTGGGCCAGGCGATCCGGAGCATCCACGAGGAGACGTCGGTCTCGTCGTTGTTCGTGTGATCGGAAGCCCGTCATCGAAGGATTGAGATATGGAAGCGACGTTGGAAGCTCGGAGCCGCGACACCTTCGGCAAGAACAACGCCCGGCGGCTGCGCCAGGCCGGCCTGATTCCCGCCGTGCTGTACGGCGGGCAGGCGGCGGGCGCGCAGCCCGTCGGGCAGCCGATTGCCGTGGACCCGAAGGTGCTCTCGCGCATCCTGCACTCGCACTCGGGCGTGAACACGCTCATCGGCCTGCAGGTGGACGGCGCGGCGGAACCGGCGCGCGTGCTCGTGAAGGAGTACCAGCTCGACCCGGTCAGCCACAAGCTGCTGCACGCGGACTTCTACCGGGTGGCCATGGACAAGCTGCTGGTCGTCACCGTGCCGATTCTCCTTCAGGGCGAGTCGCGCGGCGTGAAGCAGCAGGGCGGCCTGGTGGACTTCGTGCACCGCGAGATCGAGGTCGAGTGTCTCCCGGCCGACATCCCCGAGCAGATCACGGTGGACGTCACCGAGCTGATGATCGGCGAGAGCGTCCGCGTCCGCGACCTGGCGCTCGGCCCCTGGACGGCGGTGAGCGAGCCCGACATGATGCTCGTGCACATCGTCGCGCCGCGCGCCGAGGCGGCCCCGACCGAGGAGGAGACGGCCGCGGCGGCGGCGACCGCGGTGGCGACGCCGGCCGAGCCCGAGGTCATCAAGAAGGGGAAGGCGGAGGAGTCGAAGGAGCAGGACTAGTCTTGGTGTGGGGCTTCGCCCCACGCCCCGGCTCGGTCGCTTGCGGGGACCCCGGCGCCCCGCGCCGCTCCCTCGCGGGCCGCGCCGTGCGCGGCTTGGCCGTGTGCCGATGCGCGCCGGAGGGTGAGTGAAGCTCGTCGCCGGACTGGGAAACCCGGGCGCGAAGTACCGCGGCACCCGCCACAACGTCGGCTTCGAGGTGGCCGACCGGCTGGCCGGGCGTCACGGCGTGACCTTCGAGGCCTCGCCGGCCGAGGCGCTGGTCGCGCGCATCCGCGGCGCGCAGCCGGTGCTGCTCGTCAAGCCGCTCGCGTTCATGAACCTGAGCGGCCGGCCGGTCGTCCAGCTGGCGCACTACTTCCGGGTCGAGCCGGCCGACGTGCTCGTCCTGGTGGACGACGTGAACCTGCCCCTGGGGCAGCTCCGGGCGCGGGCCCGGGGATCGGAGGGCGGGCACAACGGTCTCCGGTCGGTGCTGGAGACGTTCGGCACGCGCGAGATCGCGCGGCTGCGGATCGGCGTGGGCCGCGGCGACCCGCGCCGGGATCTGGCGGACCACGTGCTCGCCCGCTTCGACGCCGACGAGCGGGAGCCCGTGCAGGAGGCCCTCGAGCGCGCGGCCGACGCGGCCGAGCTCTTCGTGGCCGACGGCATCGAGCGGGTGATGAACCGCTACAACCGAAAGGCGGACACTGCGGAACCGGACGACGAGAACGGCTGACCCATCGTCGACTTCACGTTCTCCTTGCCACCCCGCGTGCGGGGTGGCCGCCGGCCGGCCGGGCAGGACGCCCGGGCCGGTCCACGAGACCAGAAGGAGTCTTATGAGCGCACCCCGACAGTACGAACTCGTTTACATCGTCGCGCCCGAGGCCACCGAGCAGGAGCTGGCCGATCTGCACGGGCAGATCGAAGGCATCGTCTCGCGGTTCGAGGGGCGGATCGACAACACGGAGCAGTGGGGCCGGCGGAAGCTGGCGTACGAGATCGGCCGCCACCGCGAGGGCATCTACGTGCTCGACGTGCTCACGGGCCCGGGCGAGATGGTCAAGGAGATCGACCGGCGCCTAAAGGTGATCGACAACGTCATCCGCCACATGGTCGTGCGGGTGGACGAGGAGATGCGCGTCGCGGAGCGGCGCAGGACGGAGCGCGAGGCCGCGGCGGCGGTGCGGCGGGTCGCGCGCGGGCTGCCGGCCGAGGCCGCAGCCGAGAGGGCCGACGAGGCATCGGCGGAAGGGGCGGAGGCGAACCATGAGTGAGGAACGAGGGCGCGGAGGCCGCGGCGGCGGCCGCGGGGGCGACCGGGGCGAACGCGAGCGGGGCGGGCAGCGCCGCACGTTCTTCCGCCGCCGGCGCGTGTGCAAGTTCTGCGTCGACAAGATCGACTACATCAGCTACAAGGACGTGCGGCTGCTGGCGCCGTTCATCCCGGAGCGCGGCAAGATCCAGCCGCGGCGGATCTCGGGGACGTGCGCCGCGCACCAGCGCAAGCTGCAGACGGCAATCAAGCGCGCGCGACAGATCGCGCTCATCCCGTACGTCACGGACTGAGGCGATCCGGAGCGACAGGAGTCGAGATCCATGGAAGTGATCCTGAGAGAGCACGTCGAGAACCTGGGGCGGCGCGGCGACGTCGTCAAGGTGGCCGCGGGCTACGCGCGGAACTACCTGCTGCCGCACAAGCTCGCGCTCGTCGTCAACGAGGGCAACCGGCGCCAGATCGAGAAGGAAAAGCAGATCGCCGAGGCGCGCGAGGCGCGGGAGAAGGCGACCGCCGAGGCGTTCGCGGCGCGCCTGGCCGCGGCGGAGGTGGTGATCGCCCGCAAGGTCGGCGAGCACGACGTGCTGTACGGCTCGGTGACGGCGGCCGACATCGTCCACGCCCTGGCGGCCCAGCACCAGATCGAGTTCGATCGGAAGAAGATCCAGCTCCAGGAGCCGATCAAGGCGCTCGGCGATTTTGAGGTGCCCGCCAGGGTGCACCGCGAGGTGGCCGTCACGCTGAAGGTCAAGGTGGTCGCCGAGGGCCAGCCGGCCGGAGCGGCCGGAGAGCCCGCGGCGCCGCAGGCCGCGACCGAGTAGACCGGCCGGCGCGGGGCGTCCCGGACGGGCGCCCCGTGCCGGCGGTTTCCTGCTACACTCTCGTTTCGACCGTTCCAGCCCGATCCACCCCATGGCCGACGCCCTCGCGCCCGAGCGCACGCTGCCGCACAACCTCGAGGCGGAAAAATGCGTGCTCGGCGCGATCCTGATCCAGAACGAGGCGTTCAACCAGGCCTCCGAGCTCATCGACTCGCGCGACTTCTTCCGTGACGCCCACCGGCGCATCTTCGACAAGATGGTCGGGCTGAGCGAGCGCGGGCAGGCGATCGACTTCGTCACCCTGAAGGACGAGCTCGCGCGGGCGGGCGACCTCGAGGAGGTGGGCGGTCCGGCCTACGTCGCCTCGCTCGTCGACGGCGTGCCCCGGTCGGCCAACGTCGAGTACTACGCCCGCATCGTCAAGGAGAAGGCCACCCTCCGGAATCTGATCCACTCGGCGAACCGGATCGTCGCCGAGGCCTACGACGCCGAGCAGGACGCCGACCTGCTGCTCGACGAGGCCGAGAAGGCGATCTTCGAGATCGCCGACGACCGGATCCGGGCCGGCTTCGTGCCGCTGCGCGACCTCGTGCAGTCGAGCTTCGCGACGATCGAGCAGCTGCAGGAGCACAAGGGGCTCGTCACCGGGGTGCCGACCGGCTTCACCGACCTCGACGAGATCACGTCGGGCCTCCAGCGGTCGGACCTGGTGATCGTGGCGGCGCGGCCCTCGATGGGCAAGACCAGCTTCGTGATGAACGTCGCGCAGCACGTGGGCGTGCACGCGGGGATGACCGTCGGCATCTTCAGCCTGGAGATGTCGAAGGAGCAGCTCTTCCTGCGCATGCTGACCTCCGAGGCGCGCATCGACGCCCACCGGTTCCGCGGCGGGTTCCTGAACGAGCGCGACTACGGCCGCCTGTCGCAGACGCTCGGCACGCTGGCCGAGGCGAAGGTCTTCATCGACGACTCGGCCTCGATCGGCGTGCTCGAGATGCGCGCGAAGGCGCGGCGGCTCGCCGCCGAGCACGGCCTGCACCTGCTCATCATCGACTACCTCCAGCTGATGCAGGGTCGCGGCCGGTTCGACAACCGGCAGCAGGAGCTGGCGTCGATCTCGCGCTCGCTGAAGGGGCTCGCCAAGGAGCTGAACGTGCCGATCGTGGCGCTGTCGCAGCTGAGCCGCGCGCCGGAGGCGCGCGCCGACCGCCACCCGCAGCTCTCGGATCTCCGCGAGTCGGGCGCCCTCGAGCAGGACGCCGACGTGGTGCTCTTCATCTACCGCGCCGAGATGTACGACCGCGAGGAGACGGCGCCCGAGGACGAGGGCGTGGCCGAGATCATCGTCGGCAAGCAGCGCAACGGCCCGACCGGGAGCATCCGGCTCACGTTCATCAAGGAATTCACCCGCTTCGAGAACTACGCCCCCGGGGCGTGACCGCGCGGCGCCGTCGCGCGAGGGGCACCGCGTGAAGCACCCGACCGTCGCCGCCGTCGATCTCGCGGCCCTCCGCGCCAACTTCCAGGCGGTTGTCGAGCTGTTGGGGGAGAAAAGGGGACGGGAGCTATTTCGCCCGACCCCCGGCGAAATAGCTCCCGTCCCCTTTTCTCCCGGCGTCATCGCCGTCGTCAAGGCCAACGCCTACGGTCACGGCGCGGCGGCCGTGGGCCTCGCGCTCGAGGCGGCGGGCGCCACGATGCTGGCGTGTGCCGACGTCGAGGAGGGCATCACGCTGCGCGAGGCGGGCGTCGGCGCCCCGATCCTCGTCTTCGGCGCGCTCGGCGTGAGCCGGCTCGACGGGATCTTCACCCACGATCTGACGCCCACGATCTCGACGCCGTGGGCGGGCCGCGCGCTGCAGCGCGCGGCCGCGGACCGCGGCGTGCGCCTCGCGTGCCACCTCAAGGTGGACACCGGCATGAACCGCCTCGGGCTGCGCGCCGACAACCTGCGGCGCACCGTGCCCGAGATCGCCGCGCACGCCAACCTGCGGATCGACGGCGTCTACACGCACTTCGCGACGGCGGACGACGTGGAGGACCCGTGGTTCGGCGACCAGCGCGTGCGCTTCAAGCGGGCGCTCGGCGAGCTGGCCGCGCTCGGCGTCCGCCCGCGCGTCCGCCACGCGGCCAACAGCGCCGCGCTGCTGCGTGACGAGCGCGTGTGGTACGACCTCGTGCGCCCCGGCCTGCTGCTCTACGGCGTCGTGCCGGCGCCGCTCGCGAGCACGCTGCCGCTGCGCCCGGTGCTCACCCTGACCAGCCGGCTGGTGGCCGTGAAGGGCGTCCGGCCGGGCG
>JAHECP010000060.1 GCA_024641665.1 Acidobacteriota bacterium
GTCATGGTCGGCGGGGGCGGCGGTTCGCCCGCGAGGCGCCGCAGGCGCGTATCGGCGAAGCCCAGGTCGAGCGCCAGCAGGCCGCCGAGCGCGTGCCATTCGACGCCGGCGCCCGTCTGCTCGACCGCCACGGTCCACGGCGTGCGCCGCCGCGACGCGCCGTCCTTGAGCGCCGTCCCGAAGTCGTGACGCCGGGCCGCGCCGGCCGCGAGCCCGACGTCGACGCCCGCGCCGGCGAGCGCGGCCGCGTAGGTCAGATCGCGCAGCGTCTCGCTGAGGAGCTCGTCCGCGATGAGACCCAAATCCGGCGCGACCTTGCCCGCGCGCTTGACGTCCTTGGGCTTCTTGATCTTCGCCAGGTCGCGCCGGACACGCTCCAGCCGATCGGCCGCCGTCCGCCCCTTTGCGGTGCCGGTCGCCTTCTGGACGCACGGGGTGGCGACCATGCGCCCGAGCAACGTCCCCACCGCCCGGCTGGCGTCGATCGTCACGGCCTTGCCGCCCAGCGTAACGGCGGCCTTTGTGAGCGCGAGCGCTTCGTTCAGACTGCACCCGTTCTCAGCGGCCCTGATGCCCGGCAGACGCTGGCGCGCGCGCGCCGTGAGATCGACCTGGTAGGGCTGCCCTTCCCACGCGATCGTCCGCCGGGCCGCGGCAAACGCCGGCGAGTCGGCGCCGGTAAGCGCGCGAGTGAGCCGCGATTCGAGCGACGGATGGTCATCGCCCGGAACCTCGGCCGGGAGCGCGGGCGCAAGCACCGTCGCGATCCAGTCGGCGATCTGCCCCTCGTACTCGTTCGACTCGAGCGGCCGGCGGCGTACGAGATCGGCAACGACGCGCGACACGACGTCGGGCGCGAGGGCGTGCACCGCCGCCAACCTGCCCACGATCGCCAGCGCGCCCTGGAATTGCGCCAGCCGCCGCGGACGCCGCTCGGCGTCGTCGTCGCGGTCGAGCGCCATGGCGAGATCGACCGCGCTCGCGCAGGTTTCGGGCTGGCGAACGCCCATCCGATCGAGCGACAGCACCAGCGACGGATAGAAGAGCAGCCCCTTGAGGGCGACGAGCAGGTGTCCGGTATCTTCCGGTCTGGCGTCGCGAAACGCGCGTTGAGCGAAGTGAACCGTCGCGGCCAGCTCGTCGGCGTTCGGAGCGTCCACGAAGATGCGACGGAGGAGCCATCCGAGGTCCACCGCGCCGGTGGCCACGCGCGGCGTCAGGTCCTTGGGTGTCTCGTCAGGAATGTCGCCGCCGTCAAGGACGCGCTCCCAGAGGTCCTGCCACATCGGGCCGGCCAGGCCGCCCTTGGCGCTCACGTCGAGCGCCCGGAGGAACAGCCCCGGATCCGAAGACGGGCGCCGGAACGGGCGGTCGGCAACCATCCACTCGGGGCTGGTGTCGGCGAACACCCGGTAGACGTGCTCGGCCCAGTCCGTGTCGTCCGTCCCGAGGCCCAGGACGACGCGCTGGTGCGGCGCGTCCAGGTGCATGACGACGTCGTAGAACCAGGCGAGGCGGCCGCCATCCTTCGAGAATAGTGAGCGGATGAACTCGTCGGTCTTGGCGGGCGAGCGGTCCACGAGCTCGGCCCAGACGGGCGCGCCGGCCGGGCCGCCGGGCAGCGCGATCGCGCCGTCGCGCACGTGAAGGCTCCGGCCGAAGACCGCGAACGACTCCGCCGAGTCCTCGTAAAGGCGGCGCACCACGTCCGGCTTCACCGCGAGCGCGAGACGGGTCGCCGCGTCGAGCCCCATGAGGCCGTGGTAGAGGAACACCGCGCGCCGGTCGGCCACGAGCTCGAGCGGCAGCTCGTCGGACGAAATCCGCTGGTCGAAGATGACGCGGCGCCAGAGCTGCACGGAGAGCGGCAGCGGGATCGGGTCGCTTCGAAGCTTGACGATGACGCTTCCGCCCTTGTTGAGCTCGGCCATCATCGGCTCGATGGCCGCGCCGGCCTGCTCGGCCACCAGACGCCGCCGCTCGTCGTCGTCCGAGCGCGACGGCTCGACCAGGAAGCGGTGGTCGCGCTCGCGGAGCCTGAGGCCGAGCGCCTCGAAGAGGTCGCGCAGCCGGTCGCGGACGTGCGAGTCGCGCGCCGAGGCCAGCGTGACCTCCCCCTCGGGGGCCCTGACCGCGCCGAGCGCCTGTTGGATGCGGCGGACCGTCTCGACGTAGAACTGGAGGGTGCCTTGGGGCCCCTGGTCGGCGCCCGCCTTCTCGATGCCGTAGACGCGGCGCGCCACCTCGAGGAGCACCTCGCCGTGGGGCGTCGTCTCGTCGAGGCCGACGGCCTGTTCGAGCCCCTCGGCGCCCCCGGGGAGCGAGATTGAGACCGTCAGCGGTGCCGGGTGGACGGCTTGCGGCCCGGCGACAGACACGCCCTGCGACAGCAAAAGGAGGGCGAAGCCGAGGAGCGGACCACTCAAAGGCATGAGCGCAAAGCGTGAGTCTATGTCGCGGGCGGGGATTCGAGGGACGTCAAATCGCGCCACTGGGAGGTTGACGCAATATGGCGTGCAAGCGCCGCACCCGTGCGGGGTGGCGAACGATGGAGGTGTGACGAAACGAGGGGGAAAGGGCGGGTGGGGAAGGCGGGCCCGACCGGGGTCAGGGCTGCGGGAGCGCTGAAGCGGTCGGATGGCTAGGCGCTCTTTTGCTCGGTCGACAACGCGCTGTACACGAGCACGCCCATCACAGACAACATCAGGCCCACCATCAGTGCGATCAATGTGTTCCTGGCCACATGCCGGGACAGAGGCCGGTCGGGCTGCACGGCCGGCTCGACGATCTGCAGTTGGGCGCTCCGCCCTGCCACCTGCAGGCGGGCCGTCTCGTACGCCGTCGCCACCTGCAGGTAGACGGTTCGTGCGAGGTCGCGCTGCATCTCCAAGTCCGACAGCTGGCTCTCCACCTGGTAGAGTTGCGTGAGCTTGGCCAACTGGGACCCGTCCAGCTTTCGCACGTCGACGATCTGTGTCTTCTGCCGCTCCAGGGCCGCGAGATTGGTGCGACTCTCGGCAACTTGCGAATCGAGCTGCTGGTAAACGGGATTGATTAACTCGTTTCGGGTCTCGAGCCCCAACAGCGCGTTCGGCTGGCCGGCCGAAGGCCGGGCGGACTCCATCAACGCGGGGTCGGAGTCGATCGTTCTCCTCACCGTTTCGACGCGCTTTCTGGCTGCCAGTTCCTGCTCGGCCTTGGCAAGCTTTGCCTTCTCTGTCTCGATCTGGATCAGGAGGGCCAGGAGTGTGCCGCGCTGGTTCAGCGCCGCATCCACGTCCTTTCGCAGCAATTCGACCTGTGACTTCTCGCGGAACGTCCGCAGCGTCGTCTCAGCCTGGTCCATGCGCTTCTGGGCTTCGTCCCTCTGAATCTTGATGTCGTCTCGCGACCGCATGGCTTCGTCGTAACTCACGCGCCGTGAGATTTCGACCGCCATTGCCGCCACGCGGTTCACGACACGAGCCGCCAGGCCCGGGTCGTCGAGCTTCGCTGTGAGGAGGAATACCGTCGAATTGCGGACTTCGTCGATCGTCACGACCGATCCGAAGAACGTGCTGGCGAAGAAGTTGTAGGGCGGCTTGTCGAGGCCGAACTCGCCAATGACCTTGGCGGCAAGACCCTGGCTTTCTATGTAGGGCCTGAAGCTGGCCGCTGATACCGTCTGCCCATCCCTTTCGCCGAACTTCGATTCGCTCACGACCAACGCGACTTCGGCCCCATACGTCCGCTTGGTCGTGATGCCCCAGATGAAAGCCGCGGCGGCGCAGACCAGCGTTCCAATCGCAATCGCCATGCGATAGCGCCAGAGAACCCGGAGGTACGCGCGGAGATCGATCTCATCGTCATCGTCGAAGGAGTTCTCGTGCCGCACGCCAGGTGGCGGCGCAGTATGGCCGGTGTCAGTCATGTCGCCACAGTCCCCGTGTTCTGTCACTCATCCACAATCCGAGTCCGCCGGTCGATGGTGCGATGCTGAACGCCTGTAAGCCAACATCAGGCCCAGCATATCCCATCCGAACGACGCGGCCAGCGCGAACCAGAGCGTGGTCTCCCACCAGCGCCCGGCCTGCGAGAGCCCCCAACCGACCGACGTCAGGAACATGCCCAACGTCCAGGGAAGCCGCCAGGAGCGCTCTTTGAAGAGATCGCGACGCCGCCGCTGCTTCACCCTCGCGAGCCAGTCGTGATAGCTGAACGCCGCCAGCACAATCGACAGTCCCAGGATCCAGAGGCTGTTCGTGGCAACCATCCACCAGTCAATCATCTCGACTTGGTCGGCATGAACCCGCTAACATGAACGCCGGTCATGACTCGAACATACCACAGGCTGGTCGCAGGCTTGGCGGCCGCCGAGCTGCCCGTTGTGATCCTCATCGCGCCGGCGTTGCTCTTCCCGTCCCCAACCCGGCTGCTCGTGCTGCTCGTAATTCCGCTGGTCTGGCTCTCCAACCGACACGGCAGCGGCCATCTGATTCCCCCCACGCCGTTCAACGCTGCGCTCCTCGTCCTGCTCGCCATGGTTGGCGTCAGCCTCTGGGCCACGTTCGACATCGTCTTCAGCCTCGGCAAGGTATCGGGGGTCGTCCTCGGCCTCCTCCTGTTCTGGGCGATCGCGCGATGGACGACGACAACCGCCCGCCTCGAGCTTGCCCTCGTAGGGTTTCTTTTCGCGGGCGCTGCCCTCGCGGTCATCGGCCTGGTGGGAACCGACTGGATCGACAAGTTCCGCGTCCTCACCCCGATCATCGACCGGCTGCCGAAGCTAATCCGAGGCCTGCCAGGCGCCCAGGAGGGTTTCCAGCCGAACGCCGTCGCCGGCGTGCTCGTGCTCTTCGTGCCCCTGCAAATCGCCGTGCTCGCCGGAACGGGGCGGCGGACCCTGCGCTTCCGCTACGTTCTTCCTGAACACCGCAGGGTCAGCCTGCTCGTTCAGATGCTGCTCCTTGCCCTGACGGCCGGCACGTTGCTCCTCACGCAGTCACGCGGGGCCTGGGTGGGCATGGTCGCCGCAGGCGCGGCATTCTGCCTGTGGCACAGCCGTCGAACCCGCCTCATCGCGGCCGCCGGCGCGGCGGGCGCTGTGGCGCTCGCGGTAACGCTGGGCCCGGAGCGGCTGCTCAATCTGGCCATCAGCCAGTCCGGCCCGGGCATGGCCGGCAACATAACCGGTCGCATGGAACTCTGGTCGCGTGCCCTCTACGGCATCCAGGATTTCCCCTTCACGGGAATGGGGATGAACACCTTCCGGAAGGTGATGCCGGTTCTCTACCCGACGTTTCTCACCTCGCCCGACGTCGACGTGGCCCACGCACACAACCACCTGCTGCAGGCCGCGCTCGACCTCGGTATTCCGGGCTTGATCGCGTACTCGGCCATCTGGCTGATCGCGGCGACGCTGCTCGTCAGGGTCTATCGCCGGCCCGGCAGATCGCTGCACCGTCCCGTCGCCGCCGGCCTCGGCGCCGGTTTGATCGCGCACTTCGTCTTCAGCCTGACCGACGCGATTCCCCTCGGCGCCAAGGTCGGCATCCTCTTCTGGTTCACCCTCGCGCTCATCACCGCGCTGCACCACGTTGCCCGACTGACCGCTCCTGAGCCCTGAGCCCCTGAGCCGTGAGCCATTCGGCGGGTCTACAGCGCGAATCCCGCCTCGCTCGCGTCGCGGTAGAACATCTTCACCGTATCCAGCGAGTAGTCGGCCAGATCCCGGCCCACGAGCGACAGCTTCTTCAGGATGTCGTGCGTCACCGTGATGATGTGGCAGCCGATGGCGTCGGCGTGGAAGATATTGAGCAGCTCGCGCGGGCTGGCCCAAATCAGCTCGGCCTTCGGCGCGAGCCGCAGCAGCTCGACGGCGGCCGCCATCATCGGCACCGGGTCCCGCCCCGTGTCCGCCACGCGGCCTGCAAAGACCGAAATGCACGACGGCGCGCCGCTTCGCACGCAATCGACGACGTCGCGGACCTGCTGGAGGGTGAGGATTGCGGTAACGTTGAGGCTGATGCCATCGTCAGACAACCGGCGGATCAGATCGTAGCTGGGCTCCGACCGCGTGTTCGTCACCGGAATCTTGACATACACGTTGGGGCCCCACCCCGCAATCTCCCTGGCCTGGCGCTCCATCCCGTCGAACTCGTCCGAGAACACCTCAAACGAGATCGGCCGGTCCGGGATGGCCTTCAGCACCTGCCGCGCGAATGCGCGGTAGTCGCTGATGCCCGCCTTGCGCATCAGCGTCGGGTTGGTCGTGAAACCCTTGATGAACGGCTTCGCGTACAGGTCCAGCATGCCCGCCAGGTCGGCTCCGTCGGCGAAGATCTTGACGGATAGCTGCTCAACAGGTGTCATCCGTGGGTGCTCCGTGAGTGACCGAGGATCCATTGGGCGGCGTCGCTCAACGATGACGCCGTGAAGTCCGGGCGGTCGGGACGCGTTTCCTCATAACCCCAGTCGATGAAGATCGTGGTACACGCCGCCCGGCGCCCGGCTTCGATGTCTCGCCAACGGTCACCGATCATGTAGCTGCCCTCGAGATCGAGACCGGCGTCTTGAGCCGCTGACATCAGCAGGCCGGGCGCCGGCTTGCGGCACTCGCAGCTGTCGCCGTCGTCATGGGGGCACACGCGGATCTCGTCGAGAGGCAGCGCCTGCATCAGCGCCTGATGCATGGCCTCGACCACCTCCAGACGCTGCGCGCCTCTCGCCACATCCGGCTGATTGGTGACCACGATCAGCCGGTAGCCGGCGTCCCGCAGGAGCGACAACGCGTCGGCCACACCGGGGAGAATCTCGAGCTCTTCGACGCCAGCCGGTGGGTGCGGCTTCCCGCTTCGGATGACCGGCCGGTTGATCACGCCGTCGCGGTCGAGGAAGACGGCGCGGGGCCTGTCGATTCCCATTTCGTCTGAGCCGCTTTGAGCGCCGGGTGCGAGACCAGAAGATGCCACACCACGGCCTGGAACGCTTCTGTGTGCGGTGTCACGGTCTCCGTGTTCACCGTCGGCACCACGACGCACGCGTCGGCCACCTGCGCCGTGTATCCGCCATCGCGCCCCACCACCCCCACGATCCGGGCGCCGACTTGCCGGGCGTACTGGAGGGCCAGCACGAGATTCGGGCTGATGTTGCGTTCGAGGCTGCCGCCGCCGACCGAGAACACGAAGAGCATATCCTTCGCGCTCAGACGGCTACCCTTCAGCCACGCCGCGAAGACGCTCTCCCAGCCCTCGTCGTTCGTCCGGGCCGTCAACTCCGACACGTTGTCGAGCGGCGTGTAGGCCTCGATGCCGGCGATCTTGCGGAAGTCGTTCACCGCATGCGAGCAATTGGCCGCGCTGCCCCCGACGCCGAGGAAGAAGAGGCGGCCGCCACGGCTGCGGAGGTCTGCGAGCAGCGCCACCATCTTCTCGATGGCGTCGGTGTCGAGCCGGGCCATCACGCGGGCCGCCTCGTCGAGGTGTTGGCGTGCGTAGCTCATGAGACAGATGTCCTTTTCGCGGCGAGGTGCGCCCGCGTTTCCGCGAGGCCCGCTGGCGACCCGATCTCGTAGAACCGCTCGTGCACCTCGAAACCGGCCAGATCGTCGTGAACCAGGAGTTCCTGGTACACGGCAGCCAGGTCAAAGACATCGTCGCCGGTCCGGCCGCTGAATGCCTCGCTTCTGAAGGCCCCGAGACCGTAATCGATGTAATGCGTCTCCGCTGCCGGATGCTCTTTGTCGTAGCGCAGGATGCGACCGTCCGCGAACTCGACGTTGCTGCGGTCCCAGCGGTCATCGTTGCGGTACACCGTCATCAGGCCGCGCTTGCCGCTCGCGAGAAAGGCCTGCTCGACGGCGGCGTAGTCGCATCCGAGGTACGAGTCCCCGTACAGCACGAAGAACGCGTCCCCGAGTTCCGGCAAGGCCCTCCGGATCGCACCTCCGGTGCCCAGCAGCGGTGGTCCGTCGAATACGTAACGCACGCGCACGCCCCACCGAGCCCCATCCTCGAGCTCTTCGCGAATCATCTCACCGAGATATCCCACCAGCAGCACGATGTCGGTCACTGCGTGGCGACGCAGCAATTCCAACTGGTGAACGACGAAGGGACGTCCCGCCACGTCAACCAGGGACTTCGGAATCTGCTCGGTGATCGGCCGCAGCCGCGTGGCCAGCCCACCTGCGAGGATCGCAACCGGCAGGCTCATCCGAAGAGCACCTTCGTCCCCTCGAAGTCGAAGCGGAACCGCACCTCCTCCAACCCCGCCTTCGCCATCGCGGCGCGCAGCCGGCGGTGCTCCTCCGTATAGAAGAGGAGGAAGCCGCCACCGCCAGCCCCTACGAGCTTCCCTCCAATGGCACCGTTCTTCCGCCCGAGCTCGTACCATTCGTCGATCTGCGGTTTGCTCATGCCGCCCGATCGGCGCCGCTTGTGCTCCCAGTGTTCGTGCATCAGCTCGCCGAAGAGGCCGTTCTTCCCGTGCTCAAGTGCCTCGCGGCTACGAAGGCCCAGCTCCTTCACATAGTGCAGGTTCTTCAACATCCCCTGGTCAGACTGCTCCGTGCGGACCTTCTGATCCTCGAGGATGGAACCTGCGCTTCGCGAGAAACCCGTGAAGAACAGCAGGAGGTTGTCCTCCAGGTCGAACAGCGCATCCATGCTGAGCTTCAGCGGACAAGCCTGAACACTGTCATCGGCGTTAAACGTGAAGCACGTGACGCCTCCATAGGCGGCAATGTACTGATCCTGCTTGCCGATGGGCTCGCCGAGGCGGTTGATCTCGATGTCGCATGCCAGTTCCGCCAGCTCGTTGGGATGCAGCAGACGTCGCCGGTGGGCGTTGAGCGCCTTCAGGAGCGCCGTTGAGAAGCTGCCGGACGAGCCGAGACCGGTCCCGGCTGGAATGTCCGCCAGTGTCGTGATCTCGATCTGAGGGGTCCTGAATCCGAGCATCCGGATCCCCTCACGGATGATCGGATGCTCCACGTCGTCGGTGTTCTGGACGTGCTCCAGCTTCGAGTACTTGAGGTAGATCCCTTCAGTGAACGGTCTCATCACCGTGACGTAGACGTACTTGTCGATGGCCGCCGCAATGACGAAACCGCCGTGCTCCCGGTAATAGGACGGGAGGTCTGTCCCTCCACCGCCGAGCGTAATCCTCAACGGGCTGCGCGTGATGATCATCGAAGCGCCCTCGGGGCCTGCGCCGCGAACTCGTAGCCGGACTGGCGATACACCTCTTCGACGACGGCCAGCGCGGCGCGCGCGTCCGCCAGGTTGGCCGACGGTGTGCGACCGAGTCGGATGTCTTCGAGGAATTCCGCGAACTCGAGGCTCCACGACTCGTCACCGCGCGAGTACTCCCAGGTGGTCGTTTCCGGCGGCCCCATTTCCGGCAGCATCCGGTAGTGCGTGAGCCGCTCGACCCCGTAGCTCCCGCCCAGTCCTTCGACGTGCAGCTTGCCGTCTCGGCCGTAGATCTCCAGCGAGAACAAGTTCTTCCACTCCGTGCAACTGACGTGAAGAAACGCCGTTTGGTCGCTAGGCGTGCGGAGCAGGAGGAAGGCGTTGTCGTCCACCGGCATCTGCCAGAAATAGGTGTGGGCAAAACCGCTCACGATGGTGAAGTCGCCGAGCAACCAGCGCGACAGGTCGATCAGGTGCACGCCTTGGTCGATGAGCTCCCCGCCGCCAGACAACGCCGGGTCCGCGCGCCATTCCTCGTCGTAGCCCAGGCGACCGCCGTGGCCGTACCGGCCGCGTACGAACATCATGTCGCCAAGTGCGCCGGCGTCGAACAGTTCTCGGGCCTTCCGCAGCGCCGGATGGTAGCGATGGTTGAATCCGACGCGTACCTGCCACTGACGTCCACGGGCGGCCTCAATCACTCGGTCAATTTCGGCCACGGATCTGGCCGCCGGCTTTTCGACGAGCACGTGCTTGCCAGCCTGCACAGCGAACGTCGTCACCTCGGCGAGCGCGTCGTTGGTCGTGGCAACCACCACGATGTCGACGTCTGGACGACCAATCGTCGCTCGCCAGTCGTTACTGGCAACCGCGCCGGGAACGATGCGCGCCAGCGATTCCGCCCGCTCGCGCACCACGTCCGCACACGCGATCAGCCGTGCGGTCCCCAGTGCTTTCGCCCGCTTCTGCCCGATCAACCCGCAGCCGATGATCGCGACGCCGCAACTCACTTCTTGTCACCCCACGGCAAACCACGATCGCCCGGTACGATGCGGCGGAGAGTATACACGTCGGTCCGCCGCAGGTCGCCAAGGTGCTCACCCAGCCGGTCCCATGGATCCCACACGGCACTCAACAGCTTTCCCGTGATCCCATCGCTCACGGCTGAGCCCAGGAATACTGCCAGATTCGCGCCGGCGTCCAGCGGAGCTCCACCTTGCTCCTTCTGCTTCAGCGAGCGCTCGTAGAATTGCGTGCCCACGCGCGCCGGCCCCACCGCGAGGACCTCGTCGAGGAGCCGCGTGTTCAGCGGACCCGGGGCGATGGAGTTCACATCGATACCGTCCGCGCGGACTTCCTCCGCCAGGGTTTCCGCGAAGCGGATGATGGCGGCCTTCGACGCAGCGTACGCGCTGATCCGAGGCAACGGGCTCGTCGCGCCTCCTCCCGAGAGCTGCACGATCTTTCCGTAGCGGTGTTCCTTGAAATGGCGCAGGAGCGCGCGGCACATCAGGATCGATCCGAACAGGTTGATCTCGATCGCCCTGACCCACGCGTCCCAATCCACCTCCTCGATGAGCCCCATCGGGCCGTAGACGCCGGCATTGTTCACCAGGATGTGCAGCTGTGGAAACGTCTCGAACACCGCCTTCGCCAGCGCCTCGACATCGTCCTGCCGGGACACGTCGGCGGACTGCGCGCGGACCATCTGCCCTCCTGTCGCGAGCGTGCTGACATCGGCGCGCGCGGTCTCGAGCAGCGCGGCGTCTCTCGCGCACATGAACACGCTGGCGCCCGCCATAACGTACGCGCGCGCAATCGCCAGGCCCAGTCCCTGGTTGGCGCCGGTAATGAGGGCGGTTCGTCGCTCGAGCTGTCGTGTCATGCTCATGTGTGGGCGCTGGCTGTCCCCACGCTCACGTACGCGATCCCCGCATCACCGCCGAGCGTGTCGATGAGGAACCGACCGGGATCGAGCACCAGTGCGCGGGCCATTCGCACCTTCAGCTCGCCCGCCGGAATCTCCTTGAACTCTGGCCAGGGCGTCGCGACCACGAGCGCTGACGCCCCCTGCACCGCGCTTGGAGCGCTATCGGCCAGCTCGATCTGGCCGACCAACGATGCGGGCAGCGACCGCACAGCTGGGTCATGCACGCGCACGGTCACGCCGCGCTCGTTCAGCCATTGGCACAGCTCGATCGACGCCGAACGCCGCAGCGTGTCCGTTCCGGGCTTGTACGTCAGGCCCCACACGGCCACCGTGCGTCCGCGCAGATCCGGGAGAAGCTGTTCGATCCGCCGCTGCGCCCACTGGCGATGCCAGTCGTTGCTCGACTTGACCGAAGACAGCAGCCGCGTCGGCACTCCATGCGCCACGCCAAGCTGCGACAGAAAGACGACGTCGCGCGCCAGTGTGCCGCCTGCGAAGGCCGGTCCGGGCGACAGGTACGCTTTCGGTCCGATCCGCGCTTCTGACTTGAGCGCGCGTGCGATCTCGGTCGCATCAGCCCCAACCTGCTCGCAGAGCGCGGCGATCTCGTTGATGAAGGTGACCGACGTCGCAAGGAACGCGTTGAGCGCGTGCTTGGTCATCTCGGCCGACTCGACCGACATCCACTCGATCTTCGGATCGAACGGGCGCAGCAGCTCCGTCACCCGTTCCCGGTCGGCATCGGCGCGCACGCCGGCGACGACGCGGTCCGGCCGCGTGAAGACGGCGATCGCCTTGCCAAGGCGCAGGTTCTCCGGCGAATAGCCGAAGCCGACCCGCCGGCCGCGTGAGCCGGCGGCGAACCGCTGCTCCAGTTGCCGAGTGGTTCCGACGGGGAGCTGCGACGACATGAGCAGGAGCGCCCCATCCCGCATGTGCGGAAACACCCAAGTGACGCGCTCCATGACGTAATCCACGTCCGCTCGATCTTCGTCGTCTACCGGCGTGTCGTAGGCCACCCACACGACGTCCGCGGACTCGACCGCCTGCGCGGCATCGGTCGTGAACCGGAGCCGGCCTGCCGTGAGGCCGGCCTTGACCAGATCCTCGAGGCCGGGCTCGAACAGCGGTGGCCTGCCGGCGGCGAGGCCGTCAACGACAGACGCCTCGAAGTCGAGCCCGGTGACGTCGTGACCACCCTGCGCAAGGCACGCCGCAGTCACCGTGCCGAGGTGCCAAAGGCCGAGTACGCACACTTTCACGACCGCTCCTCGAGCAGCCAGGGGTTCTCCCTGAGGTAGTCGACCGTCCTGATGATGCCTTCGCGGATCGAGAGCTTCGGCTTCCACCCGAGCGAGCGGATCTTCGAGGCGTCTAGGAAGATGAAAGGACTGTCGCCGATCCACCCCCGATCACCGCCCGTGTAGCACAGCTTCGGCGACAACCCGAGGTGTCCGGTTATCCAGCCAATCGAGTCGTTCACCTCGCAGTATTCGTCGGTGCCGAGGTTGAAGACGTTGACCTTCTCGTTCGCCCTCTCGAGGGCGATGAGCATGGCGTCGATGCAGTCCTGAACGTACAGGTACGACTTGCGCTGGTGACCGTTTCCGAGCACGCGCAGCTCCTTCGGATTCGCGCGGAGGCTGCGGTAGAAGTCGAAGACGTGCCCGTGGGAGTAGCGCTCGCCGAGGATTGAAACGAACCGAAAGATGTAGCCCTGGTAGCCGAACCCCTCACAATAGGCTTGAATCAGTCCCTCGCCTGCCAGCTTGGACGCACCGTAGAGAGAGGTCTGCGTCGGAAAGGGCGCGGTTTCCGGAGTCGGGAACACGTCCGGCTCCCCATAGATCGAACCGGTCGAGGAAAAGGAGATGCGGCGCACGCCGTTGGCGCGCATCGCTTCGAGAACATTGAACGTGGCAATTGTGTTCTGCTCGAGGTCCTTGCGAGGGTGTTCGGTCCCAAAGCGAAGGTCAGCGTTCGCTGCGAGATGGAACACGAAGTCGCAGCCGCGCATCGCGGCCGTCAGGCATTCGAGGTCGAGCGAGTCGCCGCGACACAAGTCGAAGCGATCGCTCCCCTGAGCCTGCGCCAGGAACGCGCGTTGGCCGGTCGAGAAATTGTCGTACGCAACGACCCTGTGTCCATCGTGGAGAAGGCGGTCCACGAGGTTGCTCCCGATGAATCCGGCGGCGCCGGTTACGAATGCACGCATGGGACCGTGGTCCTGACGGGTCGCTTGATCACGTCTTGTAGAAGGGCCTCGTGCTTGTCGAGCAGCGTCTCCATTGAGAAGGACGTCCGAAAAAGGGCAAGGGCCCGCCTCGACATCGCCGCCCGAGCATCAGCGCACAAGCTCGCGAGCGAGCGAACGCCCTCAGCAATAGCATCGGCCGAGGGTCCGGCGCAGTTGACTCCAATCCCCTGCTGCTCGACGGTTACTGCCGTCTCACCGGGCACGTTGGCGATCACAGGCCGGCCACAAGCGAGATAGGTCGCCAGCTTCGACGGCACTGATACCCTCGCTAGTCTCGTGTCCGCCAAACCAAGGTACAGAGCATCCGCCAGCGCGAAGAACCGCACCACGTCCTTCGGCGGCATTCGCTCGATGAGTCGAACATTGGAGGCGCCCAACTGCCGCGCCAGCTCGCGCAGGCGATCGCGTTCGACTCCGTCGCCGATCATCAGCACCCGCAGCCGCGGCATTTCGTCACGCAGGAGACCGGCAGCTTCTATCAGCTGGGTCAGACCCTGGAGGCGCCCCATGTTGCCGGCATAGACGACGACGAAACAGCCGTCCAGGCCCAACTGGCGAACTAACGTCTCGTCCCTGGGCGCAGGGTGGTACACTCGGGCGTCCGCCCAATGGGGAAGCACGTGCACACGCGCGGGAGCAACGCCCTTCTGGAGGACGATCTGACGGAAGCCTTCCGAAATGGGCAGCACCAGATCAGCACGTCGGAGGACAAACTGCTCGATGGCGCCGAGCACGGCCAGCGGAATGGACCCACGAATCATCCCAGACTCTTCGGCTAGTTCCGGCCATAAATCGTGCACGCCGTAAACGAAGCGGGCTCTTCTCAATCGACTCATGAGCCATCCAGCAATGCCCGAGGTCGGCGGATTCCCCCACACGTACGCCACATCGAACTTTCCAGAGAGCCAGGGCGCGAGACACAGCACAGCCAGGAAGAACGACAGGACGTGGGCCACGCGAAGATGCGCGCGCGCCGAGTGATTGGGATAGACGGGAAGCCGCACGACGCGGACCCCGTTGATGTGCTCGACCTGCTTCCAGCGCACCTGGTATCCCGCGTAAAACCGTCCCAGCGGATAGCTCGGGAACGAAGTCAGCACGGTCACGTCGTGTCCACGACGCACGAGGCCTTCCGCAAGCTCGTGGGGCTTGGGAACGGGCTCGGGCCAATAGTAGATGCTGATGATCGCAACGCGCATGGGTCAGCGGGGACGACGTGCCTCGAGCAGCGGGCCTTCGTAGCCCAAAACAATCTTCGTCACGGTATCCGAGACGATCGGCACGACGTACTCAGCCGGAGGATGCCAACGCGTCGTGCAGGCCAGAGCCGTACGCGCCGCGAGCGCGATCTGATTCGGATCGGAGCCCGACAGGATGTTGCTGCCGCATTCGACCGTTTCGGGCCGTTCCGTCACGTCCCGGATGGTCACATTGGGGATGCCGAAAATTGCGGCTTCCTCTTGGACCGTCCCGCTGTCGGTCAAAATGCATCGTGCGTGGCGCTCGAGCGCAACGAAGTCCGCGAAACCAAAGGGATCGAGAAATCGCACAGCGTCATTGCCGACGTCCACCCCGAAATCGGCCATCCGGGCCCTCGTCCGCGGATGTGTGCTGACGATCACTGGCAATGCGTGCGCGCGCTGCAGTTCGTCGAGCGCCAAAACGAAATTGTGGAGGCGCGCCGCGACATCAACGTTCTCAGCCCGATGCATCGTCACGAGTATATACTCCTGCGATTTCAGCCGCAGGTCGTCCAGGATGCTCGAGTGCTTGACCTCGCGGGTAAAGTGCTGGATCACCTCGTAGATCGGGTTGCCCGTGACGAAGATCCGCTCACCCGGTATGCCCTCGCGCAGCAGGTTTTGTCTGCTTCGTTCGGTGTAGGGCATCAGAACATCGCTGGAGTGGTCGATGATCCGACGGTTGACCTCTTCCGGCACGCAATCGTCGTAGCAGCGGTTCCCGGCTTCCATGTGATAGACCGGGATTCCCTGTCGCTTCGCGACCACGGCAGCGAGCCCACTATTGGTGTCCCCAAGGATGAGAAGCCGGTCCGGGTGCACCTCAGCGAACACGCGTTCGACACCGGACAGTATCGTCGCCACCTGGGCACCAAAGCTGGCACTGGGCGCTCCGAGCATGTAGTCGGGCGCACCAACACCGAGCTCACGCAGGAATGTCTCGCTAAGGCAGGGGTCGAAGTTCTGGTTGGTGTGAACGAGCGTCAGATCGCACAGGGTGCGAAGCCGGCAGATCACCAGGCTCAGGCGAATGATCTCGGGACGGGTCCCTAGTACAACGATCACTCTCATCGGAGTAATTCTTCCGCCTCATCATCCTGATGTCTCGGCGTCATCAGCAGATGGTGGTGGATCAACAGATCCCTCAACCCCTCGAGCTTCATGGTGTCATCGGCGGAACTGTACTCGGCCTCGAGGGCGCCGGCGCCGCCCTCGAAGCGCAGTTCGGGAAGAATCGGCTGAATCACGTAGTACTCACCGCGGGGTACTGTTCGCTGACACTCCTCTTCCGATACAAGAATCTCGTGCACCTTCTCGCCTGGCCGAATGCCAGTTTCGATGACCGCAACGGGACGGTCGCCGATCAGAACCGTAGCAACGTCCTCCACGCGAGCGGACGGCACACGGGGCACGTACGTCTCCCCGTGGTGGGCTCTCTGTAACGCTGCAAAGATGGTGTCGACAGCTCGGTCGAGGCTTAGCAGGAACCGTGTCATTAGTCGTGTGGTCAACGTGACTGGTCCGCCGCTCCGAATCTGCTCATGGAACAGCGGGATGACGCTGCCGCGGGATGCCAGCACGTTCCCGTAGCGGACGGCTATGAACCGCGTGTGGGGGCACCGCACGTTGCCGTGAATGAGGAGCCGCTCCTGGATGGCCTTCGTCATGCCCATCACGTTGACGGGTTTGCAGGCTTTATCGGTCGACACGCCCACGACCGCCTCGATTGGCAGCCCGAGCTCCTCGATGACGCGAACGATGTTCTCAGGCCCCGTAATGTTGGTCATCACAGCTTCGTACGGCGCGTACTCGCAGGTCGGGACTTGTTTGAGTGCGGCCGCGTTGACCACGATGTCAGCCCCTCGCAGAGCCGACGCAACCGAGTGGTAGTTTCTCACATCGCCGACGCGGAACTCCAGGAGTTCGTCGGCGTTCTTGTAGATGATTTCGTCTGTGGCCACGCGCCGGTGCTTGAATTCGAGTCGGAGGTAATGCTGCTTGGCCTCGTCGCGAGAAAAGACAATGACCCGCTTCGGTTGGCCCAATTCCCCGGTAAGGATGCGGCGGAGCAGCACTTTGCCGAGAGACCCTGTGCCGCCGGTAATGAGAATTCGTTTGCCCTCAAGCGCCCCCATGCAATTGTCTCCATTCCTCGTACTGGTGGGCTTCAGCCGCCAGCCTGCCAGCCATCTCGGTCCACGACGGCGCGGCCCAGCCGGTGCGTTCCGTCAACCGCCCTGACAAGAGGCTACGATCACAGACTGGCTCATCGACCGGCTCAATCGTCACAGACAAACCCATCGCCTCCCGGATCCGAACCAGCAGATCGTACTTGCTGATCGGCTCGCTCGCGAGGTGGTACACGCCGCTCAACTCGGTGCTGCGCATCAAGACTGAGGCGATGAACTCCGCGAGCACCGTCGTCGTCACGCCGGTATAGATCGCGCGCGTGAAGCCGCGGATGTGGCCACAGCGATTGCCGAGAAACCACTCGAGCAGACCGCTGGCCCGACTGAGTTCGCGGCCGACGATCGAAGTCCGCACGGTCAGGCAACCAGGTCGGGCCACCTCGCCGACCAGCTTCGTCCGGCCATAGAGATCAGGTGGATCCGGAATGTCGTCCTCAGTGTACGCCCCGCGGCGGCCACTGAAAACACAATCGGTACTGATATGCACGAACCTGGCGCCGACCACGCCGCAGAGCGTGGCCAGACGATGCGGAAACAGGGCGTTCACGAGAATCGAGGGCACCGGGTCTTTCGACATCCGCAGCTGTTTGATGATGCCGGCGGCGTTGATCACAACCTCAGGCCGGACCCGGTCGACTGCAGCGATCAGCGAATCGAAATGGAGGGCATCCACGTTACTCAGGCATTCGATCTGTTGGAACAGCGGATGCTTCAGCCATCGGTCGGCATCGCGAAATGCCGCAACCACTTCGTGATGCTGACGACACACCTCAACGACCTTGTGCCCAAGCATTCCCGATGCGCCGATCACAAGCATCCGCACGATCGTTCAATCCCAGCACAGGCCAAACGACCGGTCCTCACTCGGGTGACTCGGACCACAAGGCCAGAACTGATCATTATATGTCACAGCCTGGCCGCCACCCCTACGCAGCACCGGGATGGTTGATCTCCGCCTCTCAAGATCCCGCGGCCTCGGCGTACAGCGCGACCATCTCCCTCGCCGTCCGGTCCCAGCTGAATTTCGATGCGACTCCATGACCCGCTGCGAGGAGACGATCTCTCTCGGCAGGGTCTTCCAGAACCTCCTGTATCGCACCGGCAAACGCTTCGGCCGATTCCGGATCGACCAACCTGACGGCAGCACCCGCGATCTCTCTATGCACCGCGATATTGGAGGCGACGACCGGACAGCCGTTTGCCATGGCTTCCAACACGGGCATACTCGACGATTCCGTCAGCGTCGGCGTTGCCATCATACCGGCATGCCGGTAGAGC
Source organism: Acidobacteriota bacterium (assembly GCA_024641665.1). Classification (GTDB taxonomy): domain Bacteria; phylum Acidobacteriota; class Vicinamibacteria; order Vicinamibacterales; family JAHECP01; genus JAHECP01. The sequence goes on from JAHECP010000060.1 coordinate 18,066, forward strand.
GCCAGCACGTCGCCATGTGCCAGGAACCCCGTGAGGATGATCGCTTCGCGGCAGATGCTGGCTGCGGCTCCCTGCTGAAGCCACGTGCGGAGCTTCCCTGGCGGGATGTCGCCGACCAGCACCAGCGGCTGGCTTACCCCACGCGACCGAAGCAGGCGATAGGCGTCGAGCAGCCGTGGAATGTTCTTGTGCGGAAGTGCGTTGGTGACGCACAGGAGGAAGCCTGGCTCCAGGCCGAATCGCCGGAGGACATCATCCCCGTGGTGATCTGGATCGGAGCCTGAGGCCGGGCCCGCGGCCGCCTGGACGCCGTGATATACCACCTTTACGCGCTCGGGCGGCACACACCAGCGTTTCACGAAGGCGGCGCGGAACGTAGCAGACGGTACAACGACGTACCTTGCCACCCGACAGGTTCGCCGCATGAGGTAGTTGACGTACGCCCGCTTCAGCAGGCTGATTGAGGGCAGATGCGCAGGCTCAAGGTCGTAGTGCACCGTGACGACCTGGGGAATGCGCAAGCGGAGGGCCGAACCCACTGTGCCGGGAAAATGGAGAACGTTGGCGTTGAGCTGCCCGGCCCATCGCCCCAGGACCAGTTGGTCGATAGCGATCCGCGCCACGCGGGAACCGGCGGCTCCTGGAACCGCCACCAGCTGGAACCGACGGTCGAGCCCCTCGAACAGCTCGCGGTTCCCGGCACTGATGAAGAGAACGTACTCGACGCTGTCGGGAAGGCTGGCTAACCCACGAACGAGGCTGGCGAGGTACGACTCGTTAGAGCCGCTTCGTCCCGGCTGGACGATCAGTGTCGAAATTGCGACTTTCAATCTTGGTCGCATGGTTCTTCGAGCACCGCCGGCTGGGCAACGGACAGATTCGATCCGAACACGGGAGTGCGTAGCGGGCCAAACACTGGCCCATGCTTGCCGAGCGTGAGACGCTCAATGTGCTTGGGCACTGGTGCACCGTGACACCACACGGTACTTCACGCACGCCCACAACCAGGTCCAGGGATCGCTCAACACTCGTATCTTCTTGCCCTCTCTGAAAGATCGAGATTTGTAACTGACTGGGATTTCGATTGGTTTGTAGCCCTTTCGAATGAGCTTTGCCAGTAGCTCAACGTCGAAATCAAAGCGACTGCATTCAAATCTGAGCCCGTGAAGACAATCGCGCCGAAACACCTTATACATCGTCCAGGGGTCTTTTAGTGCCTGCCGGTAAAGCAGATTGAAGAGCATCGTCAACATCACATGGCCGAAGTTGAACGCTAGCCCCAGAAGCCGCTGATCAATGAACACGCGAATTTTCGCTGTGCCAGTATGTCGGGATCCGAGCACCAGAGCCCGCCGATAGGATCGTATCGGTTCAAGGAGCATGTCGTAATCGTGGATGTTGTACTCAAGGTCGGCATCCTGGATCAGGATGATGTCGCCCGTAGCCTGGCTCAGTCCTTGCCGTACCGCTAGCCCCTTCCCGCCAGGCCGGTCCTGCAGCAGTATTCGCACGCCCGGCGTGTCCTTGAATCGCAAAACATCTTCGCGGGATCCGTCATCGGAATTCGATTCGACGATCAGGATCTCCTTGTCTACACCGATGAGTTCCTTTGCGATCAGCTCCTTCAAGAGGGTCGTGACCGTTTCGTGCTCGTTGTACACAGGCACGATCACGCTCACTAAGGAACGATGACGTTTGGCACCCGAGCGCGCAAAGGCAAGCATACTGCTAGTGGGCACAGTAAATGGAGCTAGCCGCACTCTTGGCGGCATGATGGAGCTCAGCGAGTTCACCAATGCGCTCCACACCGGAACGCGAAATCGCTGGAAGTGCTGTTGGACGTAGGCTAAAGTCAAGGTCTTTCGTGCCGACGAGAGCTCGACGGATCGAAACCCCGTACGAAAGAATACGTTTTGCAGCGTCGAGCTGCTAAAGTAATGAAGATGCTCGGTCTTGAACTCGAACCAATTCTGCTTCATCAACCGCGCCAGCCAGCTATCGAGCGCAGGGGTCACCAAGAGCAACACGCCATTCGGCTTGAGCACTCGATAAACATGTGATAAAACCTCGACAGGATCACGCGTATGCTCAATCACGTCAACACATACGCACACATCGACGTGGTTATTGGGCAATGCTGCTCGCTCGATCGTCGAACAACGTGCCGCGTTCCACCCGAGAAGCGCGTTGGCCCGCTCAACCGCGTGGTTAGACGGATCGAGGCCAGACACCGCGAATCCCCGTCGGGAGGCTTCGAGGAGGAATTCCCCGCTTCCACACCCGATCTCCAGCAGCGTGCCGGGCGGCCCTGGCGCGTATTTCGCGAGCGCATCCAGATAGAGACTGGCCGTGTGCCTCTTCACCGCCGAGCCCTGAGCCTCTTGGCCGGGCACGCACGCATCGAAGAAATACTCTGAGGAGTAGACGCCCGCCAGCGTCTCGTCGGTCGGCTGAGGGTTGACAAAGACCTGTCCGCACGCGTCGCAGTGGTGAATCAGCGGTCCCACTGACGGGACGGACCTCCTCCGGCTCGTGCTGTCGCACGCCAGACAACGCACATTCCCGCACTCACCGACGATGGCCGCCACTCCTGCCATACGCCACAAGATTCGACCTGGCCGCGCCCCAGCCGATACCAACGACGTCCAGCGTCGGCTCGGTGCTTGTGGGAAACAGACCCCTCAAGTCCCGGCCGGACAACAGATTTAGGTTACGTTCGTCGGCCCAGAACCGGTAACGGGTACGAGCGAGGAGGCGACGAAACAGTGGCGCCGGCGCGTAGTGCAGCAGCGGAAGGCCGGTATGGACCTCAATCGGAAACCACCGATTGGGTGTCGCAACGAAAAACCGCTCGGAGACACGCAGCATTTCGCGAAGGAAGGACCGCTGCTGATCGCAGCTCCCGACATGTTCAATCACGGCATTGCTGAACGCGATCTTGAAATGGTTCGCGCCAAATGGCAAGGGCTCGTGTCCGTCCACCCGGGTAAAGCGCAGGCCGGGATAGTCGTGTTCAAGATGCGAGGCATCCTCTGTGCCGACGCACGTGATGCGGTCCTTGTGCGGATAGAGCCGCTCGAGAAAATTCGATTCGTGAAATCGCCGATCGCACGTCACGCCGACGTCGAGAATGGTGTCCTGGTGCTGCGGAACCAGCGCGCTCAGAAACCGCTCGTAGACCGCGACGCGAGCCCGCCAGGACAACGCCGACGCAAACGAGACCTTCCCGGAATCGGCATACAACGGCGACGTCGCGACGTTCTGGCGTTCCATGTTCGACATCAGAGATGGCTCGTCGCTTCCGCGTGCGTCGGCGGCTGCCCAGGTCGCCACCTCGGCCCGAGGACACCGGCCACGGCCACCAGGCCTCCAATCGCGATCACGCCGACGGCTGCGAGGGCCCCGAACACGCCCAATGGCCCGTCACTGTGCCCCCCGACAAAGGGCGCGACCAAGTTGGCCGCAATACCGAAGGCCGGCTTGTAGGCATACGTCACATTGTCCATGGACTCGATGACCAGTTCGGGGCCGCGCAACAGTACCGCCGACCAGAAGTCTCTCAACGTGAGATTTCGCCCAAAGGGGGGCAACACCGCGAGCACATATGCGCTCAGTACTCCGACGTTCAGCAGAACGAGCGCGCCGATTCCAGAGGCCACCCATCCGAGTGCCGCACGCCGCGCACAATAGCGGATAGACGTCGCCAACCCGAATGCCAATGGCACCGTCATGTTGATGAGGTATCTCTCGCCGGCACCGGCGCCACCGAACATACCCAGCAAGCCGATCTCGTACACCGTCACAGCGAAGATCAATGCGTATCCGACCGCCAGCCGCCGATTCTCTCGCAGCAACAACCCCAATCCCAACACAGCAGGCACCGTAATGGGCGTCCAAAGGAAGAGCCCGTGTTCGGTCCCGAAGAGGACGGTCACGACCTGGGGTCGCCACCAGTGGAACGTCAGCCCAAGGTTGCTCACACCCGTGAAGTAGAGGCACCTGCAGGTCCTGAGGTTGTACGCAATTTGCGGAAAGTAGACCACGGAGAAACCCGCGGCGGCACTCACGCCGGCGATGACCCAATAGCGAAGAATCGTTCGTATGGATGGAGACGCTTTCCACAGATCACCGGCGGTTACGACGGCGTCGTATCCAAGCAGTGTAAACATGACGAGATTTTGTTGACGCACGAGCATACACAAGCCCGTCGCCATGCCTCGAAACATCCAACTGCGCCCCCCGGTCTCGTTGCGGTGAGCGAACCAGACGCTAAAAAAGATTACGGTGACCAACAGATCGGGGCCGTGCGACATGGACGGATGAAAGTACGCCATGCAGAGAATGACCGTGCCGAACCACAACCCAAGAACCGTCAGCAGGGCAATCACGGGCCCGTAGACCTTCCACAACAACCGCGCGAGGAGACAGAACGCCAGGAACGTCAGCAACACGGACCCGGACGCCACGCCTACTTGATATGGCAGCGAGTAACCGTCCAGCGGCACGGTGACGCCAAATCGATTGAGCAGCTTGGCACCGGTGTGCCCAAGAAACGCGAAAGGCAACTGAGCGATGCTCGTCCCAACCGTGTAGGGGTTCAGCACCGCCCCGGTCACCGGCCATCGTGGCAACTCCCACTGGGGCCCCATGCCAGCCAGTCTCCAGGCATCTGCTGCTTCATTTCGAAGATCGAGATCGTGATCGATGAGGACCGAGCGCGCATACATGTAGTACGCGGTGCCGTCACTGTCGATGATGATGGCTCGAAGGAAGACCAGGACCGACGCCAGCAAGGCGACCATGAGCACCACCGACGCGACGAGACGAGGCTTGGAGACACTCGGCACAAGGGCGATCAGGTTGTAGATCCGCACCATGAGGACGCCCAAGAAAGCATAGAGCAGCAAAGCGCCGGCAAGGTTAGCGGGCACGCGCGGCGACAGGGGAATATAGAGGAGCAGGATGAGCAGCGGCACGTGGGCGATCGCGTCGGCCGCGGCGGCCGCGTGCCAGTCCGTACGGGTGAGCCCCGCAACGGTCAGGCTGTAGGCCCACCATAAGAAGATCGCAACCACACCCGCGACGACGCCTCGGACCACACTTCGAGCGGACACCGGGAGATCCAGAATGAACCCGCCGTCGAGTTGGTGGAAATTCGTTTGGAGGCCGCCGCGCGTGCCTTCGAGATCCACACGCACGTACAGCACCCTGGTGCCTTGAATCGTCCTGCCCAGCCTGACCTTGGCGCCCTCCACGCCATATTTCGCAGGCGGACTCGAAAAGACCGTTGCAAACTTGATGCCGTCTTTGCTCGTTCTGATACTGACGCGGCCGTTGTTCGCCGTTCGAAGTGTCAACACGGCGTACAGGAACGGGTGCGAAGCAGAGATCTTATAGAGCAGGTAACCCGGCGGCAGGTTGGGCGGCGCGACATAGTAGACAGGCGTGCCGGTCGTGACGACGTTTTCGGACTTGACGAGATACGTCGGATGAACGGGATCGATCTTGAACTGAAGACTGTTGTCAGGCGTCGTGAATCCCAATTCAGCGGGATTGAGGACGGCGGCGAATACTCCAGCGGTGGCGCAACTGGCGACGAGAATAACGAGGTGTAGGCGAGTGAAACGCGTTGCGCTCACATCTTCCTCGTTGTTCTATCCGGTTTGTGACAATAGATGCGGGCGTTATTCCGAAAGAACAGGCCGTGGTCGATCAGGCCATCGAGAGCAGCCGCCAGAGTGCGCCGAAGAGCCCCGGGGACACCCATCGATTCAAGGTAGGCGGCCGTCTTGAAGTTGTACTCGGACACGGTCTCCTCCCTGATCATCTCAAAGCCGATCCGTTTGCAAGCCGCTCGCAGCGCCCTCATCGGATAGAGCTGAAGATGTTCCTCGGAAATGCGACGGTCGAGCAGCACGGTCCAGCGATTGTGGCTCACCTGTGCGAGTCGAAGGCCGATAGCGTCGTACAAACACCAGGTAGGAGTGTAAAGAAAGAGAATGCCGCCGTCTCGCAGCACTCGGAATGCACTTTGGAGCAGCGACATCGGCTCAGGCACATGTTCCAGGACACCCCACATTGTGACGGCGTCAAAGAACCCGTCCCGCTCCTCCTCTTCCAGAACCCTCGGACTGAGTTCAATCCCGTACGTCCGGCGTGCTTGGTCAATCCCCTCGGACGACAGCTCATTTCCATACACGTCGAATCCGACCTCTCGCGCGTCGTGCAGAAATCCACCAGAGCCCGCGCCGACGTCGAGCAATCGAGGCATCGTAGACCCACGTCGCAGAAAACCACTGAGTTCCCTTAGGACGCGCGCTTGCCGCTCGGCCACCTTAGGTTGGTTCGTCGCCTCGGAGAAGGCACGGAACGCCTCCTCGTCGCTGTACATCGCTCGCTGATCGGCCTCCGACGCTCGGGTCAGCACGAACACCAGACCGCAGTTTCCGCAACGGTTCACCGTGAATCGGTGCCGGCGTGAAATGTAGAGGGCCGAAATTAGGTGGCTCGCGCAGAGCTTGCAAGCCGTGTCACCGCTCACGCTGGCCGCGCGCGTTGAACACCCCAGTTCTCGAAGCAGTCCGGTTGCCGCCGAACCAGCCGAGCAGCGACGACCAGAAATGCTATCGCCGCCCAGACGTACGCGTACATGAACGCCGAGAACAGTACGTACGCGAAAAGCAGCATGAACACGCCGCAGAGCAGCCCGGATACGACGCAGCGACCTGCCGGCCTCGCCTCGCGTATTGCCCGCCAGCCACCCGTGCCGATCACCCCGAAGAGCAAAAGAAACGAAGTAAGCCCGAGAATGCCCATCTCCGAAAGAATGTCCAGATAGACGGAATTGACCGGGGTCACGACGTAGTACAGAGCGTCCGGAAGCCAGTCCGGTCGCGGCACCAAGTAGATGTATCGATCAACGTAGAAGCTGAGGTTCCCGATTCCGACACCGAGGACCGGATGGTCGAGAAAGGCCGCCCACGCGACCTTGAAGCCAATGATCTGAAACCAATTGCTGAGATTCCGGTCAGTGCCGGTCAGCGACTGCAACTGATACCTGCCGATGGTGATCAGATCGGGAAGGCCAAAGATCATCAAGGCCACCTGAACGAGCCCACCTGAGAGTATCGAAACGCCGCCAATGAGCAGCGTCATGCGCGCGATCCGCCCGAGGCGAATTCCTTTACTTCCGCGCGCGGTGACAAACAGGATTGACGCCACCATGGCGGCTCCATACACCACAGTGGATCGGGACAGCGTCAGTAGAAACGCGAGGCTGCAGATGGCCAGACACACCCTCTGAGCTCTCCTGCCCATGACCAGGAGATCGGAGGTGGTGGCAAGGAACAAGAACGGCAGCATACTCACGAGAAAGCTCACCAAATGGCGGGGTTCCCCAGTGAGGCCATAAACACGCGGCAAACCATTGTCCGGGCCTGTCACATCTGCCGCCCGCAAGGCGACCCCAATCGTCCTGCCGAGTGGCCATCCGAACGTCGCGGCCGGCGCGCTGTAGATGGCGACCGCACTGCAGACGGTGCCGCCGATTACCCACCATTTGAGGGCACGTCTCAACCGTGCTGGGGTGTTGACCACCAGGATCACGGCATAGAACACGGTGATGCCCAGGCCCCACGACAGCATCGTCGTGTAGCTCTTGATGAACGGCAGCTCTCGCTCTGGCCGCCGGCCTTCAAGTCCGAAGTGGTTTACGACGTTCTCTATCCGGAATGACTCGAACGACGAGAGGAACATGACTCCGAGAAAGAGGATGACCAGTTGCGTGACCAACCGCGGCACCCGCAGGCGGCGCCCGAAGGCAGCGGCATCCACGAACAGGAGCGACACCGCGATCATCGCCAGGAGCTCGCTGATTCGGGTCGAGCCGATCGCAATATTGACGGCAGAAAGGTCATAGCGCTGGACGGTCAGCAGCGCGATCATCACGAACACGAGGCGGAGCGCCAGCCTATTGATCACGCCTGGACGCGGCTTCGTTTTCGAGCCGAACTTGGCCCGCGCCTCCGCCTGTCGCATTAGTTCTGCCATTCCTCGCCGACTTGCGAGCCCCGGCTTACCCCGCGGTTGGGGCACTTGGTCGAAGGAACCGTCACCCGTGCTATTGGGAATCAGCAGAACTGATCCGAGTCCGGGCGCGCCCCCGGCAGCCGCAACGCCAGCTTCAGCCTGTGCGGGAGGCAGGCTGTCAAGAATGGAAACAACAGCACGCCCACATAGACGAGTGCCCGCCAATTTGTTGGCCTCAGACGCACCGCCTCCACGAACTGCTTCAGCGCCAGCGCGTCATCCCGCGCGCCGAGGCAGACCCGGCCTTTCGACCAGGCGATGCCGGAGCGAATACGCCGCCTGCGCCGTTTCGACAGGTCTCGATCCACTGTCAGTGCTTTCGTCAGCACCTCATCGATCGCCTTCAACCAGGCAAGGTGCCTCGAGGTGATGCTGTCTTCAGACAGATACTCGTAGGCAACGAGCACCTCTGGGACCAGATGTATCGGGTAATGTCGTGCCACGCGAATCCACAAGTCCCAGTCCTCACAGCCGCTGAGCGATACGTCGAAGTCACCGACGTTCGTCACGCACGCACGCTTCACGACTGCCGCCGAGGTCGAGATGAAGTTACCCTCCAGGACCGCGACATAACCATCACCCTGCACATCACGAACATTGGCCGACCACAGCGTGGCCCCATGGGTGTCGACGAAATCCAGTCCTGAGTAGATGAATCCCACGGTCGGGTGGGCCCGAATTGTGTCAAGGACGCGTTCCAGCTTTCTCGGGTACCACCAATCATCGGCGTCGAGGAACGCCACGAAATCGCCGGTCGACCTGGCGATGCCCGCATTTCTCGCGGCGGCAACGCCTTCCCCAGATCCCCGGAGGTACTTCACCCTCGGATCCAGATTGGCCAGCGCCTGTTCCGTGCCGTCGGATCCATCGTCGATGACCAAGACTTCGAAGTCCTCACACGTCTGGGTAAGCACACTCCTGACGGCTCGGAGCAGTTTCTCTGAACGGTTGTACGTGGGAATGATGACGGAAAACCGTGGAGTCACGCACTAGCCCGGGCATTGCGCAACGAGTTGCGTAATCCGATCGTTCTCGGTCTTCGCCGCAACAGACCGGTCCAGAAACCGGCGCATCACTGATTGTCCTTCTTGCGGGCGACCCGTGTGGCAATAGATGAAGGCGAGGTTCCACACCGACTCCGCGTCGAGTGGATGACGCTCGTGCCACGCCTGAAACGCCGCCTCGGCCTCGCCCCATCGGTGCACGCTGAGGAGCCATTGGGCCCAAGTCAGCGCCGCATCTCTCTCTTCAGGTGCAAGTGTCACGGCACGACGCAGATCCCGTTCCACGGTATCCTGCGTCCCGAGCCCCTGCGCCAACCAGGTCTGACCCCGGTAGAGGTACGCCTGGTAGCAGCCAGGGCACACGGCCAGCGCCCGGTTAAAATCGTTCAAAGCCGAATCGTAGGCACCGACGACCTGCCGCAGGTGGCCGCGCGTAATCAACGCGGAGGCATCGAGGTCGTCGACTGGGCATCGCGCAGCGATTTGGAGCGAGACGTTGGCCTCCTCCAAATCTCCTCGCGCGCCTGCCGCCGCCGCCTTCTCCTCGAGCAGCGTCATCGTTGCCGGGTAATCACGGCTCAACAACCGGGCCGCGTCCTCAAATCGCATCTCCCGTGCCGCCACTCTAGCGCCCCAGAACCTCGACATCGCGTCGTCGGTCAACGCAAACGTCTTGGCGGCCTCCCTGCGGTCTCCTGTCGCCAAGGCGAGCAACCCTTGTGTCCGGGATCGTCCCTTCCAAGCAAGATGCCCAGCCGCGCTCAGATGACGGTCTGTCGCTTCCGCCAGTGCCGCGCTATCGCCGACCGAAAGAGGGTTTCTCAGGATCCAACCCGAATCTGTCGGATGATCGATGACCAACGCTCTCAGCAGCGCGCGGTTCGTCCGTTGGACGGCGAGCACCTTCACAAGGCCAGAGCCCGTGACCGACAGCACGACGACGGCGGCTGCCGCCGTCACGAACGTCCTGCTACGCATCTGGTCTGCTGTACGGCGTCAGGGCTGACAAGCCCGGGCGAAAGATAGCCTCACGGAAGTAGTCGCGTTTCATAATGGCAACCGCCACAGCCCAAGGCTCTTATCGGCATAGGTGCCGTCTTTGTCCTTTTCCGTACAGCCTTCGTTGATCAGTCTCAGCGGTGTCCCAAAGCTGAATGGCGGCTTCTCAAGGTTGAGGGGGCGCCACTGGCCCGTACGGATGTTCCTGTTCGTGGCGCGGTCGACAAAGGTGGTCGTCAGTAAATACCTGGCCCCGCTGTTATTGATTCTGCTGATTGCCTGCTGAATGTCTTCAAAAGACAGGTGCACGAAGCAGTCTCGGCACAGGATCAGGTCTACGTTGGGCAGTGTGTCTTTCGTGACGTCCCTGACAATGAATGTTCTTTTGTCATCACCGAACGCCTGTGTATTGGTCATGATCAACTCTTCGACGATATCTGCGCCGATGTACGTATCGAGCTCCAGGGCGACGTTGCTCATCCAGTAGAAGTCGCCACATGGCAGGTCCAGCAGCGACCGGACGCCAAGCTCCTTAACAAGAGCCGGCAGAGTCTCCCGGATCTTCTCTGTCTGGACAAACCCCGAACCGCGCCCGGATCGCGAGTCCGGCCCGCGCCAGAAGTTCTTGCGAAATATCGTTGCGAAGAGTTGTGGCCCCTCAACCCCTGGGAGGAGTAGGCGGTGCTTCACGAAAGCCATCTGGTGATAAAGGCTAGGAAATGTTCGTGCCAGGAAACGCTTCATCGGCGCCATCGAAAGCCACCGCACTCCCGGTGCTAGCTACTTTCCGGTGAAGAAATGGCCGTACAGGAGCCGATCCTCAGGGCCTGTGGAGACTGGCCGGATATCCGGTCGTGTCATTTTCATCCGTTCTCCGTTTCGTGGTTACGCGAGCGTCCGTGCGCATAAGAAGATCGCGGTGCTCATCAAGTTGTTCGCGATGACGCCGAGGCCCACCCAGCGATCCGTGCCGTCCGCGCCATGATACCGGCAGCGCCGCAGGCCATGCCGTCGTTTGAGCACACTGATCCGGCCTTCGCAGCCGACGCGCCAGCGTTGTCCCCGCCGGAACCACGCCTGGTGCTCGTGCCGGCGACGCGCGGGCGAGCGGGGACCGAGTGTCGGCAGGATCACGCGGCGCACCCCGCGGGCCGTGGCCGCCGCCTCATTGGCCGCCGAGCTGAAGCCGCGGTCGGCCGTGGCCAGAGACGGGGGGCGCCCAAAGAGGCGCTGATGCGTGTCCAGCCCGCCGACCCACAGCGTGCGATCCGCGGGGCGCCGCGCATGCACCTCATACGCCGTGATGAGCTGATGCTCCGCCTCTTGAATCGTGACGAGTTTCCCGAATTCCGTGGGCTTGCCGGCCTTGCCCTCCCGAATCGCTTCCGTGTGGGGCTCGAACAGACTCAAGACCTTGTCGGCCACGTGCGTGTCGCCGCCCAGCACCCACGCTCGCGTCTGCGCCAGCACGCCCCGGATCAGGGGCTGCATCTCGCGCAACCGCCCCTGCGCCTGCCGCAAGCGCCGCGCGAGCGGGGGCGTCGCGGTGCGAACACGTTGACCGAGGCGACGGACCATCGTGGTCGCCTCGCGCACCACCGCGCGCGTCGTGGCCATCAACTGGCGGTAGCTCTTGACCATCGCCGTCCGCGTCTTCGGCGACCGAGCCTGATACCCAATGGTCAGGACCCGCCGCGTCATGCTGCGCAGCCGATGACGAAGCGGGACCTTCGGATCGCCCAGGGCGACGCTCGCCTGCTGCATCGTCCGTGTCAGCACGCGGACGCCATCCTGCAGCAAGGTGCTGTCGGTCGGGTAGTGCACATTCGTTTCTACGACCGTGGTGTCGATGCGAAAGCGGCGGCCGTGCGTCACCCCCGCCCGCTTCGCGACGTCGACCACCCGCTCGTGCAGCTGCCGCACCGCGTCCGGGCCCAGCACGCGGGCGATCTTGAGGATCGTCTTGGCGTCCGGGACTTCCCCGGCATCAATGCGCGTAAACGCGCGATACACCAAATTCGCCCGGACCTCGCGCTCGAGGTCGTCATCGCTCCAATCGAACAGATGCTTCAACACCAGCATCCGCAGCACGACCTCGGCCGGCGTCCCCGGCCGGCCGCGGCGCCGACTCTGCGGCCAGGGCGCCTCCAGCGCCTGGGCGACCGTCTCAATCACGGCTTCGTCCTCGAGCAGCGTGTCGATGCGCCGCAACCAGTCGGGCCACA
>JAHECP010000061.1 GCA_024641665.1 Acidobacteriota bacterium
CCGTGAGGCTGGGCGTCTCGGCGCGCCACATCCCGCCGTCGGCCGACAGCGCGACGTCGCAGGCGAGCGCGTCGCGCCGCGCGCGCACGAGCGCCGGCAGGCTGGGGCTGCCGATCTCTTCCTCGGCCTCGACCAGGAAGCGCAGGTTGACGGGCGGCCGCTCCCCCGCGGTGAAGAACGCCTCGGCCGCCAGGATCGGCAGCAGCATCGAGGCCTTGTCGTCGCTGACGCCGCGGCCGTAGAGCCGCCCGTTGCGCTCGGTCAGCACGAAGGGCGGCGAGTCCCACGCCTCGATCGGGTCGGGCGGCTGTACGTCCACGTGGCCGTAGACGAGGACCGTCGGCGCACCCGGCGCGCCGTCCCAGCGGCCGTACACCGCCGGGTGGCGCGGCGTGTCCCACACCTCGACCTGCACGTCGCCGGCCGCGCGCAGCCGCGCGGCCACCCAGTCCACGGCGCGCCGCACGTCGCCGGCGCGGTCGGGGTCCGTGCTGATCGAGGGGATGGCGACGAGCTCGGCGAGCTCGCGGATGTATCGGCGCTCGCGGTCGGCGAGCACCTGGAGCACGACGTCCATGGCAGCGTCTCCGTCGATGAAAAAAGGGGTCAGACCCCTTTTTCCTACGCGCCGACGGCCAGCAGCGGATCCGTCCGGTTCATCGCCAGCGACGAGACGATGAACAGGACGCGACCGTCGGCCGGGCTGACGGCCGTCTGCAGCACGTGTCCCTCCTCGTCCTTCACGTGCCCGAGGTCCTGCCCCGCCCGAACGGCCGCGCCCACCGCCACGTCGGGATACCAGAAGCCGTCGTGGTCGCTGCGCAGCCAGAGGAACTGCTTGAGCAGCGTGAACGGCACCGGCTCCGGCGCGGCGCCCCCGATCATGCCGAGGTGGCGCATCAGCCGGCCGAGACCGTTGGTGTGCGCCGCGATGTCCTCCGGCGTCCAGATGCCCTGCCCGCCCGCCTCGGCCAGGATGGCGGGGATGCCCGCGCGCGCGGCCGCGGAAAAGGCGGAGCCCGGCGTCTCGCTGCTCACCAGGTAGTGGATGCCGAAGACTTTCGCCATCTCCAGCGACACCTCGTCCACCTGGCGGTTTCCGGCACGAAAGAAGATGGTGAACGGGACGAGGGCCTCGTTCAGATCGCCGCCGTGCAGGTCCACGTAGTACTGGCCCTGCGCGATCACGTGCTGGAACACCCACCCGGCAAGCTGCTCGGACGCCGTGCCGCCCGCGTCGCCCGGGAACACCCGGTTCAGGTTCTTCCCGTCGAGGGGACAGACGTAGATGGCGCGCGCCGTGAAGGCCGGCACGTTCATCACCGGCACCACGATGACGCGGCCGCGGAGTGTCGCGGGGTCGAGCGCGCGCCCCAGGTCCAGCGCCGCCGCGATGCTCGCGTACTCGGCGGCGTGCACGCCGGCCGTCACCACGAGCGTCGGCCCTTCGGCGCGCCCGTTGACGAGCCACATGGGGAGCCGGTACGGCCGCCCCTGCACGGGAAACTCGTTGACGCCGTACCGCTTCTCTCCAGGCGCGGCAAAGAGCGAGCCGACGGTCAGGACTGGATTCGACACGGACGTGCTCCTTTCACACGGCTCAGGGCTCAGGGCTCAGGGCTCACGGCAGTGTCACCCTGTCCCGCGTGAGCCATGAGCCGTGAGCCCTGAGCCGTCACGGTTCCTTGTCACTTCCCTCCGTCAATCGCCAGCGTCTGTCCGGTCACCCAGCCGGCGAAGTCGCTGGCGAAGAACAGCACGCCGTTCGCGATGTCGTCGGGCGAGCCGAGGCGCTTGAGCGCGATGGTCTCGACCAGCCGGCGCTGTCCGTCCTCGCCGTACGACTGCCACTGCTTCTCGGTCGTCGGGTTCGAGCGGACGAAGCCGGGCGCGACGTTGTTCACGGTGATCCCCCACGGCCCGAGCTCGTGCGCCAGCTGGCGCGTCAGGCCGATCTGCCCCGCCTTGGCCGACGCGTAGGCCTGGATCCCCGTGAGGCTGATGCCGAGGCCGGCGCCGCTCGAGATGTTGACGATGCGGCCGTAGCGCGCGGCCTTCATGGCGGGCGCGACGGCCTGGCTGCAATAGAAGGCGCCGTCGAGGTTGACGGCGAAGATGGCGCGCCAGTCCGCCTCGGACACCTCCTCGAGCGGCCGGCCGACCTGCCCCATCACGCCGCCGGCGTCGTTCACGAGGACGTCGATGCGTCCGAGCGCCGCGAGCGTCTCGCGCGCCAGGCCGTGCACCGCCCGGCGATCGGTCACGTCCACCACGCGCACGTCGATCGGCGTCTCCTGCGCCTCGCCGAGCCGCGCGGTCTCGTGGAGCTCGTCCTCCACGAGGTCGCAGGCGACGACGCGCGCGCCGAGCCCGGCGAAGCGCAGGGCGATGGCGCGACCGAAGCCGTGGGCGGCGCCGGTGACGATCGCGGTCCGGCCGTCAAAGCGGATGTGCATCGGAGCCTCCGTCCGGTGGCGCGGCGAGCCGCGCCAGATTGTCCCACGCCTGGGACCGGGCGCCGCGCTCGACCTCCCGCATGAGCAGAACGAGGCGTTCGACGGTGGGAATCGCGAGGCCGCGCCGCCGCGCGATCCGCAGGATGGGCGCGAACTGCGCGTCGGTCTCGGTCTTGCGGTGATGGACCGCGATGTCGCGCCAGATGCCGCTGTGCGTCTTGGCCGAGCGCCGGTTGAACGCGACCATCGCGTCGAACGACGCGTCGACGGCCGCCGCGGTCCCGCCCGGGCCGAACGCCGCCGGGTCGTAGCCGTTGAAGCCCATGGGCGTCACCCTCTCGGCCGCGGCCACCGCCATCACCTCGCGCGCCAGGGCCGTCAGCACCGGGCGCGCCGGGCGCGAGTCCAGCACGTCCACGATCGTCGCCTCGGTGAGCGCGCTCGCGAAGAGCAGCGACCCGTAGCCCATCTTGCCCCACAGGTAGCCCCAGATGTTGTCGGTCGTGACGGCGCCGGGCTCGAAGCGGTGGAGCGCCCGCCACACCCGCGCGAGCCGCTCGCTGTCGCGGCCGTCCAGCTCGCCGAGAACCACCGCGCCGCGCCCGCCGAAGTGCACCACGCCGGGCTCCAGCACGTCCGCCCCGAAGTTCACGAACGCGCCCATCGTCCGGGCCTCGCCGACGACCTCGGCGATGGCCAGCTCGTTGAAGCCGTTCTGCAGCGACACCACCACGCCGTCGGCGGCGAGGTACGGCGCGAGCTGCCGCGCCGCCGCCTCGGTGTGGAGCGCCTTGACGCACAGGAAGACCGTGTCCCAGACGCCCTCGACCTCGTCCGGCGTGAACACCGGCACGGCCTGCGTGAATTGTTCGATGGGGCCCGTGATGGCGAGGCCGCGCGCGCGGATGGCCCGCACGTGGTCGGCGTTGGCGTCGACGGCCGTCATGTCGAGACCGGCGCGGCGAAGGTAGGCCGCGACGGTACCGCCGATGGCGCCCGCGCCCCAGACGAGGATGCGCTCCGCCGGCGCGGCGTGCTGCTGTTCGCGCGCGATCAGCTCCATGGGCCCTCCAGCGCCGCGCGCGTCTCTTCGACGCCGGCGCGCCACACCTCCATCATCCGCTCGTCGGGCTTCTGGTAGGCGCCGCCGAAGTTGCCGTCGCCCAGGTACGCGCGCACCGCGCCGGTGTCCATCACGCGCATGCGCGCGAGGTCGATCATCGGCTTCTTCCCCGCCGGGAGATCCACGCCCTCGACGCGCGTCCACGGAAAGCTCTCCATCCAGGACGCGTGCGACGCCTCGGGATCGATCGCCGCGACGGCGGCGGCGGTCTGCGGCGCGTTCCACCAGTTGTGCCACTTCACCGTCACGCCCGGGTGGTCGTTCATCCACTCCTGCAGGATCGAGCCGCCGGGGATGTTGCCGCCGTGCCCGTTCACGAACAGGACGCGCTTGAACCCGGCGCCTGCGAGGCTCTCCAGGATGTCGGCCACGATGCGCTGGTAGGTGTCGAGGCGCAGGCTCACCGTGCCCGGGTAGGCGCGGAAGTACGGGGTGATACCGTAGGTGAGGACGGGAAAGACCGGCACGCCGAGCGGCTCGGCCGCTTCGCAGGCGACGCGCTCGGCCAGGATGGCGTCGGTGGTCAGGCGGAGGTAGCCGTGCTGCTCGGTGCTGCCGACGGGCACGACGGCGCGATCGTCGTGCTGGAGGACCTTCTCCACCTGCATCCAGTTCATGTCGTTGATTCGCATTCGTGCTCCTTCTCCACCCATGTCACGCTGCGATTGAGCCCACGTACGGTAACCACGAAGACGCGAAGGCCACGAGGGCTGTCACGCTGAGCGCGGCGACCGGCGCGGCCTGGCCGCAAGCGTTGGAGTCGGCCAGGTCGTCGTCGGAGTCGGGACGGGCGCGCGCACGAACGCGTCGGGCGCCGCGATTGACACGCGCTCGTGTGCGCGTCCGTCCCGACTCCGGCGGGCCCGCTCGGGCCCGCTGGTCGCCGCGCGTGCTCGAAGGCACGAAGCGCCGCACGCGTGACACGTCCTCGTGTCTTCGGCGCGTGTCGGCATCGTGCCATCGTGGTGCCGTTCGCCTTACGCGACGTCCGGCTTCACCCGCGTCGTGATCGTCTCGAGGCCGTGGGCGTGCGGACCGGTCTCGACGACGCGCAGCGCCACGGCGCACAGCACCGCGAGCACGGCGATCCCCGTGAACAGCCACATGCTCGCGTGGTAGCCCGCCGGGTTCGTCGCGCTCGCCAGCCAGTGGTCGTTCGACCAGCCGATCAGGAGATTGATGCCCACCAGCCCGATCTGCTGGATCGTGTCCAGCATGCCGTTGGCCAGGCCGAGGCGCGACCGGTCCACCACGTAGACGAGCGCCGGCCACATGACGGCGGGCACCAGCGCGAACGCCACGCCCATCATCGCCATCGGGATGACGGGCGGGATGCTCGTGTAGCCGAGCATCAGGAACACGGGAAGGATCAGCAGCGAGCCGAACATCATGAACAGCGCGCGCCGGCCGAACCGATCGGCCAGGTAGCCGAAGATGGGCATGCCGATCAGCGAGAAGAGCGGCTCCATGCCGACGAGCAGCGACGCCGTCTGCGGCGACAGGTTCCGCGACTCGATCAGGAACTTCTGCCCGAAGGTCTGGAACGGGAAGATGCAGCCGTAGAAGGTGACGCACAGCGCGGCGATGAACCAGAACGACCGGTTGAACTGGAACACTTCCTTGAGCGCGATCGTGTGCTCGCCCGCGGTGTGCCCGAGCGCGAACCGCCGCTCGCCGCGGGTGTCGAGCGCCCAGTAGAGCGCCGACCCGACGAGGCAGAAGCCGCCGAAGCCGACGCCCATGAGCAACGGCCCCTGCCAGTACGTGTAGACGCCGGGCGCCCAGGTCGGCGAAACCTGCGCGCTGAGCGAGCCCAGCCGCATGACCGACGACCGCAGCCCGAACCCCAGGCTGAGCTCGTCACGCCAGAACCAGCGGGCGACCGCGACGTTCGAGGCGAGCGCCAGCGCCTCGGCGCCGGACCCGACGAGCAGGCGGCCGCTCGCCATGATCGCCAGCCGCGGGCTCATCGCCGTGATGGCGAGCCCCGTGAACACGAGCACGCTGAAGATCGCCATCGACTTCTTCGTCCCGATCCGGTCGATGACGACGCCGGCGACGAGCATCGCGACGACGTTCGGCAGGCTGTAGACGGCCTGGAGCAGGCCGATCTCCGAGTCCGTGAAGTGGAGCTGGTGGCTCAGGAGCGGGGCGAGCGGGCCGATGTAGTCGAACGCGTAGTAGCTGCCGTAGACCGCCACGCTCATCGCCGCCAGCACGATCCAGCGGTAGGCGCGCGTCGGCGCGGGTCGGTCGAGCGGGCCGGGCGGCGAGGTCTCGGTCATGCGGGCTCCCCTCCGTGCGCCATCGGGCGTGTCAGATTCTACGGCAGAAGGAATCAGGGCGGAATCAGCCACGGAAATCGCCAGGGAAATGCGATAGAATCCGTGGATTATTTGCAGGGCTGCGGCACCGGGGGGAAGACGCGCGCCCGGCGGATCTCGGGGAAGGGTTGGAGATGATCAAGCAAGGTGCGATTGCCATCGTGGTGCTGGTCTGCGTCGCCGCCGGGCTGGACGGTCGGGCCCACCTCACCTCGTCAACGCCGGCGCCGCAGGCCGCGGCCGTCGCGCGCGGGGAGTACCTGACGCGACACGTCGCGATGTGCGTCCAGTGCCACACGCCGCGCGACGCGGACGGCAGCCTGATCGAGTCGAAGGCGTTCAGCGGAGCGTCGATTCCCGTCGCCTCGCCCTACGGGAACCAGCAGTGGGCGTTCGCCGCGCCGCGCATCGCCGGCCTGGGCGGGTTCACCGAGGATCAGATCGTCGCGCTGCTGACCATCGGCCAGGCGGCCGGGCGCGAGAAGCCGAAGCCGCCGATGCCGCCGTTCCGCCTGTCGCGGGAAGACGCCCAGGCCGTGGTGGCCTATCTGCGGACTGTGCCGTCGGAGCGATGATGACCATCACCACGTTGCTGCTGCTCACGCTCGTGACCGCGCCGGCGCACGCGCAGGCGCCCTCGGCCTCCGCCGAGGTGGACGCCGTGTATCCCGACGCGCACGCCCTCTATCTCGACCTCCACCAGCATCCCGAGCTGTCGTCGCAGGAGACGGCGACGGCCGCCAAGCTGGCCACCCGCCTGCGCGCGCTCGGCTACGACGTCACCGAGCACGTCGGCGGCACGGGCATCGTCGCCGTGATGACGAACGGCCCGGGCCCGACCATCCTGCTGCGCACCGAGCTCGATGCGCTGCCGGTGGAGGAGAAGACCGGCCTCCCCTACGCGAGCACGGTCCACGCCAGGGATCCGTCTGGGGTGGAGGTCCCCGTCATGCACGCGTGCGGGCACGACCTGCACATGGCCGCGCTCGTGGGGACCGCGGCCGTGATGGCCCGCTCGAAGGGCACGTGGCAGGGCACGCTCGTGCTGATCGGCCAGCCCGCCGAGGAGACCATCACCGGCGCGAAGCAGATGCTCGCCGACGGCCTGCTGACGCGTTTTCCGAAGCCCGACGCGGGGGTCGCGCTGCACGTCGGCAACGGGCTGCCCGCGGGCCAGGTGGGCGTGGGCTCGGGGTATCGCTACGCCAACTCGGATTCGGTGCGCATCACCATCTACGGCAAGGGCGCGCACGGCTCGGCGCCCGAGGCCGGCATCGACCCGATCGTCATCGCCGCGCGCACCATTCTCTCGCTGCAGACGATCGTGTCGCGCGAAGTCCCGCCCGGCAAGGCCGCCGTCGTCACGGTCGGTTACGTGCACGCCGGCACGAAGAACAACATCATTCCGGACCAGGCCGAGCTCGGCCTGACCGTCCGCACCTACGAGCCCGCGGTGCGTACGCAGGTGCTCGCCGCGATCGCGCGCATCGCCAGGGCGGAGGCGGAGGCAGCGAACGCCCCGCGACCGCCGACGATCGACCACTACGAGTCGACCGACGCGCTGTACGACGTGCCGGTGCTGGCGGACCGGCTCGAGCCCGTGCTCGCGTCCGCCCTCGGCAAGGACAACGTCGTGACCGTCCCGCCGGTGATGGCCTCGGAGGACTACTCGTATTTCATCGAGGCGGGCGTGCCGTCGTTCTACTTCGCGCTGGGCGGCGCCGATCCGCAGAAGTTCCGGGAAGCCCGGGCGGCCGGCACGTCGCTGCCGTCCAACCACTCGCCCTTCTTCGTGCCGGACGTCGAGCCCGCGCTCCGCACGGCCATCACGGCCGAGGTGGCCGTGCTCAGGAATCTCCTGAAGGGATCGGCCGAGGATCTGCGCAGGATGCTCGCCGAGACGAAGTAGCGCGAGATCAGGCCGCGCACGGCGCGGCCCGCGAGGGAGCGGCGCGGGGCGACGGGGCCCCCGCCCTTCGGCAGGCTCAGGGCGCTCTGAGCGAGGTCGAAGAGCGCGAGCGACCGAGCCGGGGTGTGGGGCGAAGCCCCACGTTGAGGAAGCCCCTACTTCGTCAGCTCCATGTCGCAGGTGCCGGCGCCATCCGCGATTCGGCACCGGAACTTCAGCCGGTAGCCGGCGCCCTCGAACTTGCCGAAGTCGACGCGGCACGCGATGTCGCACATGGTCGTCTTCTCGGCCGGCGAGAGGCCTGCCTCGTCCCAGGCCTCGACGAGCGGGCACCGGGTGAGGCGCAGCACCGCGCGCGTCGCGCCCGCCTCGACGACCTCGTGGCCGAAGGCGTCCATCGGCCCCTTGCTCGCCGCGAACGCTTCGGCCAGCTTCACGAGATCCGGCTCCCCGATCTTTCCGCCGAGCAGCTCACCCTTGGCGCGGCCGCGCTCGTGGATGGCCTGGCCCATGAGCCGCACCGCCTCGTCCGATCCGTGCTCGGCCGCCAGCTGCTTGTAGATCTCGTAGTAGATGAGCGCCCGGTTCTTGATCTCGCCTCTGAGCACCTCGAGCTGCGTGTCCACCTTCGTCCCCCCGGGTGTGTAGGCCGGCCTACGCGCGCGTCGCCTGGGCGTAGCCGTCGAGAATGCGCCGGATGTTGCCGCCGAAGATGCCGTCGATCTGCTCAGGCGGCAGGCCGAGCCCGGCGCAGACCGCCAGATGATCGTTCAGGATGTTCGTCCGGTAGCCCCGCGGAAAGAAGCTCGAGTCGGTGCCGAAGATCAGCCGATCGGGCCCCACCGCGTCGAGCGCGCGCCGGAACAGGTCCGCGAGCGCCGGCTGATCGGGCGTCCACCTCGTCCAGTTGTTCGACGACGACGTGTCGATGCAGACGTTCCGATACTGCGCCGCCACCAGCAGGGCCTCGCGGAAGAAGCCGGCGCCGAAGTGCGGGATGATCCAGGTGACCGAGGGAAAGCGCAGCGCCGGTCCCGCGAGATCGAGCGGGTTCCCGTAGCGCAGGTCCTGGATGGCGCTGATGGAGATCCCGAAGTGGATGACGACGGGCAGGTGCGCCGCGTCGCACACCTCGTACACCGCGTCGCACGCCTCGTCGTCCACGTAGAACCCGAAGGCCATGGGGTACAGCTTGAGGCCCCGCACGCCGTGCTCCGCGATCTGCCTCCGCAGCCGATCCGCGCTCGAGCGGTCGGTCGGATCGAACGTCGTGTAGCCGACGAAGCGATCCGGGTTCAGCGCGATGAACGTCAGCAGGTCGTCGTGGTAGTTCGGTGACGTGAAGAACACGCCCCGCTCGATGCCGGCGGCGTCGAGCGCGGACTCCCACCGCCCGGCGACGGTGCGCACGTCCGCCGGCTCCGCTTCCGGTTCCGCCTCGCGTCTCGACGTCAGGCTGTCGTGCCACCGGCGTCGATACGCTTCCTGCAGCCGCGGGTTCAGCTCGTCCATTCGCCGCAGCTTCACCGCGTGGGTACCCGCCGTGAGCAGGTGCATGTGCGCGTCGATGATGCGGGCGGGCTTGTACATGGCGAACCGTCGTTGGGAGTCGCCACCTCGGCGGTGGCGCCGAACGTCCTTCCCGCGATCATACCGCGCCGTCAGGAGTCACCCAACCCGACGAATTTGCCTTGGTGCGAGTTTTCGCCTTGAGCCGCGTCTCGCGCTGTGCTACGAATGTCCCCTACTCGCCAGACGGAGGTCGGCGCTTTCCCCAGCCGCAGCTGGGCGAGTGGGCCGCCGTCAGCCGCGCGCAGGGGGCTGACGGGCGACGTCCACGGCGAACCCTGCCTTCCAGCCGCCTCGTGCTGCCGTTGAGGCCAGCACGTCGTTTCGAGCACAACGTTGAGCGTTGGTGTCGTCGAGCCGTGACGCGCGACGACACGAGACCGATCGACTCCGGCATCGCTCGCCCGGCTGATGGGTCGCGCCGGGCGGGAGGGGACGAGCCGCCGACCCACGCATCCGCCGGCGCGTCGTGGCGCCTGCACGGGGAGATTCCACCATGGCCTCGAAGAAGACACGCAAGAAGCGCGAACGGAACTACGAGGGCCCCGCCGAGTGGATCATGCCGATGATGGAGGAGACCTACTCGAGGCTCGAGCCCAGGAGCGGCGCGCGCAAAGCCGCGCCGCGCGCGGCGAAACCGACCCGCCGCGCCCGCAAGGCCGGGGGCGCGGCGGCGAGGCCGGCCTTCGTCAGCACGTACCAGCACGGCCAGGGCGAAGAGGTCCTGGCCCGCCTCAGGCGCGACTACTGGCAGCGCACCCTCCAGCGGTACCACCAGCGTCGGGTCGAGGCGGGCCGCAAGCGGATGGAGGCGCGCGTCGGACCCTTCCCGACCATGCCGGCGATCCCCGGGCAGAACAACTGGACGCCGCTCGGCCCCGGCGTGATCGAGCACGCGCAGACGGGCAACCGCGGGCCGATCAGCGGCCGCGTGCCGGGCATCGCGGTGGCGCCCGGCGGCCTGCGGGTCTACGTGGCCTCGGCCGACGGCGGCGTGTGGCGCTCGGACGACGGCGGCCGGCGCTGGCGCTCGACCATGGACGGCTTCGACCAGAACCCGACCAACTTCGCCAGCGCGAGCCTCGTGTGCGGCGCCATCGCCATCAATCCCGCCAACCCCGACCGCATCTACGTGGGCACCGGGGAGGGCGACGTGGACGCCATCTTCAGCTCCCGCATCACGGGCGCGCTGCCGACCTATCGCGGGATCGGCCCCATCCGCAGCGACGACGGCGGCCTCACCTGGGTGCTCGAGACCAGCACGCCGTCGCTCGCCGGCTTCGCCTTCTACCAGATCGCGGTCGATCCGGCGGATCCGGACCATTGCGTCGCCGCGACGACGAACGGGCTCTACGAGCGGACGCCCGTAACCGGCGGCGGCTTCGAATGGGTACGGCGGCGGACCGGCAGTCACTCGTCCGTCGTCGTCACGCGCGCCGGCGGCGTCACGCGCTGGTTTGCCGGTGTGTTCGGCGGCGGCGTCTACACCTCCACCGACGGGCAGACGTGGACGAGCCTCGGCACCGGCTTCCCGTCGGGCGCGGGCCGCGTCGCGCTCGGCGCGCAGCCGGACAATCCCAACGTGCTCTACGCCGTCATCGTCAACACCAACGGCAGCCTGAACAGCGTGCGCCGTCTCGACGGCGTGGCGGGCGCCTGGAAGAACGTCGCGGCGCCGCCGACCTTCCTGCCGCTGGACTCGTACGGCAACAGCCAGGGCGACTACGACCTGTGTGTCGCCGTCGATCCGAACGACGCCACGCGGATCTACCTGGGTGGCAGCTACTTCGACGACGGCGCGATCTATCCCGGCTCGATCTGGCGGTGCACGGTGACGCCGAGCGGCGCTGCCTACACCATGACCTCGACGTCGATCGGCCAGAACGCGCACGCGGACGTGCACACGCTCGTGCACGCGCCGGGCGACTCGAACACGCTCTGGACGGGCACCGACGGCGGCGTCTTCGTGAACACCAACCCGACGGCGGGCGACGGCTTCGAGTCGCGCAACACCGGCCTGCACACGCTGTGCGTCACCTTCATCGCCCACCACCCCACCGAGCCCGCCGTGGCCTATATCGGCCTGCAGGACAACGGGTCGGCCAAGTACACGGGCGAGCAGGTCTGGCGGCACGTGCTGTTCGGCGACGGCGGCTACGGCGTCGTGGACTGGAACGACCCGTTCCGCGTGATGCTCTACGCGAACGGCCGGGTGTTCCGGTGCACCGACGGGGCGCTGGACTGGTCGTCGTGGACCAACGTGACGCCGTCGGGCGCGCAGTGGGTGATGATGGCCGCGCCGCTGGTCACGACGCCCTACAATCCCGGCACGCCCGCCGAGGCGAACATCGTCGCCTACGGCGCGGGCTTCGTCTCGGGCACGACCTTCACCGCGGTCGTCTACATCTCGACCGACTTCGGCGGCACGTGGCCGGCGGCCAGCCGCGTCACGCTGCCGGCCGGCTCGGGCGGCGTCTTCTCGATGGTCTTCGCCTCGGCGACGCGGCTGTACGTCGGGACCACGAACGGCCGCGTCTTCCGCCTCGACAAGGGCGCGACGTGGACCGCCACCCGCATCGACAACGCCGCGGGCGGCGCCCTGCCGCTCGCGGGCCTCATCACCGATATCGCCGTCGACTGGAGCGACGCGACGGGCAACTCCATCTTCATCTGCTTCGGCGGCACGGGCGATTTCCGCCACGTGTGGCGCTACAACGGCACGGCGTGGCAGGCCCGCAGCGGCACGGCCGGCAGCGGCACCGAGCTCCTCGACGTCGAGCACAACGCGCTGCAGTACGACCGCGCGACCAGCCGCGTCTTCGTCGCCGCCGACATCGGCGTCTGGCAGTCCGCCGACGGGGGCGCCACCTGGACGGCCCTCCAGAACGGCCTGCCGGACGCGCCCGTCTACGACCTGCAGATCCACCCCACCACCCGCGTCATGCGCGCCGCGCTGCACGGCCGGGGCGTGTGGGAGTGGAAGCTCGACGCGCCGGTGCTGCCCGACGTCGAGCTCTACATCCGCGACACCATGCTCGACACCGGCCGCGGCGTGAACACCGACGGACGCGACGATCCGTCGATCTTCCCGACCGGGCCCGTCTACCACTACCTCAGCCCGAACATCAAGGTGGACGCGCCGACGCCGGCGGGCTACCAGACGCCGACGACCGACATCGACTTCCTGACGTTCAACACCGTCATCCACGACGGCAGCGACGGCGTCGGCACGAACACGCCGCCGCCCACCGTGCACAACCGCGTCTACGCCGAGGTGCACAACCGCGGGCGGGCGGACGCCACCAACGTGCAGGTCATGGCGGTCGTCACCAACGCCGGCACGGGGCTCGGGCTGCCGGCCGGCTACACGGCCAACGTCGTCGCCGGCACGCCGCTCCCCGGACCGAAGTGGATCACGCTCGGCACCGTCACCATCCCCATCGTGCGGGCCGGCTGCCCGGAGATCGTGCACTTCGACCTGCCGTCCACCGTCCTGCCGCTGCCGGCGAGCCTGCCCGGCAGCTCCCACTGGTGCATGGCCGTGTTCCTGCACTGCGCGCAGGACCCGTTCACGAACGCGATCACGAACGTGGACGCGCTCACGCTCAACGACCGCAAGGTTGGGCAGCAGAACCTCACGATCGTGGAGTTCGCCGGCACGCCGCCGCCCCCCGGCACCGGCATCGGCATGTGGGCGCTGCTGTTCGTCTCCGGCGCGCACTTCAAGGAGAAGGGGCTCGTCGATCTCGTCTTCGACGCGCGGCGCTTCAAGGGCACGCTGAGCGTGCTGCTCCCGCCGCCGATCTTCCCGGCCCGGGCCGATCAGCTGAAGGGCTTCCGCAAGGGCACGACGGCCGTCGTCAAGCCGTGGCTGTCGCAGTATCCCGACCTCGCCAAGCGGCTGTTCTACGAGGCCAAGTACCCGGCGCGGCAGTTCGAGGTGCTGACCGCGGCCATGAAGGCGGTCTCGGGCGCGACGCCGCTCGCGGCCCAGGCGGGCGAGGTGGCCGAGCTGAACGGCCTGCCCATCGGACCCAAGGACGAGTACCCGATCTTCCTGCGCTTCGACCTGCCGAAGGGCACCAAGGTCGGGGCGGCGTACGAGCTCGACGTCATGCAGCGCGATGCGCGCTCGAAGCGGATCCTCGGCGGCACGCGCTACCCGGTGGTGGTGAACCGGCCCGTCAAGCCGCTGGCGCGCTGACGCCATGGCCATCCAGGCGCTCGTGGCGACCTACGCGGCGGTGCTCGTCGCCGAGATCGCGGGCGACAAGCTGCTCTACACGACCGGCGTCCTGGCGACGCGGTTCCGGCCGGCGCCGATGATGTGCGGCATCGCCCTGGCCCTGATGGCCAAGATGGGCGCGGCCGTCGTCATCGGCGACGCGGTCGGCGCCCTGCCGCGGGCGCCCCTGGCGGCCGTCACGGCCGCGGGGTTCGTCTGGATGGCGTCGAAGCTCTGGCGCGAGGCCGGACGTGGAGAGACGTCCCGGTCGGCGCAAGGCGGCGTGCGGGCTGCGTTCGTGTCGTTCGCCTCGGTGTTCTTCGCCGAGTGGGCCGACCTCGGACAGCTGACCGCCGCGGCCATGGCGGCGCAGTTCCGGGCGCCGGTCGTGGTGTGGACGGGCGCCGTGCTGGCCATGACGACGAAGACCGCCGTCGCCGTGACCCTCGGCGCCCGGTTGCGGCACTGGCTCCGGCGGCGCGTCCCGCACCCCGTCCTGCGCTACGGCGGCGTGGGCGCGCTGCTGCTCATCGGCGTCCTGGCGGTCGCGGAAACCCTGCTGCGACAGCCGTAGGGGCGACCCGCCCCCGGCCTCTGGCCCCTGGCCTCCGGCCTCCGTCCCCCCAACCCCCGCGCTACTCCGAGCGCAGGGCGAGCGTCGGGTCCACGCGAGCCGCGCGCCGCGCCGGGACGTAGGTGGCCGCCACCGCGACCGACAACAGGAGCACCGCGACCGCCGCGAACGTCGGCGCATCGAGCGGCTTCACGCCATAGAGCAGCGTCTTCAGCATCGGGGCGAGTGCGGCCGCCGCCACGGTCCCGATCGCGACCCCGAGCGCGGCGAGCGCCAGGCCCTCCCTCAGGACCAGGCGCACGACACGGCCCGCGTCGGCGCCCAGCGCCGTGCGAATGCCGATCTCCTGGGTGCGCTGCGCCACCGAGTACGCGACCACGCCGTAGATCCCGATGGCCGCCAGCAGCAGCGCCATGCCCGCGAAGCCGGCCATCATCAGCATGTTGAAGCGCTGCGGCGCGGCCGAGGCCGAGACCGTCTCGGTCAGCGGTTGAAGACCCGCGACGGCGAGGCGTGCATCGAGGCCGCGCACCGTCTCCCGCAGCCCGGCCTCGAGCGCGTCGGCGGTGCCGCGTCCGCGCACCACCACGAACACCGAGCGGCCGATCGTGACGTCGCGCTCGGGCCCCGGGGCGCCGGGACTTTCCACTTGGTCAGCGGGCACGTAGATCTGCACGTTGCCGGGCGCGTCGAGCGCGTCCAGCTTCACGTCGGCCACCACGCCGATCACGGTCAGCCACGGCCGGCGGGACGCCCGCTCCGTGCCCCATTTGAGGCGCCTGCCGATCGGATCCCGCCCCGGCCAGTACCGGCGCGCGAGGGACTCCGACACGATGGTCACGGGCTCGCCGCGACCGCCGTCCTGCCGCGTGAAATAGCGGCCGTGCACCAGCCTGGCACCGATCGCCTGCAGGTACGCGCTGCTCACCACCGTCATGGGGGCGATGTTGAATCCCGCGCCGGGCGGGGGCGTGTACTCGTCGGGCACGAACACCCGCTCGGAGCGCCGGCCGCTGAGCGGCAGCGTGGTGCCGATGCCCGCGAACTCGACCGTCGGTCGCGCGCGCAGTCGCTCGAGCAGCTCGCGGTAGAACTGTTGCTGGCGTGCGACGTCGCGATAGCCGTTCTCCGGGAGGTCGACGTGTCCGGCCACCGCGCCCTCCGGTTCGAAGCCGGCGCCGGTGCTCAGCACGTCGTCGAAGCTGCGCACCAGGAGGCCCGCGCCGACCAGCAGCACGACGGCCAGCGCCATCTCGGTGACCACCAGCGCGGCACGCACCCGCCGGTTCGGCGCCCCTCCCGTGGACCGTGCCCGATCGGCCAGCGTCTCGAACCCGACGCCGCGCCCGGCCGCGAGGCCGGGAACGACACCCACCACCACGGCGGTGCCCACCGCGATGCCGGCCGTGAACAGGAGGAGCGGCCAGTTGAAGTGGCCTTGGGCCAGCGCGGCGAAACGCCCGGGCACGACTCGCGTGATCGCGTCCAGGCTCCACCACGCCAGCAGGCCGCCGGCCAGCCCCGCGAGCAGCGCGAGCAGCAGGGCTTCGGACACGAGCTGCCGCAGCAGCCGGCCGCGACCGGCGCCGAGCGCCACGCGTACCGCCATCTCCTTCTGCCGGCCGGCGCCGCGCGCCAGCAGCAGGTTGGCCACGTTCACGCACGCGATCAACAGGACGCACGCCACGGCGCCCAGGAGCGCCAGCACCAGCGGGCGCACGCTGCCCGACACCTGCTCGCCCATGGGGCGCACGAGCGCGCTGAACGTCAGCTGCCGGGCCAGGACGTCGTCGACGATGTGCCGGGCGATCGCGTCGACGTCCGCGCTGGCCTGCGCCACGGTCACGCCGGGCTTCAGGCGCGCGATGCCGTTGTAGTCCCAGCTGTCCCCGCGGGCCTGGCGCTCGTCCGGAGTCAGCGACATGGGGACCCACACGTCCGCGCGCGTGCCCTGGAGCATGCCCCGCGGCGGAAACTCGAACCCGCGTGGCATCACGCCGATCACGCGGTACGCCACGCGGTCGAGGTGCGCCGTCCGGTCGAGCACGTCGGGATCGGCGCCGAACCAGCGGTGCCACAACCCGTCGCTGATCACGCAGACCGTTGCGCCGTCGCGGTCCTCGTCGGCCGTGAAGGTCCGGCCCAGCGCGGGCGGCACCTGCAGGACGGCGAACAGGCTCGCCGTCACGCGCACGGTCTGGACCTGTTCCGATTCGTGCCCACCGGACAGCTCGGCCGTGGCCGGTGTCCAGCCGCCCAGCGCGTCGAACGATCGACTCTGCTGCTCGAAGTCCACCAGGTCCGGCGCGGTCAGCCGGATCGGCCGCTGGCCGATGAGCGGCACGATCTCGTTCACGGTCACGAGGCGGTCGGGATGGGGAAACGGCAGCGGGTTCAGCAACGCCGCGTCGGCGATGCTGAAGATGGCCGTGTTGGCGCCGATGCCGATTGCCAGCGTGAGCACGGCCGCTGCCGCGAAAGACGGCGAGCGCCGCAGCTGACGCAGGGCATAGCGCGCGTCCGACGCGAGGTCCTCCACGAGGGCCCAGCGCCAGACGTCGCGACCGCGTTCCCTCGTCAGCGTGACGTTGCCGAACGCGCGGCG
Source organism: Acidobacteriota bacterium (assembly GCA_024641665.1). Classification (GTDB taxonomy): domain Bacteria; phylum Acidobacteriota; class Vicinamibacteria; order Vicinamibacterales; family JAHECP01; genus JAHECP01. The sequence goes on from JAHECP010000061.1 coordinate 16,786, forward strand.
GGCCGCCCACGACGCTTCGTCGCGCGACATGCCGTCGCGAACGAGGTCCTCGGTCTTCTCGTCGAGATGCTGCTGGATCTCCTCGGCGAGATCGCGATCGGCCGTCCGCCGCGCGCGGAGCCGGTCGAGCCACCTCATCGCGTCACCGGCGCCAGCACGAGCCGGATGCCCTCGAGCATCCGCTCGAACTTCGAGACCTCGCGGGCCAGGTGCTGCGCGCCGGCGGAGGTGACCGCATACACGCGGATCCGGCGTCCGCTCTCCGACACGCGCCATCGCGCCGTCACCCACCCGGCCTCGAGCATGCGCTGGAGCGCCGGGTAGAGCGACCCTTCCTCGACCTGCAGCAGATCGTTCGACGCCCGTCTGATGTGCTGCACGAGCGCGTACCCGTGAAGAGGTTCACGCTGCAGCGTCTGGAGGATCATCATCTCCAGCGCGCCCGGGAACAGGTCCTTGCGACCGGATTTCGTCACGTCGGCACCTCCCAAGGTCCGGGCCGCGGGCGCCGGGCCCTCATACCTAGAGTAATATAGGGTTGTTCTGGCAAGGTGTCAACCGCGTGCGAAACGGCTCAGGGCTCACGGCTCACGGACCGCGCCCGTCGCTTGACCGCCGCGCGGTCGCCCGGGTACGGTAGCGCTATCCCCCCCGATGGTCCGGAACGAAGCGCCGCCGGCGCCCTCGCCGAAAGGTCGCTCATGAATCGCCGCGCGTTCCTCGAGCTCGGCGGGCTCGCCGCGCTGGCCGCCCACCTGCCGGTCCCTGTGCGCGCCGAGGCCGGGCGCGCCGCCGTCGCGCCGGCGGCCGAGCCCGCGGACTACACGATCCGCATCGGCACCGGCCTGGTCGAGCTCGCGCCCGACCGCATCGTGTCGGCAACCACCTACAACGGGCAGTTCCTAGGTCCGCTGCTGCGGTTCGAGGAGGGCCGGCGCGTCGTCATCGACATCCACAACGACTCCGACACGCCGGAGCAGCTGCACTGGCACGGGCAGTTCGTTCCGGACGACGTGGACGGCGCGGCCGAGGAAGGCACGCCCTACATCCCGGCGCACGGCACGCGGCGGATCGCGTTCGTCCCCGGCCCGGCGGGGTTCCGCTTCTACCACACGCACGTGCGCGCGGGGGGCGACCTGCATCGGGGCCAGTACAGCGGCCAGGTCGGGCCGGTCTACATCGAGCCGGTGCGCAATCCCGGCGCCTACGACCGCGAGGTCTTTCTGGTGCTCAAGGAGTTCGAGCCGCTGTTCACCCGGGGCGGCGACGTGCCGATGGACTTCCTCGCGCCAGCCGGCCGGGTCGCGGCGCTGGAGGAGGCCGGCGAGGCCGCCATGCGCGCCTCACTGGCCAGGGGCATGCCGCGCGGATACGAGGTGGGCTACCGCCTGTTCTCGATCAACGGCCGCATGCTCGGGCACGGCGACCCGATCCGCGTGAAGGAGGGCGAGCGCGTGCTGCTGCACGTCCTCAACGGCAGCGCGACCGAGATCCGCAGCCTCGCGCTGCCCGGACACACCTTCCGGGTCGTGGCGCTGGACGGCAACCCCGTCCCCGGCCCTCGCGAGGTGCCGGTGCTCTGGCTCGGCACGGCCGAGCGCGTCTCCGCCATCGTCGAAATGACGCATCCGGGCGTGTGGGTGCTGGGCGACCTCGACGATGACGATCGATCGCGCGGGATGGGCGTCGTGGTCGAGTACGCGGGCCGGACGGGCAAGCCGCAGTGGGCGTGATGAAGGACGTGGCCATGCTGGGCGGCTACCAGGAGATGGAGGTCGATTTCACGGCCGACCAGCCCGGCTTGAGCCTGTTCCACTGCCACATGCAGCTGCACATGGACTTCGGGTTCATGGCGCTCTTCGGCTGCGCGTGAGCTGGAGCCTGACCGCTGCCCCCTGCCCCCTGCCCCCTGACTCCCTCAGGCCCGGCCCTCTGCACTCGTGGCCTGGCTGACGAACGCCTCGATCTGGCTCGCCGGCATCGCGCCCGCCGTGCGGGCCACCTCCCGGCCGCCCGCGTAGACGGCCAGCGTGGGGATGGACATGATGCCCAGCCGCGCCGCGAGGTCGGGCACGGCCTCGGTATCGACCTTGACGACGAGCAGCCGACCGGCATGGCGCTCGGCCACCTTGTCGACCTCCGGCGCCATCATCCGGCACGGCCCGCACCACGCGGCCCAGAAATCGACGAGGACGGGCACCCGCGACTGTCGGACGAGCGTGTCGAACCCGGCGGCCGACGACACCACCACGGGCTTGGCGGGCGCGCCGAGTGCGGCGTGACAGGCGCCGCACTGGGTGGCCTCGCCGAGACGCTCGAACAGGAGCCGGTTGCCTTTCCCGCAGGACGGGCACGAGACGATCACGCCGCGGTCGTCGGCTTTCAACCTGCTCATGGCGGCCCTCGTCAGCGGGCAGCGGCCTGGTCGTAGAACCGCGCCAGGTCCCGCTTCAGCTGCTGGCGGGCCGGCGTGTGCAGGTAGATCATGTGCCCCGACTGGTAGTAGCCGAACGTGATGTTCTTCTCGAGCGACGGGTCCAGCCCCATGTGCGCCAGCGTGTACTCGGTCTCGAAGAACGGCGTCGCAAAGTCGAAGTAGCCGTTGGCCGAGAAGATCTTCAGGTGCGGGTTCTTCGACATCGCGTCGCGCAGGTCCTCTGCCACATCGGGCATGTCGTGCCGCCCGAAGCCCGCGCGGTGATGGTCATCCCAGTTCCGGCCGACCTCCGGGTAGTTGCTCGGCTTGTACAGATCGTCGCGCTCGTACTTGAGCGTGCCGCGGATGTACTGGTTGAACGCGGCGACGAACGCCGCGCTCACCGCCGCGTCCGCCGCGTCGTACTCCGGCGACTCGCCCGCCGCGTCGTGGTCGATGCCCTCGAACCGCGCGTCGAGGCGGCCGACCGTGCGCCGCTCGCCGCGGAGCAGCTCCTTCTCGAAGCGATCGGGGGTGATGCGGAGGTTCGCGTTGCGGACGAGCGACTCGGGCATGGCCGTGTAGCGGTGGAGCTTCGCGACGACGGCGTTGGCCTCCGCCGCGTCGAGGTGGCTGCCCTGCGCGAGCGCGTGCGCGTACTCGCCCAGCGCGAACTGCCGGACCTCGGTGAGGAACGCCGCGAGGTCCGCCGGCTTCGGGTCCAGCTTGTCGTGGTACCACGCCGACGCCGCCATCGTTGGCAGGTACAGCTCGTACGGCAGGTCGCTCGAGAAGGCCGGCCCGTTGAAGTCGTCGTACGCGTTCAGGTACGACGACACGAGCACCGCGCCGTTGAACGCCATGCCCTTGCGCTCGAGCGAGTCGAGGAGCGCGGCGGCGCGCGTCGTGCCGTACGACTCGCCCAGCAGGAACTTCGGCGAGTTCCAGCGCCCGTTGTCGCCCACGTGGCGCTGGATGAACTGCGCGAACGCCTCGACGTCCGGGTCGGTGCCGTAGAAGTCCTTCGGCTCGCCCTTGCCCGCGATGCGGGAATAGCCCGTGCCCATCGCGTCCACGAACACCAGGTCCGTCTTGTCGATCAGGCTGTCGGGGTTGTCCGCCACCGTGTAGGGCGGCGGCGGCGTGGGCTGCGCGTCGGCCGTCTCGACGGCCACCGGGCCGAACGAGCCCATGTGCAACCAGATCGTGGACGAGCCCGGCCCGCCGTTGAAGAGGAACGTCACCGGCCGCGTGTTCGCGTCCGCATCGTCCTTGGTGTAGGCCACGTAGAACATCCGGCCGATCAGCTCCTGCTTGTCGTTCTTCAGGTCGATCGTCGCCGCGGTGGCCGTGTAGGCAATCGTCGCGCCGCCGATCGTGATCTTGTGGTGCGTGACGGCGGGCTTGGGCGCCGGCGGCTCGGGCGCTGGCGCCTTCTCGGAGACGGCCGTCGCCGCGGGCGCCGGCGCCTGCGCGACGGCGGATGGCACGAAGACCAGGAGGACTGCCGCAAGACTGAGTGCTGGGGTTCTGAAGGTCATGTCGATGGGCTCCCGTGTCGGCCATCGATTCTAGCCCATCGCGCACGGTTCGAACACGAAGGCTCGCGCACGCCTGTCGGGAGGCAACCGCGTGCGTGAACGACAGAGCCTGCTAGCCCAGGAGCCCGTACAGCACCAACGCCCGCCACACGACCTCCGACAGGTAGGCGGCGCTGGCGAGCCCGACCAGAGCGGCCTCGAGGAGGCGGAGCCACGACACGCCCGCCACGTACCGCGCGATCCGCTCGCTCCCGGTCCGGATCCAGGGTTCGCAACGCGGCCAGCGCCTGCAGGGCCCGCCCGACGCGACGTTCGAGCTCGCCGGCGACGGCCTCGTCGAACGGAGACGGCTGGCGCAGGCCGACGGGCCACAGGCCGAGCAGGCCTGCGGCGTTCGCATCGTCGAGCAGCCGCGACCGACAGTAGCTGAAGTACAGGTTGCGTGCCACGGTGAAGAGCCACGCCCCCAGCCGCGTGTCGGGCCGCAGGCGCCGCGCGTGGGTGACCAGGCGCAGCCAGGTCTCCTCGGCCAGATCCTCGGCCACATCGGGGCGCCGGCTCAGCCTCGCCAGGAAACTGAAGAGCCGCCCGCGGTACTCCGCGTAGATTGCGTCGAATGCCGCGGGATCGCCGTCGGCCAGCCGCCGGACCAGTGCACGCTCGGTCTCCTGGTCCATGTCTGTTTAACGCTCCGGAGCACGGAACGTGACAGCCGTCACGGTCCGGCCTCCCCTTCGTTGTACTGGTCAGACGAGAGGGGCGAGAACCCGGAACGCGGACCGTACCCATTAGACACCCGGGAGGTGGACCATGATCGGGATTTACTTGATGGGCTTCGTCATCCTGGTGAGCGGCGTCGGCGTCCTCGGCACCGCCATCGCGTATGCGGTGCGTCCGACCGAGCGGAAGCTGGCCCAGCTGCGGCCGCTGTCGCTCGCGGCCATCTTCGCCGCCACCTGCAGGATGGCCGTCGGCCTGGCGACGGCGCTGAAGGGGCCGGCGGACTCTGGCGTCGGTCCGGAGAGCATGCGCGTGATGCTCGCCGGGCTGTCGGAGTCGTTCATCCCGCCGTTCGTGGCGTTCGCGTTCCTGGCCGTGGCGTGGCTGGTCGTCGCGGTCGGTCTGCGGCGGCAGGACTGAGCGGGGAGCGAAGCGCGATTGGCGCGAACGGGACGTGGCGCCGCGCGGCCATCTCGCGCCCGACCGCGCCCGGCTCCGCGGCGGCCAGCGCGCGAGCGCGTCCACCGCGGCGTGGTGCCCTTCGGCCACCCGGGGAGCGGCCTCGAGCCGCGCCAGGGTGCCGAGGGCCTCGCTGGCGCTGATCGTCGCGGCCGTCTATCGGAGAGGCCCCCGTCCCCCCGCGCAGGCGTAGACTGGAGACTATCGCGGTCGAAAGGAGCCAGCCATGCGTAGTCTCGTGGTCGCGCTGACGTTCGTCGTGACGCCCGCGTTGTTCGCGCAGTCGTCGTCGGTCTACCGCATCACCCACACCTACACGCTCGGCGGCGACGGCAGATGGGACTACGTGGTCCCCGACCCGCCGCAGCATCGGGTGTTCATCGGCCGCCAGAACCGCGTGATGGTCGTCGACGAAGACACGGGCAAGCTGCTCGGCGAAGTGACCGGCATCGACGGCGCGCACGGCACGGCCATCGCCGAAGGGACGGGACACGGCTTTGCCACCTCCGGGAACGACGGCACCGTGGTCATGTTCGACCTGACCACGTTCAAGCCGCTCGGCCGCATCCCCGCCGCCGAGGACGCCGACGCCATCATTTACGACCCGGCGTCCAGGCGCGTCTTCACGTTCAACGGCGATGCGCATTCCTTCACCGTCATCGAGCCGGCGGCCGGCACGCTCGTCACGAACATCCCGCTCGGCGGCAAGCCCGAGTACGGCGCGTCGGCCGGCGACGGGAAGGTCTATGCGAATCTCACCGACATCAGCGAGGTGGTGGAGATCGACGCCAGCGCGCTGAAGGTCACGCGCCGGTGGAGCACGGCGCCCTGCAAACAGCCGGTGGCCATGGCCATCGACCGCGCGCACCACCGGTTGTTCAGCGGCTGTCGCAGCGGCGTGATGGCCGTCTCGGACTACCAGGCCGGGAAGGTCGTCGCCACGCTCCCGATCGGCCAGGGCGTCGACGGCGCCGCGTTCGACCCCGCGACCGGCGACGCCTTCGCGTCGAACGCCGACGGCACGCTGACGGTCATGCACCAGGACGGTCCCGACGCGTATCACGTGGTCGAGACCGTGCAGACCGCCCAGGGGTCGCGGAACATGGGCCTGGATTCCACGAACCATCGTCTGTTCGTCGTCTCGGCGAAGTTCGCGCCGGCGCCGGCCCCGACCGCGTCGAATCCCCGGCCGCGCCCGACGGTGCTGCCCGGGACGTTCGGGTTGATGGTGATCGAGCGCGCGCCGGCCGCGCGTTGAGCCTGCCGCGACCGCCGCGGCGGACGACCGTCCGCCGGCGTGACGTCAGGTGTAGAATGAGGCTGCCGGAGGAACGCGGCCCGCCTCGACAGGCCCCGAATGTCGCGCTCCGCGCGCCAGGAGGTGGTTCATGCCTACCTACGAATACCGGTGCGAAGACTGCCGACATGAATTCACCACCGTGCTGACCATCAGCGAGCACGACAAGACGAAGCCGAAGTGCCCGAAGTGCAAGAGCAAGAAGGTCCAGCAGGCCCTGAGCTCCGTCTTCGTGAAGACCTCGCGCAAGGGGTAGGGCCTCAGCGGCCCAGCCGATACGCGGCGACGCGCCCGCCGGTGAAGGTCGGGATGACGACCAGGTCGAGAGCCGGGGCGTAGCCGAAATCCGGAATGCTCATCCGGATCGCCGTGGTGTCGAGCACCGTCGTCACCCGGCCGTCCCGCGCGACGCGCAGGAGCCGGCCCTCGTTGTGCGACACCAGGAGATCGCCCTGGCGGTTCGCCGCGGCTCGGGTTGTACGCGTCGAAGTTGGACACGTAGAACGCGTTCGTGCCCGGGTCGTACGCCACGGACTCCGGCACCAGGAAGTCCGCCGGGGTGGCCCACATCCGTTCGACGCCGCGCGCCATGGCGACGGCCGTCGCGTCCTGGAGCGTCAGCCCCCAGCCGCCGCTCGCCTCGCCAATCGCGAACAGCACTTCGTTGTCGCCCTTCCGCAACGGCAGGCTCACCGCGTCGAACGGACCGACGATGCCCAGAAACGACGTGTCCCGCGACCGGTAGGCGCTGGTCCCGTGGAATACGAGTTGTCCGTTCAGGAAGATGCCGGCCTCGTCGCTGTAGCCGGAAATGGAGCCAGCGCCCGGTTGGAATCACGGCCGAGGCCGTCCTGCCGGGACCGTTGGACCGCTGCCAGCTGTCCACGCCGTTGAACGCGGCGACGTACTGCACGGCGTCGTCGTAGAGCGGCGCGCGGTGGGGCCGCAGATAGACCCGTTCGTACTCCCCCGGGGACTGGACCCTGAACAGCACGCCGGGATACGCGCGCACGTCCGCCTTCATCGCCACGTCGCACTCGATGACGCCGTCGTCGAGCTCGACGCCCTTCAGGAAGGCCGTGCCCATGAGGGCCTTCCGTCCGAGGTGATCGACGATGGTGGCGCGCTCGAGATCCCAGCGGTCGGCGGTGAAGTCGACGCGGTCCGCGGTGGTCTGGAGCGGCACGCTGGACACCGGCGTGCCGATTGACAGGAAGGAACCCAACGCCGCGAGAGCGACCGTGCGCCAGGGACAGCTCATGCGAGGCCACACTGGAGCCTGCAGTCCGTAGCCGACTTGTTCACAACCCACGCCGGGCTCCTGACCCCGGCCGACCGCGGTCTTCGAGGCAGGGGGTTGACGCTCGGCGTCCGGCAGGAGATATTGAACCCACGGCGTTTCGGGGCGCCGCGTGCAAAAGGGGGGATGTACCGTCGGTGACGACCGCTGGGGGTCGCCGGGGTACGTTTGTGATTGGCGTCTCCCACCTCGGGTCCTTCAGCCGGTCTCACCTGTTCCAGCTCAACGATGCACGTACGGCCGGGTCGCGCCTGAGTCGGAGGCGGCCCCGGTCGCACAGGCCTTCTCTCGTGGCGCAGGCCTTCCGACCTGCCGTGGAGGGACCCGCGATGACCGAGCGGTTTGCCGAGTGGTACAAGACGCGGCACGACTACGCCAGGGCCTGGAAGGAACGGACCGGCGGCAAGGTGGTCGGCTACTTCTGCACCTACGTACCCGAAGAGATCCTGATCGCCGCCGGCGTCTTGCCGGTGCGGATCCTCGGGAGCCACGAGCCGCAGTCGGTGACCGAGCCGCACATCTTCGGCATGTTCTGCCCGTTCTGCCGCGACTGTCTGGCCCAGGGGCTCAAAGGGCGATACGACTACCTGGACGGGATCATGATCGCCCAGTCCTGCCTGCACATCCGGCAGGCCTTCACGAGCTGGGTGCAGCACGTGCCCGTCGGGTGGAGCTACTACCTGCCGTTCCCGAACCACGTGCAGAGCCGGGCGGCCCGGCCGTACCTCGTCGAGGAGCTGAGGCTCTTCAAGGAGGCGGTCGGGGCCTGGGTCGGCCGGCCGATCACTGACGCCGACCTCGACCGCGGGATTGCGACCTGCAACGAGTTCCGCTCGGCCCTTCGCGAGCTCTACGAGTCCCGCAAGGCTGAGCACCCGCCGCTCAACGGCGTCGAGGCGATGCTCGCCGTCGTCTCCGGCCAGTTCGTGGACAAGACCGAACACACCACGGCCCTGCGCCAGCTGCTGGACGCGCTCGACGGGCGCGAGCGGCGGGATCCGAAGATCCGCCTGATGCTCGTGGGCAGCGAGGACGACGACGTCGAGTTCATCAGGATGGTGGAGGCGTGCGGCGCGACCGTCGTGACCGACGATCATTGCACCGGCACGCGCTACTTCTGGAACAACGTGGAGCCCGGCGAGGACCGCCTCGGCGCCATCGCCGACCGTTACCTCACCCGCCCCCCCTGCCCGAGCAAGGACTGGCCGACGCGCTCGCGCGTGCCCCACATCCTGGATCTGGCCGATCGGTGGGGCGTGCAGGGCGTGGTTGTCCTGCAGCAGAAGTTCTGCGACCCGCACGAAGCCGACACGCCCGCGATTATCGCGGCGCTCCGGGAGAAGGGCATCCCGTCGCTCTTCCTGGAGCTCGACGTGACCGTGCCCGTGGGCCAGTTCAAGACGCGCACCGATGCGTTCCTGGAGATGATCACGGCCGACGACCTGTTTTGACTTGCTTACGTGGGGCTCCGCCCCACACCCCCGCCTTCGCTGAAGCTCCGGCGGGCCGCCGTAGCCTTGGCGGAGGCTGGCCGGCTCGGTCGCTCGCGGGGACCCCGTCGCCCCGCGCCGCTCCCTCGCGGGCCGCGCGGTGCGCGGCCTGGCGCCCACGCCGGAAGGAGACATCGATGGCGAACGTCGCATACCCCACCGAGCCCCTCAAGTGCTGGGCCAGGGCGAAGGAGCTGCGCCAGCGGTACTACGAGGACTACGCCAAAGCCCACGACACCGGCGGCCTTCGCTGGGCGGGGGGCGCCTGGTCGTTCGACGCCATTCCCATGGGGCTCGGGCCCGACGTCTACCCGCTGACCAGCGAGCCCTACGCGGCGAGCATCGCCTTCAACCGCGAGTTCTCCAAGCGCTGTCTCGAGGCCACCGAGGCGAAGGGGTACGCCCGCGACCTGTGCTCGTACATGCGCAACTACTGGGGCTCGCTGCTCTTGAACGAGTACGCCTTCGGCGGTCCGTTCCCTAGACCGGACTTCATCTGGCAGGACCACATCTGCTGCAGCCATGCGAAGTGGTACCAGGTCGTGCGGGATCTGGAGGACGACATCCCGTACTACTGCATCGACGTGGCGGTCGGCCCCTACGAGGAGGCGCGAGACAGGCAGCATCGTGTCCAGTACATCGTCGACCAGATGCACCAGGGCATCGAGTTCCTCGAGCGCGCCACCGGACGCACCTACGACGACGCGCGGCTCATCGAGGCGGTGAAGAACGACTGCCGGGCGACGTCGGCGTGGGCCGAGGTCTCCGCGCTCAACAAGACGATCCCGGCGCCGCTCGACGAGAAGACGATGTACGCGCTCTACGTGCTGGGCACGCTGCACAAGGCCAGCCGGGACGTGGCGGACTTCTACGAGGAGCTGCGCGACGAGGTCCGCGACCGGGTGGCGCGCGGCATCGCCGCCGTGCCCAACGAGATCTGCCGGGTGATCACCGACACCCAGCCGCCGTGGGGCTTCCTCAAGATCTTCCGCTACATGGAGAAGTACGGCTGCGTCTCGGTCGGATCGCTCTACACCTTCGGCCTGATCGGCGCGTGGGAGGACAAGCCCAACGGAACGTGGGGTCCCCGGACGACGCCCATGGCCGCCGGCACGCCGATGGAAACCCGCGATCAGGCGCTGCACATTCTCGCCGACTGGACGCTCTCGCGGCCCGAATGGCAGCACTTCTACTCGCCGCACCTCAAGAGCCAGCTCATGCTGCGGATTGCGAAAGAGTGGCAATTGCAGGGCGTGATGCTGCATTACAACCGCGGCTGCGAGGGCCTCTCGCTCGGCATCGCCGAGAACCGGCTCGCCCTGATCGACGCCGGGCTCCCGGTCATGGTGTTCGAGGGCAACATGGGCGACGACAGCGAGTTCGACGAGGACGCCACGAAGAACCGCATCGACTCGTTCATGGAGTCGCTGGGGATCAAGCGCCCGGGGGAGGAGCTGTGATGGTCACCGCCGGCATCGACATGGGGGCCAAGTGGGTCAAGGTCGTCCTGCTGCGGGACGGCGAGGTCATCGCCCGGGGCAAGGCGCTGACGGGGTTCGAGCAGAAGGCGTCGGCCGCGAAGGCGCTGGCCGACGCGCTCGGCCAGGCCGGCCTGTCGGCGGACGCCATCGACCGGACCGCGGCCACCGGCGCGGGCCGCAAGGACGCGCCGGGCAGCCCGATCGAGCTGACCGAGGTCACCGCCGCCGCCCTCGGCGCCGTGCAGATCGAGCGCTCGGCCCGCACGGTGATCGACGTCGGCGCCGAGGAGGGCCGGGCGATCAAGACGACCGACGCCGGCAAGGTGGTGGACTTCGCCGTCAACGAGAAGTGCGCGGCCGGCTCCGGTGCCTTCACCGAGGCCATGGCGCGGGCGCTCGAGACGCCGGTCGAGGAGATCGGCCCACTGTCGCTGCAGTCGTCGCAGGCGATCCCGATGAACGCCCAGTGCGCGGTGTTCGCCGAGAGCGAGGTGGTCAGCCTGCTGCACGCCAGGACCCCGAAGGCCGACATCGCCCGGGCCGTCCACGACGCCATCGCCAACCGCATCGTGTCGATGGCCCGCAAGGTCGGCATCAACGAGCACGTCGTCCTCATCGGCGGCGTCGCGCGGAACGTGGGGTTCGTCGACGCGGTGGAGCGCGAGCTGGGCCTGAAGATCACGGTGCCGCCGGACCCGGAGTTCGTGAGCGCCCTCGGCGCCGCCCTTCACGCTGCCGAACGGAGAGGATAACCACCGATGGCTGAGCAGGAATACTGGCGCTGGACCGAGTACCGCCACCACGACGAGTCCATCGACCCCAGGGCCGGCGCGATCGTGGCGGCCGGCATCGACGTCGGATCGGTCAGCTCTCAGGCCGTGGTCACGGTCGACGATCGCCTGTACGCCTTCAGCAGCATGCGCACCGGATCGAACAGCCCCGACAGCGCGACCAACGCGCTCAACTGGGCGCTCGAGGGCACCGGTCTCACGCCCGGCGATCTCGCCTGCGTGGTGGGCACGGGCTACGGGCGCGTAAACATCCCGTTCGCCGACAAGGCCATCACCGAGATCGCGTGTCACGCCCGCGGCGCCAACTTCATGTACGGGCCGTCGGTGCGCACGCTGCTCGACATGGGCGGGCAGGACTGCAAGATCATCCACTGCGACGAGCAGGGCAAGGTGCGCGCGTTCCTGATGAACGACAAGTGCGCCGCGGGCACCGGCCGCGGCATGGAGGTCTTCGCCGACCTGCTCGCCGTGCCCATCGAGCAGGTGGGCGCGCTGTCCTTCGAGGTCGAGGAGGAGCCCGACCCGGTCTCCTCCACCTGCGTCGTGTTCGCCAAGTCGGAGGCCACGGGCCTGCTCCGGCGCGGCTGGCCGAAGAGCAAGGTGCTGGCGGCGTACTGCGCCGCCATGGCGCACCGTGTCGTGACGCTCATCGAGCGGCTCGGCATCGAGAAGGAGTTCGCCATCACGGGCGGCATCGCGAAGAACGCCGGCGTGGTGAAGCGGCTCCAGCGCGAGCTCGGCGTCGAGCCGCTGACCACGACCTACGACGCCCAGATTGCCGGTGCGCTGGGTGGCGCGCTCTTCGCCACGGCGCTGGTCAGGAAGGGCAAGGGAAGGAAGGCCTGAGGTGCGGGCGAACTACGGGTACAAGGACGGGTCGGGCGAGTTCTTCATCACGATCGACACCGACGCCTGCCCGCGCTGCGCCGAGCGGCCCTGTGTCGCGGCGTGTCCGGCCGGCGTCCTGGAGATCGTCGAGGACGACTACGACGACCAGGTGGCCGCCGTCCGGGAGGCGGACCGGCGCCGACTGAAGTACGCCTGCGCGCCCTGCAAGCCGGTGAGCGACCCGCCGCCGCTCGCGTGCGTGAGCGGCTGCCCCGCCGGGGCGATCGTGCACTCCTGGTAGGAGGTCACCCTGTCTTCGCCGGCGCTGACCTTCGACGGCCGGCAGCTCGGGTTCGAGCCGGGCACGACGCTGCTCCGTCTGGCCCGGGCCCACGACCTCTACGTCCCGACGCTGTGCTTCCATCCGGACCTGCCCCCGGCCGAGGCGTGCGGGCTGTGCGCCGTGGAGATCGAGGGCCGCGGTCTGGCGCAGGCGTGCACGACCGTCGCCGCCGACGGCATGACCGTCCACGCGGCCTCCGCGCCGGTCGTGGCGCACCGTCGCGCGCGGCTCGCCGCCATCCTCGCGCACCATCCCCACGCGTGCCTGGTCTGCGCGCAGGCCGAGGGCTGCGCGCGCACCCAGTGCTCGAGCAACGTGCCCGAAGCGGAGCGCTGCTGCGACCTGTTCGGTGCGTGCGAGCTGCAGCAGGTCGCTGCGTACGTCGGCATCCCTCCGGACACGCCGCGGTACGTGCCGGACGGCCTCCCTCGCGTGACCGACGAGGCCCTGTTCACACGCGACCTCAACCTGTGCGTCGCCTGCACACGATGCCTGCGGGCCTGCCGCGATCTGCGGGGCGTGGACGCACTCGAGCAGGTCGAGCTCGCCGGCCGCACGGTGGTCGCCCCTCGCGGGGGCTCGAGTCTCGCCGACGCGCACTGCCGTTTCTGCGGCGCCTGCGTCGAGGTGTGTCCGACCGGAGCCCTCCAGGACCGGCCGCCCCTGACCGGAGACCGGGACGCGCGTCTGCTCCCATGCGTCCACGCGTGCCCGGCGGGTGTGGACGTCCCGGGATACCTGCGCCTCGCCGCCCAAGGACGGTTCGACGAGGGCCTGACTCTGATCCTCGCGCGCGCGCCGCTCGCCGGCGTGCTCGGCCGGATCTGCCCGGCCCCGTGCGAGGCCGCGTGCCGGCGGACCGGGCTCGGCGGCCCGACCGCCATCGCGGCCGTGAAGCGCGCCTGCGC
>JAHECP010000226.1 GCA_024641665.1 Acidobacteriota bacterium
TGCTGGCGCGCGCGCGCCGCCCGGTGTTCATCGCAGGACTCGGCGTCCGCACGCGGCCGGAAGCGGCGCGCCTCTGTGCCTTGTGCGAGCGGCGCGGCGCGCCGGCGCTCGTGACCTACAAGGGCAAGGGCGCCGTGCCGGACGCGCACCCGTCGTTCGCCGGCGTGTTCACGCACGCGGCGCGCGACGAGCCGTTCGTCCGCTCGGCCGACCTCATCGTCGGCGTCGGGCTCGACCCGGTCGAGCTGCTGCCGCGGCCCTGGACCTACCCGGCGCCGTTCGTCGCGTGCGGGCCCTGGCCGGTGGCCGGCGCCCACGTGCCCGTCACCGGGCAGGCCACCGGCGACCTCGTCGCCCTGCTCATCCGCGTCGAGACGGGCGGCTTCGCGCCGTACCGGGCCGCCGAAGCCGTGGCGCGCGCCGCCGGCCCGTCCGCGCGCGTCACCGTGGACGCCGGCGCGCACATGTTCCCCGTCACGGCGCTCTGGCCCGTGGGCGCGCCGCGCGATTTCCTGATCTCGAACGGCCTGGCGACAATGGGCCATGCCGTGCCGGCGGCGATTGGCGCGGCGCTCCTCGACCCGACGCGCCGCGTCGTCGCGCTCACCGGCGACGGCGGCCTGTTCGTCTGCCTGGGCGAGCTGGCGACGCTCGCGCGTGAGCGCCTGCCCGTCACCGTGGTGGTCTTCGCGGACCGGTCGCTCAGTCTGATCCGGATCAAGCAGGAGCGGCGCGGCCTGGCGACCGACCGCGTCGCGCTCGGCGGGACCGACTGGCCCGCCCTGGCGCGGGGCTTCGGTCTCTTCGGCGCCCGCGCGACGGGGGCCGACGAGCTGGAGCGGCGGATCGACGAGGCCGCTGCCACCGGCGGCCCGGCGCTCGTCGAGGCGGCCGTCGATCCGGCCGCGTACGGAGACACGCTGACGGCGGTTCGCGGCTGAGAACAGGCGACAGGCTGACGCCTGACCCCTGACCACTGACCACTGACCGCTGACCACTGACCGCTGAATGGAGACCGTGGTGACCGACCCACACCTGCACGACGACCTGCGCGGCGCGGTGCGCGAGCTGTGCGCCCGCTTTCCCGACACCTACTGGCGCGAGCTCGACGCCGCGCGCGCCTACCCCACCGAGTTCGTGACGGCGCTCACGTCGGCGGGCTACCTCGCGGCGCTCATCCCCGAGGAATACGGCGGCTCGGGCCTCGGCGTGATGGAGGCGTCGATCATCCTCGAGGAGGTGAACCGCGCCGGCGGCAACGCCGCGGCCTGCCACGCGCAGATGTACATCATGGGCACGCTGCTCCGGCACGGCTCGCCCGCGCAGAAACGCGAGTACCTGCCGAAGATCGCGAGCGGCGCGCTGCGGCTCCAGGCCTTCGGCGTGACCGAGCCGACGACGGGGAGCGACACGACGCAGCTCAAGACCGTGGCGGTGCGCGCGGGCGATCGCTACGTGGTGAACGGGCAGAAGGTGTGGACGTCGCGCGCCGAGCACTCCGACCTGATGCTCCTCGTCGCGCGCACGACCCCGGTCGATCAGGTGAAGAAGCGCACCGACGGCCTGTCGATCCTCCTGGTCGATCTCCGGACCGCCGTCGGGCACGGCCTCACCATCCGGCCCATCCGCACGATGATGAACCACGCGACGACCGAGGTGTTCTTCGACGACCTCGAGGTGCCGGCCGGGAACCTCGTCGGCGAGGAGGGCAAGGGCTTCCGCTATCTGATCGACGGCCTCAACGCCGAGCGCATCCTGATCGCGGCCGAGTGCGTCGGCGACGGCCGGTGGTTCGTGGACCGCGCCCGGCGCTACGCGGGGGAACGCGTCGTGTTCGGCCGGCCGATCGGCCAGAACCAGGGCGTGCAGTTCCCGATCGCGCGGGCGCACGTGAGCGTGGAAGCGGCCGACCTCATGCGCGTCAAGGCCGCCGAGCTCTTCGACGCCGGCCGGCCGTGCGGCGCCGAGGCCAACATGGCCAAGCTGCTCGCCGCCGACGCGTCGTGGGAGGCCGCCAACGTCGCCGTGCAGACGTTCGGCGGGTTCGGCTTCGCCGAGGACTACGACATCGAGCGCAAGTTCCGCGAGACCCGCCTCTACCTGGTCGCGCCGGTGTCGACGAACCTGATCCTCGCCTTCATCGGCGAGCACGTGCTGGGGATGCCGAGGAGCTACTGAGGCCGGAGGCCAGGGGCCGGGCCGGGGACTGGGGACTGGGGACTGGGGGCTCGGGACTCGGGACTCGAGGTGACGGTGGGCTGCCCCGAGCGAATCGTCCAGGCGAGGGGCGGCAAGGCCAACGGCCGCCCGCGCGAAGCGCGTGGCCGCGAGCGGGGGTGGGGCCCCGCGAGCCCTGAACTTGTGAAGATGGCTGAGGCCGTTCTTCCGTTGAGCGGGACGACCGTGATCGCGCTCGAGCAGGCGGTGGCGGCGCCGTTCGCCTCGCGGCAGCTCGCCGACTGGGGCGCGCGCGTGATCAAGATCGAGCGGCCCGGCGGCGGCGACTTCGCGCGGGCGTACGACGCCCGGGTGAAAGGGCTGTCGAGCTACTTCGTGTGGCTGAACCGCTCGAAGGCGTCCGTCGCGCTCGACCTGAAGCGGCTCGAGGCGCGCGAGGCCCTCGACCGGCTGCTCGCGCGCGCCGACGTGTTCCTGCACAACCTCGCGCCGGGCGCGGTGGACCGGCTCGGCTTCGGCGCCGACGGCCTGCGCGCGCGCCACCCGCGCCTCGTGGCGTGCGCGATCTCCGGCTACGGCGCCACCGGCCCGTACCGCGACCGGAAGGCGTACGATCTGCTCGTGCAGAGCGAGGCCGGGCTCCTCTCGGTCACCGGCACGCCCGAGGCGCCGGCGAAGGCCGGTATCTCGGTGGCGGACATCGCCGCCGGCACCGCGGCGTGCTCGGCGGTGCTGATGGCGCTCTACGCGCGCGAGCGGACGGGCGAGGGCGCCAGCCTCGAGGTCTCGATGCTCGACGCGCTCGGCGAGTGGATGAGCCATCCGTTCTACTACACGGTGTACGGCGGCACGCCCCTCCCGCGGAGCGGCGCGCATCACGCCGCGATCGCGCCGTACGGGCCCTACCAGGGCCGCGACGGCCGCGCCGTCTTCCTCGGCGCCCAGAACGACCGCGAGTGGACGGCGCTCTGCGCGCGCGTGCTCGAACGGCCCGCGCTCGCCGCCGACCCGCGGTTCGACACCAACACCCGCCGCGTCGAGCACCGCGCCGCGCTCGACGCGATACTCGCCGAGGCATTCGGGCCATGGACGGCCGACGAGATCGACGCGCGGCTCGACGCGGCGGGCATCGCCCACGCGCGCCTGAACACCGTCGAGGCCTTCGCCGCGCACCCGCAGCTCGCCGCGCGCGGCCGCTGGCGCGAGATCGGGTCGCCCGCCGGCCCGCTGCGTGCCCTCGTGCCGCCCGCCACCTTCGCGGGCGTCGAGCCCGTCATGGGCCCGGTGCCCGCGCTCGGCGCCGATACCGACGCCGTCCTCGGCGAGATCGGCTACGACAGGGCCACTATTGCGAAGTGGAGAGACGAGGGAGTGATCTAGGTAATGACCACGGAATGAGCCACGGAATGACCACGGAAATCGCCACGGAAATGCGACACGGAATGCGACACGGAATGGGAGAGGTTCCATGACTGTCAAACCCGGCTGGACCGGACGCGTGTTCGAGGATTTCGAGATCGGCGACGTCTACCCCCACCCGCTGGGCCGGACGATCCTGGCGGCCGACAACAGCTGGTTCACGCTGCTGACCCAGAACACCAACCCCATCCACTTCGACCACGCGTACGCCGCCCGCACGGAGTTCGGCCGCCCGCTGGTCAACTCGACGCTGACGCTGGCCCTCGTGACGGGCCAGTCGGTGACGGACCTGTCGCAGAACGTCATGGCCAACCTCGGCTGGGACGCCGTGCGGCTGCCGAACCCGGTGTTCGAGGGCGACACGGTCTACTCGCGGTCGGAGGTGCTCGACAAGCGGGAGTCCAAATCGCGGCCGAACGTCGGCATCGTGCGGGTGAAGACCACGGGCTTCAAGCAGGACGGCACCGTCGTCATCGAGTTCGAGCGGACGTTCATGGTCTACAAGCGGGGTTGCGTGCCCGAAACGGCCCGCGCGACGCCGCCGCCGCCCGCCGTGAAATAATGGCGCGACAGGACCTCCATCCACGGAGAGCGACGCATCATGACAGCGACGAACACGGTCGAAGGCTTGATCATCGACGGCCGGAAGGCCGGCGCGTCCGACGGCGGCGCGCTTGACGTCTACGATCCCTCCACCGGCCAGGTGCTGGCGCGGGTGGCCAAGGCGACCCGGGCCGACATCGACCGCGCGGTGGCCGCCGCGCGGCGCGCCATGGAAGCGAAGGACTGGGGCGGCCTCGCGCCGGCCGAGCGCGGCCGCGTCCTCTTCCGCATCGCGCAGGCCATTCGCGATCGCGCCGAGGAGCTCGCGGTGCTCGAGAGCCGCGACAACGGCAAGCCGCTGCGGCAGGCGCGCACCGACGTGCAGGTGGCGGCGCGCTACTTCGAGTTCTACGGCGGCGTGGCCGACAAGATCCTGGGCACCACGATCCCCATGGGGCCCGGCCTGCTCGACTTCACGGTGCGCGAGCCGATCGGCGTCTCGGCGCAGATCGTGCCCTGGAACTACCCGATCCAGATCGGCAGCCGCGGCGTGGCGCCGGCGCTCGCCGCCGGGTGTGCGGTGGTGATGAAGCCGTCGAGCGAGGCGCCCATGACGGCGCTGCGCCTCGGCGAGATCGGCCTCGAGTGCGGCCTCCCGCCCGGCGCGCTCAACATCGTCCCCGGCACCGGGTCGGAGGCGGGGGTCGCCCTGGCGAGCCACCCCGGCGTGAACCAGATCACCTTCACGGGCTCGGTGGAGGTCGGCGTGGCCGTGGCGAAGATGGCGGCCGAGAACGTGGTGCCGGTCGTGATGGAGCTCGGCGGCAAGTCGCCGAACGTCGTGTTCGCCGACGCGGACGCGGACCTCGCGGTGCAGGGCGTGGCGAAGGCCATCTTCCAGAACGCGGGCCAGACGTGCTCGGCCGGCTCGCGGCTGCTCGTCGAGCGCAAGGCGCACGGCGCGTTCGTCGAGCGCCTCGTCGCGCACACCCGGGCGATGAAGCTGGGCCCCGGCGTGGACGACCCCGACATGGGCCCGATCATCTCGAAGCGCCAGCTCGAGACGATCGAGCAGTACGTGGCCGTCGGGCAGAAGGAGGGCGCGCGTGTCGCCGCCGGCGGCCGGCGCCCGGCGGACACGAACCTGCCGGGCGGCTTCTACTACGAGCCGACGCTGCTCGACGAGGTGACGCCGGCCATGCGCGTCGCGCAGGAGGAGATCTTCGGGCCGGTGCTGGCCATCCTGACGTTCGACGAGGTCGAGGAGGCGGCCGAGATCGCCAACGACAGCGTGTACGGCCTGGTGGCCGGCGTGTGGACGCGCGACATCAACAAGGCGCTGGCGCTCGCCGAGCGCATCAAGAGCGGTCAGGTGTTCGTGAACACCTACGGCGCCGGCGGCGGCGTCGAGATGCCCTTCGGCGGCTACAAGAAGAGCGGCTACGGCCGCGAGAAGAGCCTCGAGGCGCTGGCGAGCTACACGCAGACGAAGAACGTTTGCATAAGGTACACGTAGTGTCGGGACTGGAGACTGGGGGCTGAGGGGCTGCCTTCCCTGACCGCTGGCCGCTGACCCCTGACCGCCTACTCCTGACCCCTGACCCCTTGGCCCGCCGAAGCTCGCAGAGCGAAGGCGGGTGACCCCTGACCACTGACCCCTGACCGCTGGAGTGGTACATGCACATCCCCCCCTGGGCTCGTGAAGTCGCCGACGGCCTGGTCGAGTCGGGCATCCGCGAAGTCGTCTACGTGCCCGACAATCCGCTGTCGCACCTGCTGCGTGCGCTCGAGACCGAGCATCACGCCCTGCGCGTCACGATCGCCACGCGCGAGGAGGAGGCGTTCGGGATCGCGGCGGGACTGTACCTCGGCGGCCGGCGCACGGCCGTGCTGCTCCAGTCGAGCGGCCTGGGCAACTCGCTCAACGCGCTGTCGTCGCTGCTGGTCGCCTACCAGATCCCCACGCTGCTCGTCATCTCCATGCGCGGCGAGGAGGGCGAATGGAACCGGGCGCAGGTGCCGATGGCGCGCACCGTGCGGCCCGTGCTGGCCGCGCTCGGCATCCAGACGTTCACCGTCGAGAGCGCCGAGGCGGCCGAGGCGACGGTGCGGCGGGCGAGCGCGCTCGCCTACGGCACGCGCACCGCCACCGCCTGCCTGCTGCCCCGCCGGCTGACGACCCCGGAGCCCGTGAACGGAGGTGTCGAGTGACTCGCCTCGACGCGACACGCGCGTTGGCACAGCGCCTGGGACCGGCGGCGGCGATCGCCAGCCTCGGCCACCCGGCCTACGACCTCTACGCCGCCGGCGACCGGCCCGAGAACTTCTACACGTGGGGCAGCATGGGCGTGGCGTCGTCGATCGGCCTCGGCCTCGCGATGGCGCAGCCCGAGCGGCAGGTCGTCGTGCTCGACGGCGACGGCTCGCTGCTCATGAACCTCGGGTCGCTCGCGACCGTCGCGGTCGTGGCCCCGCCCAACCTCACCATCGTCGTGTGGGACAACGGCGAGTACGGGACGACGGGCGGCCAGCCGACGGCCACCGCGCGCGGCGCCGACCTGGCCCGAGCGGCCGCCGCGATGGGCATCCAGCACACGGCGACCGCGACCGCGCTCGACGCGCTGGGCGCGGCGATCGACGCCGCGCTCGCCGAGCCGGGGCCGTGGCTGATCTTGGCCAAGGTGAAGGAGTCCGCCCCCGTGGCGAAGCCGCCGCTCGACTGCGTGTTCATCAAGCATCGGTTCATGGTGGCCCTCGGATCGCCCGAGAGCGCCATGAGCGGGACCTCGGTGCGAGCGTGAGCGCCTTTCCCCGTTCCCTCCTCTTCGTCCCGGCCCATCGCGAGACGATGCTGCCGCACGCGTGGGCGTCGGGCGCCGAGGCGCTCGTCCTCGATCTCGAGGACAGCGTGCCCGCCGCCGAGAAGGCCGCGGCCCGCGACGCGCTCGCACGGCTCGCGCCCCCGGACGGGTGGACGGGCCGGATCTTCGTGCGTGTCAACGCGGTGACCGCGCCCGAGTTCGCAGCCGACGCGCAGGCGGTGGCGGCCGCACGCGTTCACGGGGCGGTGCTGCCGAAAACCGAGCGGCCTGACGAGGTGCGTTGCGCGGCGGACGCGCTCGGCCCGGACCGCGCGATCGTGCTGCTCGTCGAAACCGCGCGCGGCGTCGTCGGCGCCGCGGATCTGGCGCGGTGCGGGGTCCCGCAGATGGTCGCGCTGGCGTTCGGCGCCGAGGACTACCGCGCGTCGATGGACGCCGGCGTCACGCCCGACCCGGCGCTCTTCGACTTCGCGCGGCTGGCGATCGCCACGGCCGCGGCCGCGGCGGGCCTGCCGGCCGTCGACGCGCCCGAGCTGGACGTCACCGATCTCGAGGGCCTGCGCGCGTCGACGCGGCGCGCCCGCGGGCTGGGCTTCTGCGCGCGGTTCGCCATCCACCCCTCGCAGATCTCCGTCATCCACGATGCGCTCGGCGATCCCGAAGCCGACCGCCGGTGGGCCGCGCGCGTCGTCGAGGCCTACGAGCGGGCGGCGGCGGAGGGACGCGGCGCCGCGGCGCTCGACGGCCGCATGATCGACGCGGCCACGCTGCGCCGCGCGCGCGCGCTGACGCGCGGGGAGTGAGGAGCCGATGCGCG
>JAHECP010000062.1 GCA_024641665.1 Acidobacteriota bacterium
CACGATGAAGGGCCGGCGGCCCGCGCGTGTCAGCGCCCGCGCCGCCTCCTCCATCGCCGGCGCGCGCTCCTCCCGTGTGGCGACGTAGCGGACCTCGGCGCCGAGCAGCGCGTCGAGCAGCGCGTTCGCCGTCGGCCGCGGCGGCGGGGCGCCGTTGGCGACGAGCACGCAGCGCATCCCGGCCACCGCGGCGGCGGCCGCGGTCACCCGCGCGTGGTTCGACTGCACGCCCCCGCAGGTGACGAGCGTGTCGGCGCCCGCCTCGATCGCCTGCGCCAAAACGAATCGCAGCTTGCGGACCTTGTTGCCGCCGAACGCGAACGACAGCGCGTCGTCGCGCTTCACGAGCAGCCGGCTCCGACACCCGATCGCGGCCGCGAGCCGCGGCATCTCCTCAAGCGGGCTCGGCGACGATCCCAGCGGCCGGCTGGGCACGCGGGCGAGCGCGCGGCGGGCGTCGAGCGAGTCCATCGGCTGATAGTATACGTGGCCTCCTCGGCACCACGCCGGTCTCCAAGCGCGCGCGGAGCGAGGGAGTGGAGCGGGCGTTGGGGTCCCGCGGAACGACCGAGCCGGGCGGGGTGCACCCCTCGACTTCGCTCGGGGTGCCCTGAGCATCGTCGAAGGGCAGGGGGCCCCGCCGATCCAAGAAAGGACCGAACCGCGGTCCGGGGCAGCGCCCCGGTCTGGATTGGTGCCATAATGGAGTTCTCGCCCGGTGCCAGCCGCCCGTTCCGGGGGTGTCCCATGCCTCGACTGCGAGGGGTTGCGGCTTGCGCCGCGCTCGCGCTCTTCGTTTTCCTGCCCGCGTCGCCCGCCGCCGCCGACGTCACCGTCACGCTGACCGGCAGGTCGGGCGGAATCGGCTCGCCCGCGCCCGGGTCCCGCGACGACGAGGTCACGTACCTCAAGGGAAGCCGCCAGCGCGTCGACCGCGGCACGACGTCCACGATTCTCGATCTGGAGGCGGGGCGCCTGGTGGTCCTCGATCACACCGCCCGGACGGCGACGATCTACCAGCTCACCGACCTCCAGCCGAAGCAGCAGGATCTCGCCCAGGTGACCGTGGACGTCGAGCTCACCAGCAAGCGCCGCGATGTCGCCGGCCTCTCGTGCCAGGAGGCCAAGGTCAGCGTCACGACCATGGACCCGCACCGGGCCATGCTGCTGCCCGGCCGGGGCTTCCAGACCGGCCGCGACGTGACGACCGGCTCGGTGTGGGTCGCCACGAACGAGCCGGGCGCAGCGGAGTACCGCGCGTTCTACCGCCGGCTCGACGAGCTGGGCGCCATCGTCACCGACTTCGCGCTGGCGCGACGGCGGCCGGCGGATGCCATCGCGCAGGCCCGGCTCGCCACCGCCGTGGCGCTGCGGGGCATCCCCTGCGAGGCGCGGCTCTCGAGCCGCAGCTTCTACGGGCCGGGCGAGATGCTGCTCGTCGCGCCGAGCCTCTCGAACGGGTGGAAGCTGAAGTCGGTGTCCACCGAGCCGCTCGCCGACCGGCTCTTCGAGGTGCCGGCCGACTACGCCACCCGCGAGATGGGCTCGTGAAGCGGCTCGCCAAGGCGCGCCGGGAATGGGATAATCGGAGTTTCGAGACAGCGAGGCGAACGGTGAGGAGACGCACCCTCGGGGTCACGGCGGGCCTGGCGATTGCCGGCCTGGCGCTCGCGCGCCCGGCGGCCGCCGACGTCACGATCCGCGCGAAGACCACCACGCTGACGCTGGCCCAGACGCTGGCCGCCGAGACGGTCACCTACGTCAAGGGCCAGTTCATGCGGGTGGACACGACCATGAACGGCCGCGAGCAGATCACGATCTTCGACGTAGACACGCGCAAGTACACCATCCTGAACCCGCAGACGCACGAGGCCATCGTCACCGACGCGGCGTCGTTCGACCGGAACGCGCCGGCGGCGGGCGGCCCCACCATCGAGATGACGCCGACCGGCGAGACGAAAGAGGTGGCCGGCCTGACGTGCGAGGGCTACACGCTGAAGGTTGCGATGCCGATGACCGTGGGCGAGGAGACGGCCACGCTCACGATGAACGGGCCGGTGTGGGCGTCGAAGAGCGCGCCGGGCGCCCGGGAGTACGCGGCGTTCCTGCGGAAGGCGGTGACGGCCGGCCTCATCCTGGGGGACCCGCGCGCCGCGCGCGTCCAGCCCGATCAGGCGCGCGGCACCTCCGCGCTCCTGGAGCGGATCGGCCAGGCCGGTGTGCCCTGCGAGAGCGATTTCCAGATGTCGGTCGAGGGCCAGGGCCCGATGGCCGGCGCGATGGGACGCATGGGCGGCTCGGAGATGAAGGTCGAGACGCTCTTGGTCACCACCGATCCGATCGACCCGGACCTGTTCGCGATCCCGAAGGGATACACGATCAAGAACCCGTGACGGCTCCCCACGCATGCCGACTGGCCGACCGTCGACCGACCGCGCCTCCGCCCTGCTGACCGCGCTCCGCGCCGGCGACCCCGTGGTCGCGGCGGAGCTGCGGCCGCCCCGGGCCGAGCTGGACGACCAGCGCGGCATGGATGCGTGGATCGACACCTACCACGCCGTGCGCGGCCTGAGCCGTGCCGGCACCTTCGTGTTCGTGACCGACAGCGCCGTCGGCGCGCGCGAGGAGGACCCGCTCCGGCACCTCGTCACCAACCTCGGGTCGGACGCCCCGCGCGACCGCGTCGTGCCGTTCCTGACCTGCAAGCACGCGATGCCGTACTGCCAGGGGTACGCGTTGCGGGCGGAGCAGCACGGCTTCCACTCGCTCGTGGTGCTCGGCGGCGACAAGCACGTCGGCCCGCCGCGCTGCGTGGAGCACGCCTGGCAGCTCCGGCGCGAGATCCGCGGGCGCCAGCCCGGCCTCGTGCTCGGCGGCTGGGCGAACCCGCACGCCGACCCGGCCCGCCAGGTGGACTTCCTGCTGGACGCGGAGTTCAGCGCGGAGTTCTTCCTGACCCAGATCGTGTCGCACCACGACCGCGCCGCCGTGGAGCGCTTCACGGCCGAGACGGCGCGCCGGCGCGCCGGCGTGCCCGGGCTGTTCGGCGTGTTCTACTACCGCAGCGCGAACCCGCGGACGCTGGAGACGCTGCGGCAGTTCCTTCCGGTGCCGGTCGAGGGGCTCACCGCCGAGTTCGGCGCGGGCGCGACGCCGGAGGACGTCTGCGCGCGCACCATCCGGACGCTCGCCGAGGCCGGCGCGCGGCACTTCTACGTGAGCAACCTGCCGGTGACGCGCGCGCGGGCCACCTTGCAGCGGATCCTGGACCGCGCCCGCGGGTGAGCCGGCGCCCGGTCTGCGCTATAATCACCCGTTCCCATGCCACACTTCCTGGAAGACGTTCCGTTCTCGGGGATCATCCGGATCCGCGACATGATGTACTCGGTCAAGGATCCCTTCAGGCTCGACCAGGGCGACGTCAGCTTCGACGCGCCCGACACGGTCAAGGAGGCGCTCGTCCGCGCGGTGCGCGACAACCGGACGCACTACGTGCAGACGACGGGCATCCCGCCCCTGCTCGAGCTGCTGGCGGAGAAGCTCCGCGCGAAGAACGGCCTGCCGATCGCGTCGCCTGGCGAGGTGATGGTCACCAACGGCGGCATCCACGCGATCTACGTCGCGTGCCAGGCGCTGCTCGAGCCGGGCGACGAGGTCGTCATGCCCGACCCGTCGTGGCCGCCGTCGGCCGGCAACGTCGCCTGCGCGCGCGCGAAGGTCGTGTACTGCCCGCTGTACGAGTCGCTCGGCTGGCGCTGGGATCCGGACGAGCTCGAGGCGACGATCACGCCGAACACGAAGGCCATCTACGTGAATACGCCCGGCAACCCGACCGGTGGCGTCTTCACGCGCGCCGACCTCGAGCGCATCGCCGCCATCGCGCGCGAGCGCAACCTCTGGGTGATTTCGGACGAGGCGTACGAGGACGTCATCTTCAACGGCGACGCGCACGTGAGCATCGGCTCGCTCCCCGGCATGCACGAGCGGACGATCTCCGTGTTCACGATGAGCAAGACCTACGCGATCACGGGCCTCCGGCTGGGCTACGTCGTGGCGAGCGACAAGGCGCTGCTCGGGCGGATGAGCAAGGTCGTGCTCTACACGACCAGCAACGTGTCGTCGCTCGCGCAGTACGGCGCGGTGGGGGCGCTCGAAGGGTCGCAGGTCTGCGTCGAGCAGTTCTCCCGCGAGCTGCAGGCGCGCCGCGACCTGATCTACGGCGGCCTCTCCGAGGCCACGGGCGGCGTCCTGGGCGGCGAGCCGCCGAAGGGTGCGTTCTACGCGTTCGTCCGCATCGACCCGGCATGGCGGGCGCCCGAGGGCAGCCACGCGTCACGCTCGTGGGCGATGACCGAGTATCTCATCCGGCACGCCCGCGTGGGCTCGGTGCCCGGCGTGGATTTCGGGCCCGCCGGCGAAGAGCACATCCGGCTGTGTTTCGCCCGGGGACGCCAGGAAATCCAGGGCGCGCTCGATTCGATGCGCACGGTCTTCGGCGCCGCCGCCCGCGCGTGACGAAAAAGGGGACGGGAGCTATTTTCCCCGGAGCCTCCCGGAAAATAGCTCCCGTCCCCTTTTTCGTCCTACCGCACGTGGCGGCCGCCGTCCACGCGAACCGTCTCGCCCGTGATGAAGTCGGTCTCGACCAGCGCCGCGACCGCGTGCGCGATCGCGGCCTCGCCGCCCCACCGGCCCAGGGGCGTGTCCTTCACGATCTGCTGCGATTCCTCCGCGCTGAGATCGCGGGGCGGCAGGATCGGCCCGGGCGCGACGGCGTTCACCAGGATCCCGTCGGCCGCCAGCTCGAGCGCCAGCGCCTCGGTCAG
Organism: Acidobacteriota bacterium; assembly: GCA_024641665.1. GTDB lineage: Bacteria > Acidobacteriota > Vicinamibacteria > Vicinamibacterales > JAHECP01 > JAHECP01. The sequence continues at coordinate 4,827 of JAHECP010000062.1, forward strand.
GCCGATCACCGCCGTCTTGGCGACGTAGTACGGCAGGTAGCCCTTGTAGCGCGGGCGCCCGCTCCGCGCCACCCAGTCCGAGAAGTTCACGATGCGGCCGCCGCCCGCCGCGCGCATGTGCGGCACCGCCGCGCGCGCGCACAGGAAGGCCGCGCGGACGTCGACGGCCAGGCTCAGGTCCCAGTCCTCCACGGTGAGCTCGTCGAACGGTCGCGTCCGATAGAGCGACGCCATGTTGACGAGCACGTCGAGCCGCCCCAGGGCGTCGGCCGCGGCGGTCACCGCCGCCCGGCACGCCTCGGCGCTCGTCAGATCGGCCGGCACGACCGCCGCGCGCCGGCCGAGACCGCGGATGGTCTCCGCCGCCCGCTCGACCTCCTCGCGCGAGCGGTTGAAGGTGAGCGCGACCGACGCGCCGCGGCGCGCCAGCTCGAGCGCGACCGCCGCCCCGATGCGCCGGCCGCCGGTCACGAGCACGGCTTTCTGATGGAGATCCATACGTGGCAGGACTGTAGCACGGCTGACGGCGCACGGCTGACGGCTGACGGCGTCGGGGGACTGGGGGCTGGGGACTGGGGGCTCTGTCTGCGCTACTTTCCGTGGTGATTTCCGTGGTGATTTCCGTGGTCATTCCGTGGTCATTGTCTTCACCCCGGCCCCCGGCCTCTGGCCCCCGGCCTCCAGCCCCTGGGTTGTAAAATCTCCCCATGACCCCAGATGCTCTACTGAAGGTCCGTGCGTGGCGGGCGTGTGCCGCCGCGCTGATCACGCTCACGGCATTCGCGCCCGCCGCGGCATCGTCGCAAACCCTGACCAGCGCCCCGCTCGCTGAGGCGCCGCCCGAGGCCCTCGCCGCGCCCGTCCGCGCGGCGCTCGCACCGTCCGGCACCCGCGTGACGAACGGCCCCGTGACGCTGGACTTCTGGTGGGTCACGAACCTGCCCGTCCAGGCGGCCGCCGACGTCACCTGGATGCAGGTGGCGGAAGGAACGCTCGTGGGCGCCGTGCGGCTGTCGGCCGACTACCGCGACATCCGAGGCAAGACGATCAAGCCCGGCGTCTACACGCTGCGCTACGCCGTCCAGCCCGCCGACGGCGATCACCTCGGCGTGTCGCCGTATCGCGACTTCCTGCTGCTCAGCCCGGCGGCCGAGGACACGGGCGACGCGCCGACCGGCCACGACGGCACCATCAAGATGTCGAAGGACACGATCGGGGCGTCGCACCCGGCGCCCGGGAGCCTGGATCCGCCGGTGACCTCGGAGCCGCTCTACTCGACGGGCCGGACGGACCTGGATCTCACGTACATCGTGTTCGAAGTGCCCACGACGGGACCGAAGCCGCTGCGGTTCGGGCTGGTGCTCGTCGGCCGCATCGACGCGTGAGCCCGGCGCCGCCACGCCGCACGGGTGATCCACGTACGGAATCCACGATGGCACGATGGCCGCCTGCCGGCGACCTGTCCGCCTTCGGCGGGACGGTGCCGGTGCACGCGCGGGAGAACACGCGGCACGACCCGCCACGATGGTCCGCGCGTTCTCCCGCGTGCGCGCCGGCGCCGTCGGGCGGTCTGGCCGGCGACCCGCAGCGGCCAGACCACACAGGTCGCCGTCGGCCTCTGAAGACCTCGAAGACTTCAATCCAGCGTGACACCCTTCGCGTCATCGTGTGCGGGTGCCGCATCGTGACCTTCGTGGTGACCGTCTCTTCGTCATCTCAGTAGGCGAAGGTGCCGAAGAAGGCAGACTTCCGATCCTGCTGCTCCCAGCGCGTGCCGAGCGCGCTCCCCATGTAGCCGACCTTCAGCGTCACGCCGAGCGCCGAGCGGCTCATCGCCGCGAGCGGCGAGTACCACTGCATCGCCCCGCAGTAGGGGTCGTGATCGAAGTGGGTGGACACGTCGAGCTCGGCCAAGCCCGCCGACACGCGCACGTGGCTGGCGTCGCGTGTGAAGACGATCGGCACCGGCTTCACCTCGACGACGTCGGACACGAGCCCGTGCGAGAGCGAGCGGGCGAGCCCGAGGAGCGCCGTCCGCTGTGCGGGCGTGGCCCGCTCGTCCACCATCACGGCCGCCTTCACGCTCGACGGCCTGCGTCCCCCGAGCTCGTGATAGCCCAGGTTGGTGTCGGCCGAGATGGCCGCCACCACCGTCAGGCCGGCGAGCGGCACCCCGCCGTAGCTCCCCTCGCTCACCCGCCACGCCATGACCGCCTGCCGGCCGGCCGCCTCGCCCTCGTTGCCCAGCTGGCAGCCCCCCACGAAGACCTCGGCCGTCCGCGCCTCGACGTAGTCGCCGACGACCGAGCCCCTGGACCCGGCCGCGAGCGGTGCGCCGACGAGCGCGACGAGCCCCAACGACACCAGTGCGTGCTTCACCATGGACGACACTCCCTCCCCTCGGCGAATGCGCGCGAGGCGCGGAAAACGTCTGGTTGGAATGGACTGGGTCGATTATACCAAGGGGGGACCGTCCGGGGGACCGGGGGTTCTCCCCGAACCCCCGGACCTCCGGCGTCGAGTGCTCTCAGGGCTCGCAGCAGCCACGGCCCATCCGGCAGGTGTCGGCGTGGACGGGCAGGCCGTCGGGACCCACCGCCCGCTGGGTCCGGAGGCACCAGTAGGCCGTGGCGTCGTAGGCGTCGAAGTACTTCGATTCCTTCGGGTCGGGCTCCGCCATCACGTACATGCCCTTGTGCCGGAGGCTGGAGCAATGGTCGGCGCTGACCAGGCGCGACGTCGGCGTGGGATGATCCATCGTTCGGCTCCTTCGTCTAGTGTGGGGCTCCGCCCCACACCCCCGCCTCCGCTCTTCGAGCTTCGGCGAGGGCCGCGCCGTGCGCGGCCTGGCCGTGCTAAACGGTCGGCAGGCCCGCCGCCTTGAGGATGGCGCGCTTCACGGCGGTGCGGGCGATCTGCACCTTGTAGGCGTTGCCGGACATCGGCTTCGCGTCACGCACCGCCGCGTCGGCGGCCGCTCCGGCCGTCGCCTCCGTCACGGCCTGTCCGGTCAGCGCGGCCTCGGCGGCCTGGGCGCGCCACGGCACGGGCGCCACGGCGCCCATCACGATCCGCGCCCCCCGCACGGTCTCGCCGCTCATCGTCAGGATCGCGGTCGCCAGCGCGAGCGGCCAGTCGTGCGACTGCTTGAAGCGGATCTCGCAGGTCGCGCTCCTGACGCGCCCGGGCGGCGGCAGCGTGACGTGCGTGACGAGCTCGTTGGGACGCAGGACGTTCTCGCCCATCAGGTTCTCGTCCGGCATCTGGAAGAAGTCGGCCGCGGCGACGTCCCGCTCGCCCGACGGCCCGGCCACGCGGAACGTGCCGCCGTAGGCCAGGATCGGCACGGCCAGGCTCGACGCGTGCACGATGTGGCACGGCCCGTCGCCGAAGATGGCGTGGAGCTGGTTCTCGCCGTCCACGGCGAAGCAGCGCGGGCCGCCCTTCTTCAGGCACTGGAACTCCTCGTTGCGGAAGTACCAGCAGCGCGGCCGCTGGGCGACGTTGCCGCCGACCGTGCCGGCGTGGCGGATCTGCGGCGTGCCGACCTCGGCGGCGGCCTGGACGAGGGCGGGGTACGCGCGGGCGGCCCCGGCGTGCTCGACGAGCTCGATGAGCGTGGCGGCGGCGCCGATGCGCAGCCCGCCGTCCGGCGTGGCCGCGATCGTCCGATCGAGCCGCTTGACGTTCACGACCCGGTCCGGCTGCGCGACGTAGTCCTTCATCAGGCCGACGAGGTCCATGCCGCCCGCGATGGGCAGGATCCGGCCCCGCTGGGTCCCGAGCGCGGCGATGGCCTCCTGCTCGTTCGCGGCGTCGACGTAGGCAAAGGATTTCATCGGGCCCCTCCAATGTTGATCGGCGGGGCCCCCTGCACCCCGCCTGGCTCGGTCGCTTGCGGGGACCCCGACGCCCCGCGCCGCTCCCTCGCTCGGGCTTCCGCCAGCGCGGCGAGCACGTTGGCGGGCGTGATCGGCAGGTGCCGGATGCGCGCCCCGATCGCGTTCGAAACGGCGTTGGCGATGGCGGCGGCCGTCGAGATCGTGGGCGGCTCGCCCAGCCCGACGACGCCCCGCTCGGGCTGGTCCATCAGCGTGACGTCGATCGCCGGGATGTCGGACGGGCCGGGCAGCAGGTAGAACTCCATGTTCGGGTTCACCATCTGCCCGGTGTTCCGGTCGAGGATGCGGTCCTCGAAGAGCGCGTAGCCGATGCCCATCGTGATGCCGCCGTAGCACTGGCTCTCGGCCGTCAGCCGGTCGATGATCAGCCCGCAGTCCTGCACGCAGACGATCTTCCTCACGCGGGTGATGCCCGTCTCGACGTCCACCTCGACGTCGGCGAACTGCACGCCGCTCGTGCCGACCGACGACAGCCCCGTCTCCCACTGGCCGTCCACGCTGATGGGCGCGGTGCCCAGCCGCTTGCACGCGTCCTTCCAGGGCATCCCCCTCGATGGGTCGTTCACGGCGTGGACACGGCCGTTCGACGCCACGATCGCGGCCGGATCGACGCCCAGCTCGGGCGCGATCTTCTCGGCGAGCGCCGCGAGCGCCTTCTCGCACGTCACGCGCGTGGTCGGCGTGACCGATCCGACGGTGATGCTGCCGCCGCTGCCCGGCGCGAACGGGTACTGCGTGTCGCCGATCTCGACCACCACCTGGTCGAGCGGCAGACCGAACGTCTCGGCCGTCACCATCTTGACGAGCGTTCGGGTGCCGGTCCCGATGTCCTGCGTGCCGATGCGCATCGTCACGCCGCCGTCGGGGAAGATCTCGCACTGGCCCTGCGTCCGGCGGCTGCCGGCGCCGGCCCACCGGTTGGCGGCGCACCCGAGGCCGCGCTTGATCGGGCCCGGCGTCGGGTCGCCCGTCGCGTGACGCCGGCTCCAGCCGATCTTCTCGGCGCCCATCGGGAAGTAGCGCCGCCACATCTCGTCGGGCGCTTCGGCCGGCAGGTTGCGCAGCCGGAGCTCGAGCGGGTCGAGCCCGGCCTGGTCCGCCAGCTCGTCGAGCACGACCTCCGTGATGAACGCGCCCTGCGGGTGGCCCGGCGCGCGCATGGCGCGCTGCGTCCCGGCGTTGATGTAGACGTCCTTGTGCCGCCGGCGGCGCACCGGGATCTGATAGATGTTGTACGGGAGCGGGTAGCCGGCGCCGCGGCCGGCGCCGCCCGTGCCCCAGGTCTCGGCGTCGAACGCCGTCAGCTTGCCGTCGGCGTCCACGCCCGCCCGCACGCGCGCGTAGGCCGACGGGCGGTTCCCGGTCGAGAGCTGCTCCTCCTTGCGGTCGAGCATCAGCTTGACCGCGCGGCCGGCGCCCTTCGCGAGCTGCGCGCAGATGACGTCCTGCGGGTCGGTGCCGAGCTTGCTGCCGAACCCGCCGCCCATGTACTGCGAGATCACGCGGATGCTGGTCTGCGGGATCCCCAGGCCGCGCGCGAGCCCCTCCCGCATCCCGTGCACCGCCTGGGTGGACGACCACGCGGTGAGCTGATCCCCTGACCACTCGCAGACGAGGCCGTGCGTCTCCAGGCACGAGTGCGTGACGACCTGCGTCCAGTAGAGGCCCTCGACGACGTGGGCCGATGCCTTGAGCGCCGCCTCGACGTCGCCCGTCTCGTCGACGTTCGCCTCGCGGACGTTGCCGTCGGGGAACACCTTGGGCGCCTCGGGCCGCATCGCCTGTTCGACGGTGGCGACGTGCGGCAGCACCTCGTACTCCACCTTGATCAGGCGGGCGGCGTCGGCGCCCTGCTCCTCGGTCTCGGCCGCGAGCGCCGCCACCTCCTGTCCCTGGTACATCACCTTGTGGGTGAGCGGCTCGGGGTTGGCGAGGTCGATGACCGGCATCGCGAACTTCACGCCGGGCGCCCGCTCGGCCGCCGACAGGTCGATCGACAGGACGCGCGCGCAGGCGTGCGGCGACCGCAGGATCCGGCCGTAGAGCATGCCGGGACGCTGCAGGTCGTAGGTGTACTTCGCGCGGCCCGACGCCTTGACGGGGCCGTCCACGCGGCGGGTCGGCGTGCCGAGCAGGGCCGGATGGGCGGGCCAGCTAGCCACGGCGCCCTCCCTTCGTCGCGAGCGCCGCCTCGAGCACCTTCACGTAGGTGCCGCAGCGGCAGATGTTCCCGTCGAGCGCGCGCCGCGCCTCGTCCGCCGTCGGGTTCGGCGTCTTCTCGAGGAGCGCCGTCGTCGCCATGACGAGCCCCGGCGTGCAGAAGCCGCACATGAGCCCGTCATGCTCGCAGAAGGCCTGCTCGACCGGGTGCAGCGCCGGCGCGGCCGCGAGCGACTCGACGGTGCGGATGTCCCGGCCCTGCGCTTCGATGGCCAGGATCGAGCAGGCGTAGACCGTCCGCCCGTCGAGGAGCATCGTGCAGGCGCCGCACGCGCCGCGGTCGCAGACGCGCTTGACGCCGGTGAGATCGAGCCGGTTGCGCACCGCGTCGAGCAGCGTGACGCGCGGCTCGACCGTGAGGTCGTGGCGCCGGCCGTTGATCGTCAGCTGGATGGGCACCGCGCCCGGCCCGACCTCGCGGACGCCGGCCTGCGCCCCGAGCTCGACCGGGCCGAGCAGGCCCGTGGCCAGGCTGCCCACGCCGGCGGTTTTGAAGAAGTCGCGGCGACTGACCGAGAAACCGTCTTTCGGAGCCATGCGGGGACCTCCGAGGTTGGTCGTGTGAGAAGCCTAGAGTAGCGGACCCGGAGGGCCCACGGCAAGCGCGGCCGGGCATTTCTTGAATCGGTGGGGGCCCCTGCCCTTCGACGATGCTCAGGGCACCCCGAGCAGGGTCGAGGGGTGCACCCCGCATGGCTCGGTCGCTCGCGCTCTTCGACTCCGCTCAGAGCGCCCTGAGCTTGCCGAAGGGCGGGGACCCCATCGCCCCGCGCCGCTCCCTCGCTCGCCTGCCCCTGACCCCTCCCCTGACCCCTGCCCCCTGACCGCTGTCCGCGCCAGATGTGCGATGATGGCCGGCGCGATGCAGCGGCGTCCGCTCTCTCCTCCACAGGTCCTGGCGGTCAGCTTCGGCGGCCTCATCCTGCTGGGCACGGCCCTGCTGAGCCTGCCGGCCGCGTCCGCCACCGCCTCCGCCCTCACGCCGGTCGACGCGCTCTTCACCTCCACCTCGGCGGTGTGCGTCACCGGCCTGATCGTCGTGGACACGCCGCACGCCCTGTCGACCTTCGGGCAGCTCGTCGTGCTGGCGCTCATCCAGGCCGGCGGTCTCGGCTACATGACGCTGTCCACCATCGTCGCGGTCGCGCTCGGCAAGCGCATGACGATCCAGGAGCGGATGGTGCTCCGCGAGGCGCTCAACCTCGAGTCGATGGAGGGCCTGGTCCGATTCGTGATGACGGTGGTCCGGGTGACCGTCGCCTTCGAGCTCGCCGGCGCGGTGATCCTGACCTGGCGGTGGTCGAACCAGTTCCCGCTGGGGCACGCCCTCTACCTGGGGGTCTTCCACGCGGTCTCGGCCTTCAACAACGCCGGGTTCAGCCTCTTCTCGACCAGCCTCGTGGACTACGCGGGGGACCCGGTCGTGAACCTGACGGTGACCGGCCTCATCATCTGCGGCGGCATCGGCTTCCTCGTGCTGTCGGAGGTCGGGCGGCTCAGGCGCTGGGCCACGCTGTCGCTGCACACGCGGGTGGCGCTCGTCGCCACCGGCCTGCTGCTCGTCGCGAGCACGGCGGGCATCTTCCTGCTCGAGCGCCACAACCCGGCGACGCTCGCGCCGCTCGGCCGGCAGGACGCGTGGATGGCGGCGTTCTTCCAGGCGGTCACGGCGCGGACGGCCGGGTTCAACACGGTCGACATCGCGCGGCTCACGCACCCGACCCTGTTCCTGATGATGGCGCTCATGTTCATCGGCGCCGGCCCGGGCGGCACGGCCGGGGGCATCAAGGTGACGACGCTCGCCGTGACGGTCGTGGCGCTCTGGGCGACGATCCGGGGGCGGCTGGAAGCGGTGATGTTCAAGCGCCGGCTGCCGCCGGAGCTCGTGGCGCGCGCATTCTTCATCAGCCTGACCGCGTTCATGACGCTCAACGTGATTGCCGCGTTGCTGCTGGTCATCGAGCACCAGACGCTCGTGCCGGCGCTCTTCGAGACGACCTCGGCCTTCGGCACCGTCGGCCTGTCGATGAGCCCGGCGGGCAGCGTCACCAGCCTGTCGGGCGGGTTCTCGTCGCCGGGCAAGCTGCTCGTCACGGCCATGATGTTCATGGGCCGCGTCGGCCCCCTGACCCTCGCCGTCGCCGTCGTCGGCCGCCGGACCGCCGCGCGGCTGCGGTATCCTGAGGGGAAGGTGTTGATTGGATGAATGCGGAATGTCGAATGCGGAATGTCGAAGTTGAATGCGGAATGCTGAATGTCGAATGGAGGAAACGCCAGATCGCGGTCCTTTGTCCGCATTCAGACTTCGACATTCGACATTCGCCGTTCCAATTCGACATTCGACATTCAACATTCGACACTCGTCAGGTGATTTCCTATGGCTAGGCGCTCATTCGCCGTCATCGGGCTCGGACGTTTCGGATCGGCCACCGCGACGACGCTCATCGAGATGGGGCAGGACGTCATCGGCATCGACACCGACGAGGAGCGGGTGCGGACGCTGAGCGAGACGATCCTGCAGGCGGTGCAGCTCGACGCCACCGACGAGCGGGCACTGCGCGCGGCGGGCATCCAGAACGTGGACGTCGCCGTGATCTCCATCGGGGAGAACGTGGAGTCGAGCGTGCTGATCGTGATGCTCGTCAAGGAGCTGGGCATCCAGACGATCATCGCGAAGGCGACGACGCCGCTGCACGGGCGGATCCTGCAGAAGCTCGGCGTGAACCGCGTCATCTTTCCCGAGCGGGAGATGGCCGAGCGGCTCGCGCACAGCCTGGTCGTGCCGAACGTGCTCGACTTCATCGAGCTGTCGCGCGACTTCAGCATCGTAGAGATTCCGGCGCCCGAGGAGTTCCTGGGCAAGACGCTCAAGCAGCTCGAGCTCCGGCCGCGCTACGGCCTCACGCTGGTGGCGCTCAAGCGGCCGGCGGAGGGGGGCAAGGGCCTCACCACCAACATCGCGCCGGCGGCCGACGACGTGATTCGGGCCGGCGACATCCTGGCGCTGCTCGGCAACAACAACCGCCTCGCGCAGCTGGAGAAGCTCCACCCGGCGAAGCAGCCCTGAGGAGCGCACGGTGAATTCGCGCCCTCCTCGGGGTTCCTCTACACTTTCCCGGCCCGTATCCTCGCGAGCCCCGCGGCGGCCGCCTCGGCCGAGCGGCGGCGGTAGGCGTCCACCGAAAACGCTCCCGGCCCGGTGAACATCAGGCAGACGAGCGCAGCCACGAGCACGAGGTGGTACTCGAAGCCGTGGCCCGCGCCGGGCGTGAGCGTCCAGTTGAGGAAGAAGCCGTTGAAGAGGTACGCCTTCCACGCCACCGCGACGAGATCGATCGCCAGCAGCGGCGCCACCCACCGCGTGTAGGCGCCGGCGAGGAGCAGCAGGCCGCCGGCGAGCTCCACGACCCCGAAGACGAGGGCCAGCGGACCGGCTGGCCCGAGGCCGAGCGACGCCAGGAAGTCGGAGGTGGCCGCGAGACCGCCGCCGCCCCAGAGGCCGAACAGCTTCTGCGCCCCGTGCCCGATGAACACGGCCGAAACGGCCAGCCGGAGGATTGCCGGTCCCACGTTCTTGGAATCCCCTCTCGTCACGGGCGGGCGCCGGCCAGGCCGTCGCGCCAGCCCGATCCGGCCTCATTGTGCCATCGTTCGGGCTATACTTCGCCCTAGTTTTTGGCCCCAGGACCAACTTTTCCAACCGAGAGGTGCACCATGCTCACACGTCGGGCCTTCATCCGTGGTGCGGGAACGGCGGGTGTCGTCACGCTCGCCAGCCTCAAGGTGGACGCCTTCGAGCGCGTGGCGTCGGCCGTCGCAGCCGCCGCCGACCAGACGCCCGAGGAGATCGCGAAGGACGAGCTGTTCTGGCGCGCGATCCAGGAGGCGTTCACGCTCGATCGCACGATCATCAACTTGAACAACGGCGGCGTGTGTCCGAGCCCGCGCGTGGTGCAGGAGGCGCTCAAGCGGTATCTCGACATCTCGAACCAGGCGCCGGTCTACTACATGTGGCAGATCCTCGAGCCGAACGTCGAGAGCGTGCGGCGCCGGCTGGCCGCCGAGCTCGGCTGCGACACCGAGGAGCTCGCCATCACCCGCAACGCGAGCGAGGCGCTGCAGATCGCGCAGCTCGGGCTCGACCTCCAGCCCGGCGACGAGGTGCTCACGACCAACCAGGACTACGGCCGCATGCTCAACACGTGGCAGCAGCGCGTGCGCCGCGACGGCATCAAGCTCACCGAGATCTCGTTTCCCGTGCCGCCGCCGAGCATGGAGGACCTGGCCGAGCGGTTCGCGCGCGCCGTCACGCCGCGCACGAAGGTCATCCACTTCTGCCATATCACGAACCTCACCGGCCAGATCTTCCCGGTGAAGGAGATCTGCACGATGGCGCGCGCGCGCGGCATCAAGACGATCGTCGACGGCGCGCACGCCTTCGCCCACTTCCCCTTCAAGGCGCAGGACCTGCAGTGCGACTACTACGGCACGAGCCTCCACAAGTGGCTGCTCGCGCCGATCGGCACGGGCTTCCTCTACGTGCGCCGCGAGAACATCAAGGGGCTGTGGCCGATGCAGCCGGCCAACGCGAGCCAGGACGACGACATCCGGAAGTTCGAGGAGATCGGCACGCACCCCGCGGCGAACCACAACGCCATCGCCGAGGCGCTCACGTTCCACCAGGGCATCGGCGTCGAGCGGAAGGTCGCGCGGCTGCGCTACCTGCGCCTGCGCTGGGCCGAGCGACTGCGCGCGAAGCCGAACGTCAGGATCTACACGAGCTTCGACCCGGCGCAGGCCGGCGCCATCGGCACCGTGGGCATCGAGGGCATCCCGCCCGGCAAGATCACGTCGCATCTGTGGGCCACCCGCCGCATCATCACGACGCCTATCTCGCACCCCGAGTACCAGGGCATCCGCGTCACGCCCAACGTCTACACGACGCTCGAGGAGGTGGACACCTTCGCGGCGGCCATGGAAGAGATCGCCGACAAGGGGCTGCCGGCCTGAGCGCCGATCGCGGCAGGCGGGCGGCGCGTTGCCGTAAGCCCGTTATGTGGTTCGAAGCGAGAATCCTGTACTCGTTTCCGCGAACCGCATGGCGGGTTAGGCGCGCCACGGGCGCGCCCCGCGCGAACGGAGCGGGGATCGTGGGGCCCCGTGAGTGAGCGCGTAGGGGGGGTCCGCGGGGGCGAAGCCCCCCGGATCTAAACTAGAGACCCGCGGCCGTCGCCGCGCGCTGGGGGTCGGCCACGCCGACCACCACCGTGGCCAGCTCGTGTCCCTCGACCGCGGTGCCGTAGAAGTACTCCACGTTCACGCCGGCGTCGGCCAGCATCCGCGCCACCGCCGCGCACGCGCCCGGGTCGTTGGGCAGCGAGACGTACAGCACCTCGCGCTCCTCCACGCGGTACTGCCGCTCGCGCAGCAGGCCGCCGGCGTGCAGGGGGTTGTCCACGATCAGGCGCAGCACGCCGCCCGCCTCGAGCGTGATGGCGAGGATGTTCACGCGGTCGGCGTCCAGCAGACGGCAGGCCTGCGCGAACGCGCCCGGGGAGTTCTGCAGCCGGAAGGACAGCTCGGTTCGAATGGCCATAGGCCACCCATTCTACCCCCGCCTGGCCACAGAAGGACCACGGAAGGACCACGGAAATCGCGACGGAAAGGACGGCACGCGTGAGCCGTAAGCCGTGAGCCGATCCTCGGGAGAGCAGGCCGAGCGAGGAAGCGGAGCGGGGCGTAGGGGTCCCCGCCGATCCTAGAAATAGAACGTCACCCCGGTCGTCCACATCGACCCTTTGTGCGACAGCCGCAAGCGATCCTGGAGAGACCCGAGGCCCGGAATCGGCAGCGCGCCGGGTGAGCTGGTCGCGCCGATCGTGTCGGACCCGAAGTGAATGAAGGTGTACCGATAATCCACGTGCACCGCGGCGTGAGCGCCCAGGCGCAGCTCGCCGCCGACGCCGGCGTGGTAGCCCATCGTCCGCGTGGTCTGGGGGGTGGGAGGCTGGTCGCCGCTCACCATGGTGATCGTCTGCGCGTACCAGCCGACGCCGCCGAGCAGGTACGGTGAGAGCGCGGCCCGGACGGGGTACAGGAGCATCGAGACCTGGATCGGCATGTCCTTGATCCGCTCGGTCAGGTCCTGATTCAGGTACGAGCGGTAGTCGAGCGCCAGCTCGAGGGCGGTGCGGGGGGACATCCGCAGCCGGAGCAGGCCGCCGGAGAATCGATCGGCCGCCGTCCCGGCGACCGCCGCATCGCCGCGGACCAGGCTGAGCCGGGCGCCGAGGCCGAACGCGCCGTCGCCCGCGCGCGCGGCGCGGGGCGCCGCGACCAGGAGAAGACCGACCAGCAGGCACACGAGCCGTGTCGAACCCGTCCATCGGTTCTGCATGGGGTGAAACCTCTCGTGATCTTCTCGGCCGGGGACGAAGGGAACTTTATGAGGGGGGCGGGAGGCCGGGGCCCGTTCGACGTTCCGGGCTTTGCCGCACGAGCGACGGGCCGCGACCCGAGGCTCCCAGACCGGACCGGCGGGCGCGCCCGCGCGCGCCTCCGGCCGAACCTCGACCCGCGACCCGAAGCTCCCGAACGTCGCCGTGAATCTAGCCGAGCACCTTGATCACGATGCGGCGGTTCTGCGCGCGGCCCTGGCGCGTGTTGTTCGGCGCCACCGGGTTCTTCTCACCGAACGAGACCACGCTCATCTTCTGCAGCGGGATCATGTGCTTCTCGTGCAGGTAGTCGCGCACGGCCTCGGCGCGCGCCATCCCCAGGCGCATGTTGAAGTCCGCCGACCCGACCGAGTCCGTATAGCCCTCGATCTCGATGTAGGTCCCCTGCGGATCCGCCGTGATCTTGTCCACGAACTGGTCGATCGCGGCCTTCATCGCGTCGGACAGCGCCGCCTTGCCGAAGGTGAAGTCGCCCTGCGCGTCGCTCAGCACCACGGAGAACACCAGCTTCTTGGTCGCCTTGTCGACCGCGTCGGCCTTCGTCATCGCGGAGTCCGCCGACTGCTGGGCCGCGGTCGCCGACCGGCCGGCCGCAGTGGCCTTCTCGTCGGCGCCGGTGGCCTTCTGGTCGACCTGGTTGATCTTCTGCGCGTTCTGCTTCGTCTGCTCCTGCGTCTCCTCGACCGACTTGGAGACCGCGTCGACGCGGCTGTTGATCTTCTGGCTCGCCTCTTCGACGCTGGTGTTCACGTACTTCTTCGTCGCGCAGGCACCCGACGTCGCCAGCGCGATCACGGCAATGGGGATCACGAACAGCTCTTTCCGCATCACAGCCTCCTCGGTCAGGGCTCCGGCCGCAGCGCTCCGGAACCTCCTACGGGTTACTCCAGCTCACCGTCCGCTCGCGGTCTCGTCGCGGCCGGCGACGTAAGCGCTGCGGGCACGCACGGTCAAACCGGATCGCATCGTGTGGATCCGCAACACGCGCCATCCGGGCTTCGGGGCCGGTTCGAACGCAATCAAGTACTGATGACGAACATCCGACACGATCCGCCGCGCGGCCGCCTCGATCGCCGCTGGGTCCGACGCGGCGAAGCCCTCGCCGCCGGTCCAGCGCGCGAGCTGCTGCAGCGGCCCGAGCGTGGCGGCCTCCAGATCCGGGCCGGCCGACACGGTCCACCGCGTGAGCACGACGTAGACGGGCACGTCGATGGCGCTCGCGATCGACGACACCTGCTGCAGCGTCAGCTGGCTGCGGTTGTCGAGCCCGTCGGAGATCACCACGAGCGCCCGCCGACCGCCGAGCGCGCCGAGCCGCCGCGCCGTCTCCGCAATGGCATCGTGCGCCGCCGTCGCGCCGAACGGATCCACGCCGTCGAGCGCCCGGCCTACCGCGTCGGTGTCCGCGGTGAACGCCTGCAGCTCGTGCACCGTCGAGTCGAAGCCGAGCAGCGCAACCCGATCGCCCGGCGTCCGGCCCGCGCTGATCGCGGCCAGCAGCGTGTCGACGGTCTCACGCGTGAGCGCGCCGTTCTCGCGCATGCTCCCGCTCTCGTCGACCAGCAACGCCAGGCTCAGCGGCGCTGCGTCGTCCTCGCTGAAGCCTTTGATCGGCCGCCAGACGCCGTCATCCTCCACCCAGAAGTCCTTCCGGCGCAAGCCCGTGACGATGTGGCCGGTCTCGTCGCGCACGACCGCCACGACCGGCACCAGATCGATGCCCGCGCGGAACGTCACGGCCGGGCGGTCCTGCGCCTGTGCGGCTGTGCCGAGCTGTGGCGAAATGGCCAACAGGCCCACGACGATGAGGCGGATCACACGGGGCACGGGAGAGATGCTATCAAGAGTACTGCCAGCCAGCCAAATTCAAGAGTATAGGTCTTTTAATCATCCAGCGCCAACACGGGCTCGCACGGAATTCCGGTCAATGGCGTAAGAATTACACGGCCAAGGCGGTTAGTCGGCGCCGCCGGCGGCCGAGGGCTGCAAGGTTCGCGCCGGCCAGCTCGGCCGTGGCCACGGGATCCGGGTGCACCCCGGGGCGCCCTCCTGCTAACATGCACCCGATCATGACGACCCAAGCCTCCGCCAGCATCCCCGTGGCCCGCCGGATCGGCGGATTCGTCTACGCGATTCGCAACATCGTGTCCGAGGCCCGCAAGGTCGAGGCGGCCGGCAAGAAGGTCCGCTACCTGAACATCGGCGACCCGGTGGCCTTCGGCTTCCAGCCCCCGCCGCACCTGGTGGAGGCGGTGGAGCGCGCGATGCGCGACGGCCAGAACATGTACACGCCGTCGCCGGGCATCGCGTCGGCGCGCGAGGCCGTGGCGGCCGACTTCAGCCGGCGCGGCGTGCCGGTCACGTCCGACCGGACGATCATCACGGCCGGCACCTCGGAGGGGATCGAGCTGGCGCTCGGCGCGCTGGTGGACGCGGGCGAGGAGGTGCTGGTGCCGGTGCCGACCTACCCGCTCTACACGGCGGTGCTGGCCAAGCTGGGCGCGAAGGCGGTGTTCTACGGGACGGATCCCGATCGCGGCTGGGCGCCCGATCTGGACCACCTGCGGAGCCTGATCACGCCCCACACGCGCGCGCTGGTGATGATCGATCCGAACAACCCGACCGGCGCCGTGTACAGCGACGCGGTGCACCGCACGCTCGTCGATCTCGCGGACCGGCACAACTTCGTGCTGCTCGCCGACGAGGTCTACGGCGACCTGGCGTACGACGGCGCGCGCCCGCCCATCGCGGCGCTCGACCCCGACGCGCCGATCATCTCGTTCTCCTCGCTGTCGAAGGCGTACCTGGCGCCGGGCTGGCGCGCCGGCTGGATGGCGGTCGGGCGGTCGCCGCGGCTCGACGCGGTGCTGGCGGCGATCCTGAAGCTCGCCGACGGACGTCTCTGCGCGAACGGCCCGATGCAGCACGCGGTCACGGCGGCGCTCACCGGCGACCGCTCGCATTTGGTTCCCCTGCGGCAGGCGCTCCGCGAGCGCGCGCAGGTCACCGTCGAGCGGCTGAACGCGATCGACGGCATGACCTGCGTGGCGCCGACGGCGGCCTTCTACGCCATGCCGCGCGTCGCGCTGCCGCCCGGCCGGACCGACGAGGACTACGTGCTGGCGCTCTTGCGCGAAACGGGCGTGCTCTGCGTGTACGGCTCGGGCTTCGGGCTGCCGAAGGACGGCGGCTTCATGCGTGTCGTGTTCCTGGCGTCGCCGGCCGAGCTCGGCGCCATCTACGACGACATCGCCACGTTCACCACGGACTACCTGCGCCGCGGGTAGGCCCGTTCGCGGGCGCGGTGGCGCCACGCGTCCCGCGCCGGCACGACCCCCGACCCCTCCAGGGCCCGGCTCCGTATAATTCCTTTATGGGCCGCAGGCGGATCCGCAGCCGCGCCGAGCGCTTCTTCGCCACCTACACCAAGGATCTGAAGAGCGAAGACGTGCAGCGGCTGTTCACGCGCGACACGCGCGAGGCCTACCGCTTCTTCGCGCGGGAGATCGACCGCGACGAGCTCGCGAAGCTGCCCTGGTTCCGCCGCCAGTGGGTGCACGCCGGGCTGTTCGCCCGCGCCGTCCTGATGCGCCTGTCGCCGGCCCGCCGTGCGCTCTACGGCGTGGCGCTCGGCTGCGCGGTCGTGGGGCTGCTGCAGCTCTTCGACGGGTTCACCAGCATGTCCGTGCCCTTCGGTCCCATCGTCGGCGTGCGGCTGCTGATCCCCCGGTGGGCAGACGGCACGGGGTGGCTGTTCTGGAGCCTGGTCGCGACCAACCTGCTCGTCGTGCTCGAGGTGGCCGACCGCCTGTCGCTCAAGGACGACCTCGAGGTGGCGCGGGAGATCCAGCAGGCGATGCTGCCGGGCGCCACCTACTCGGCGCCGGGCGTCGTGGCCTGCGGGCTCACCCGTCCGGCCAACACCGTCGGCGGCGACTTCTACGACATCCTCCCGGCCGAGGCCGGCCAGGTCATCGTCGCGCTCGGCGACGTGGCGGGCAAGGGCAGCCCGGCCGCGCTGCTCATGGCACTGCTGCTCGCCATCATGCGCACGCTCGTCGACGAGGGGCTCGACGGCGCGGCGCTGCTCGTGCGGCTGAACGCGCAGGTGTGCCGGCACAGTCCGCCGTCGCGTTTCATCACGCTCTTCTACGCGCGCTTCGACTCGGCGACCGGCCGGCTCGTCTACGTGAACGCCGGCCACACGCCGGCGCTCGTGCAGCGGCGGGACGGCACGTTCGATCGGCTGCTCGGCGGCGGCGTGGCGCTCGGCATGTTCGAGGGATCCCGGTACGACGCGCACGAGACCGTGCTCGCGCCCGGCGAGCAGCTCGTGCTCTACAGCGACGGCATCACCGAGGCCGAATCGCCCGACGGCCGGCCGTTCGAGGAGCCGGGCCTCGAAGCGGTGCTGCGCGCCGCGGGCGACGGCACGCCGGAGGCCGTCGGCCGGGCGGTCATCCAGGCCGTCGAGCGCCACGCGCAGGATTTCAAGCTCGCCGACGACCTCACCGTGCTGCTCCTGCGGCGCCCGGCGGAGACGGCCTGAAACCCTGGCCCCGAACGCGGGGTTTCGGAGTCTAACGAAGTGCGAACGGCCTCCCCACCCGGAGTGTGGGAAACCGCACTGACGCCCATGAGAGTCCCGGTGCTCGTCCTGGCGGCGGCCTTCGCGGGGCTCTTCGCCCTGGCTGCGCCGGTGTGCGCCCAGGACGAGCCCGCGGTGGACCTGTCCGGGTTCCTGGCCGAGCTGGAGTCGGCGCTCATGGCCGACGGCCCCGCGGCCTACGCCGCGCTCGTCGGCTCGCCGACCACCCGCGACGCGACCCCCCAGGAGCTGACCGACGAGATGTTCCTGCCGGGCGCGACGCGCGTGACCGTGCGCGAGCGCGACCGGACCGATCTCGCCGGCGCGCTGGCCGGCGAGGGCTTCCGGCTGATCGTGGACATCCTGAGCGAGCGCGGCCGCGGGGCGCGCATCGCCACGTGGCGGCTGGACGTGCGCCTCGCGCGCCGGGGCGACGCCCGCCTCTGGCGCATCGTCGATCAGGAGCGCCTGTCCCGACTCGACGGGCTGTACGAGCTGGCGCTCTCGCCCACCGAGTACAACGTCCGGAACCTCCTCATCGAGTCCACCGACCTGCGGCTGTCCATGTCGTCGGGGCACGCCTTCGTGGCGAAGACCGACGAGGGCGTGACGGCGCTCGTGCTGCGGGGCCGCGGCGAGATGATCTTCACGCCGCAGCCCGTCGCCGAGAAGACGCAGCTCCGGATCTTCTCGAAGGCCGAGGCCCTCGTGACGGCCTTCGACATGGCGCTCCTCCGGTTCAGTCCCGCGGCCTTCCGGCAGCACGTCGAGGAGGGCGCGCTTACCGAGCGGCCCGCCGACGAGGGCGACCTGCGGCGGGCGCGCGAGTTCTTCCAGGAGAACGTCGTCAAGTCGTTCACGCTCGACCTCGGCGACCTGAGCAGCCGGACATGGTCGCTCTCGCCGTCGGGCGACGACCTGCTCGCCGAGATCCACACCAAGCGCTTCGACACGCTGACCTACGCGCGCTCGGAGAACGAGGCCGAGGACGTCTCGCTGTTCGACCGCGCCAAGCGCCGCTACATCTCGAGCTACGCGTCGCCCGAGAAGCTGGAGACGCGCGGGCGGTTCTACGACGAGGACGACATGGTGGACTACGACGTCCTCGACTACCGGCTGAACGTGCGGTTCGACCCGGAGCGCAACTGGATCGACGGCATCGAGACGCTCAGCCTCCGCGTGAAGGCGCCCCTCGTCTCGACGCTCACGCTCCGCCTCGACGAGCGGCTCGACGTGCGCGCGGTGTCGTCGCCCGATTTCGGGCGTCTCATGCACCTGCGGGTGCTCGGGCAGAACAACCTGATCGTGAACCTGCCGGCGGGCGTGCTTCAGGGCACCGAGCTCGAGCTGACGGTCTCGTACGCGGGCCGTCTGCCGCCGCAGTCGCTCGAGCGCGAGACCATCGGCGTCGATCAGGATACGCAGCTGCCGCAGGTGGTCGAGATCGCCGTCCCGCCCGAGCCGCACTGGGTGTACAGCAACGGCGCGTACTGGTACCCCCAGTCGACGGTGAGCGACTACGCCACGGCGACCATGCGGATCACCGTGCCCGACGGCTACGACTGCGTCGCGAGCGGCCTGCAGGCGGTCGGGTCGCCCATCCGCGTCGAGCCGAAGGGCGGTGGCAAGGCCCTCAAGATCTACGTGTTCATCGCGGGGCGGCCGGTGCGGTACCTCGGGTGCGCGATCAGCCGGTTCGTGGACGTCGCCTCGGGCGCCCTCACGCCCGCCGCGTCGGGCGCGCGCGACGGCGGCGCGGACACGCCGGTCGCCGGCCTGACGCTCACCGTCGTGTCCAACCCGCGCCAGGACGGGCGGAGCCGGACCCTGCGCGAGACCGCGGCCGACATCCTCCGGTTCTACGCGAGTCTGATGGGCGACGCGCCGTACCCGGGCTTCACGCTCGCTGTCACCGAGAGCCAGGTGCCCGGCGGCCACAGCCCCGCGTATTTCGCCGTGCTCGACCAGCCGCTGCCGACCTCGCCGTTCACCTGGCGCAACGACCCGGTGAACTTCAACAGCTTCCCCTCGTTCTTCCTCGCGCACGAGATCGCGCATCAGTGGTGGGGGCAGGGCGTCGGCTGGGAGAACTACCACGAGCAGTGGCTGAGCGAGGGTCTCGCGCAGTACTTTGCGCTCCTCTACGCCGAGCACGCCCGCGGCCCGCAGCTCGAGAGCAGCATGCTGCGCCAGATGCGCACCTGGAGCCTGCGCTACGCGGACCAGGGCCCGATCTACCTCGGGTACCGTCTCGGCCACGTGCAGGGCCGGCACCAGATCTTCCGCGCGCTCGTCTACAACAAGTCGGCCGAGGTGCTGCACATGTTGCGGCGCCTCATCGGCGACGACGCGTTCTTCGACGGGCTCCGCCGATTCTACGAGGAGCACAAGTACCAGAAGGCGGGAACGGACGACCTGCGCCGCGCCATGGAGGCGACGAGCGGGGTACCCCTTCAGCGGTTCTTCGACCAGTGGATCGACGGCGTCGCCATCCCGCGGCTGCGCTTCTCCTCGCGCGAGCGCGCCACGCCGGGCGGCAGCAGCGTGACGCTCCGGTTCGAGCAGCAGGGGGAGATCTTCGACGTGCCGGTCACCGTCACCCTGATCGGCAGATCGGGCGAGCGCCGCGACGTGCTCGTCAAGGTGACCGAGGCGGTGACCGAGGTCACCGTGCCGATCGACTTCAAGCTGCGCGACATCGACGTGAACGACGACAACGCCGCGCTCGCCGAGATCGACCGCTGACCGCCCCGGCCCGTCAGCGGGGCGGCTCCTGCAGGTAGATGGCCTCGACCACGGGCTCGGCGTCTGCCGCGGGCGTGTGGAACACCAGCGCGAACCGCACGCCCGCGTGCTCGTAGAAGCGCGTCACCCGCTCGCCGTGCGGACCCCGGTCCACCGCCTGCCGGCCCGTTTCGCCGCTCCGGCCGAGCAGCGCGGCCACCTCCCGGCTCGTGGCGCCCAGCCGCACCTCCACCCCGCCCTCGAGCGGCAGGACGGGAACCGACACCGCGCCGGCCGGAATGACCGCGGGCCGGGACTCGGTCCGAGCCGGCGCCCCGGCGGCCGGGGCGGTCGCCGCGGCGGGCCGGACCGGCCGCGGCTCGCGCGCGAGCCGCGAGATGACTACCACGGTCGCGGCCAGCAGGGCCACGGCCACGACCCACTCCAGCGCCGACCCGACGCGCGCGTGGAACGGCATGGTCTCTCTCCGGGAGGCCGGAGGCCGGGGTCCGACACCGGAAGCTACGCGGTCTCGTCCCTGGCCCCAGCCCCTGGCCCCAGCCCCTGGCCTCCGGCCTCTGGCCTCTGGGCCCCGCTTTCCTCGTGCCCGACGCCCACTCTAGGGACCGTTCCGCGGGCCTGTCAACTCCCCCGGCGCCCGCGGGCGCGCCCCCATCCTTGTTGTATGATCGGTGGGTTATGGAAACGGTGACGCTGACCATCGACGGCAGGACGATCACGGTCGAGAAGGGCAAGAGCGTCCTCGACGCGGCGCTGCTGCACGGCATCCACGTGCCGTTCTACTGCTACCACCCGGGCATGGGCGTGGACGGCTCCTGCAGGGTCTGCATCGTGAAGGTCGAGAAGATGCCGAAGCTGCAGACCGCCTGCTCGACGACGTGCGCCGACGGCATGGTGGTGTACACGCAGACGCCCGACGTCGTCGAGGCCCGGGCGAGCGTGTTCGAGTTCCTGCTCATCAACCACCCGCTCGACTGCCCGGTGTGCGACAAGGGCGGCGAGTGCCCGCTGCAGGACTACTCGTACTCGTTCGGGCCGAAGGGCAGCCGGATGGACTTCCCGCGCCGGACGTTCGACGGCGAGGGCGTGCGCGCCGACGTGGACTTCGGCCCGACGCTCATGCTGAACCGGAACCGGTGCATCCTCTGCACGCGCTGCGTGCGATTCATGCGCGACATCGACGGCGACGCGCAGATCAGCATCGTGGACCGCGGCAACGGCAGCGAGATCGCCACGTTCCAGGAAGAGGGCGTGCACTCCCTCATCTCGGGCAACCTCCAGGACATCTGCCCGGTGGGCGCGATCACCACCCGCGCCTACCGCTTCAAGTCGCGGCCGTGGGACAACCCGATGGCCGTCGACACGATCTGCACGTTGTGCTCGAAGGGCTGCAACA
Organism: Acidobacteriota bacterium; assembly: GCA_024641665.1. Taxonomy (GTDB): domain Bacteria; phylum Acidobacteriota; class Vicinamibacteria; order Vicinamibacterales; family JAHECP01; genus JAHECP01. The sequence goes on from JAHECP010000062.1 coordinate 26,136, forward strand.
CCACGGCCTGGATTCGCGGCAAACAGGAGTGGGCGAAGGCGCCGCACCTCGTCCGGATCACGCCCCGGCTCAACCCCGACGTGAACGCGTACTGGATGTGCGACATCGGCCGGTTCGAGTACCCCTGGATCGAGGGGGAGGACCGGCTGCGGCGGCCGCTGATGAAGGACGCGGCGGGCCGGCTCGAGCCGGTGTCGTGGCACGACGCGATGGTCGCGCTGGCCGGCCGGCTGCCCGTCAAGGAGACCTCGGGCGTCCGGTTCCTCGCCTCGGCGCACGCCTCGCTGGAGGAGCTCTTCGTCATCAAGCGCATCGCCGCCGGCATCGGGCTCGGCCCCGAGGGCGTCACCGTCAGCTGGCGGTACCGCGAGAAGGGCCAGCCCGCGGCGACCAGGTTCCGCGTGCCCGCCGTGGACGCGCCGAACGTCTCGGGCGCGCGCGACCTCGGGCTGGTCACCGGCGCGGGCGAGCAGGCCGACCTCTCCGCGCTGCGGCAGGCCGTCGAGGGGGGCCACGTCGCCGCGCTCTACGTGGTCGACCCCGGGCCGGAAGGATCGCTGGGCGACGTCTCCTGGATTGCCGACGCCCGCGCGCGCGGGACGCTCTCGCTGCTCGCCGTCCAGGGCGTCGTCCTGACGGGCCTCGCCAAGGCCGCCGACGTCGTGCTGCCGGGCGCATCCTCTGTCGAGAAGGACGCGTCCTACACGAACGACCAGGGCCGGGTGCAGGGCGCCGCGCGCGTGCTGACGGCGCCGGGCGATGTCATGGAGGACTGGCAGATCCTCGCCAACCTCGCCGTCGCGCTCGGCCTGGAGCTGCCGTACTCGTCGGCCGCCTCCATCCGCGCCGACATCGAGGCGGCGCTCGCGGGCCGCGAGGCCTACGCGGGTCTCGGCGGCGCCACGTTCGCCCGGCCCGTGCCGGCGCGCACCTGGCTCCAGGCGTCGAACCCCTCCGAGCGCTGGAAGTGGGACTTCATGTTCCAGGACCTGCCCCCGGTGAAGTTCGCCGCCGCGCCGGAGCCGCTCCCGCGCCTCGACGTGATCCCGATCCGCCAGGTGGAGTAGCGCGCCTGCCTGGCGCAATGTCAACGAAGCCGTGGTCTCGCTCGGGAGCACGGCCAGGCCGCGCACGGCGCGGCCCGCGAGGAAGCGGCGCGGGGCGTTGGGGCCCCGCAAGCGACCGAGCCGGGGTGTGGGGCGAAGCCCCACTCTAAATGATGAACAGCGTGTCCTATGCCGCCGCCTTCGTGGCGGGGCTGCTCTCGTTCGTGTCTCCCTGCGTGCTGCCGCTCATCCCCGGCTACCTCTCGTTCGTGTCCGGGCTCTCGCTCGAGGAGATGCGCGGCACGAGCGCCACGGTCGCCGCGCCCCAGGCGCGGCGCCAGGTGCTCATCGCCTCCATCGCGTTCATCGTCGGCTTCTCGCTGGTGTTCGTCTCGCTCGGCGCGTCGGCCAGCGCCATCGGCGGGTTCGTCGGCAAGCGGCTGCCGCTGCTCGGCAAGGTGGCGGGCGTCGTGCTCGTCCTGTTCGGCCTGCACATGATGGGGGTGTTCCGGCTCCGCTGGCTCGAGTCGGAGAAGCGCGTGCAGACCCGCAAGCGCCCGGCGGGGCTGTTCGGCTCGATGCTGGTGGGGATTGCGTTCGCGTTCGGCTGGACGCCGTGCATCGGCCCGATTCTCGCCGGCATCCTCACGATCGCCGGCGCGCAGGACACCGTGGGCCAGGGCGTGAAGCTGCTCGCCGTCTACTCGGCCGGCCTCGGCCTGCCCTTCCTGCTCACGGCGCTGGCCGTCAACCAGTTCTTCGCCGCCTCGGCCCGCATCCGGCGCTACTACCACGCGATCGAGATCGCCTCGGGCGCGCTGCTGGTCGCGATCGGCGTGCTGATCTTCACCAACCAGTTCAGCGTCATCGCGCGCCACCTGCAGAACTTCCTGCCCACGTACTGAGGCCAGGGGCCAGAGGCCGGGTGCCGGGACTCGGGGGCTCGGCTTGTCTCGCCGCAGCGCGAAGCGCGGAGGCGGAGGACTCGGGCGGCCCGGAGCAGGGCAGGCGTGGCGAAGGGCGGCAAGGGATGGCTACCGGGAGTCCCGTTTGTCGGCTTCGCCTTGTGACCGCTTGAGCTGTTTCGTCTTCTCGAGCTGATCGAGGGCATGCCGGTACGGACCCAGGCGAACCGCCGTCTCCCAGTTCTTGACCGCTTCGTCGTACCGCTTCTGCCGCATCAGGAAGGTCGCGTAGTTGCCGTATCCGTACGGTGACTTCGGATCGAGCTCGATGCCCTCCTTCAGGAGGCGCTCCTCCGCCGCCAGATCGCCTGCCATCCTGGCGAGGTTCTGACGGCGCGTGTTCAAGGAGCCCGCGTGGGACGGCTGCGATTTGCGCAGATCCGCCTCCAGGAAATACAGCTCGGCCTCGGCCCGGTTGCGCCGCTTCTCGGCAATGATCCCGAGAAGGTACCAGGGGTAGAAGCTGTCCGGATCCAGGTCGTGCGCCGTCGTCAGCTCCTCGAACGCCGTCTCGTAGTCTCCCTTGATGAGCTGAATCCTCGCCAGGTGCGCGTGAAACAGGCTGGTCGATGGGTCGAGCTCGACGGCCCTCTTGGCCAGACCGAGCGCCCGGTCGACGGCCGCCGGATCGTACGACTTCAGAGAGTACCTGTCACCAATCTGGTACCCACCGGCCAGGACGGCGTACGACTGGGTGGCATAGGCCCACGGGTCGCGAGGATTGGCCTGCCGGGCCCGCTCCACGGTCGCGAGCGCCTTCGCGAGCGTGGCTCGACTGAGCAGGTCGCCATCGAGTTCGTAGTACGCGCGTTCGGCATTCGCGTCCCCGGCCCGGACGCAAGCCGCCGCCACGGCGACCCCGGAGAGCGCCAGCAACACCAGCGTGGAGCACGCGTGGTAAGTCTGACGGCCCCTCCTCGTCTCCCTTGTCATCGAGCGTATCGGAGGCCTCCAGGTGCCAAGCAGTCCGCGCAATAGGCCGTCCTCATTGTAGCGGCAGGCCGTCACCTGCGCAGCCACAGCGCGCCCGGATGCACCCGTGCCTCCACGCGCGTGCCAGCGGTGAACGACTCGCCGTCGATCTGGCAGCACAGGGGCCGGGTTCCCTCGATGGTCGCCGCGCGCACCGGGCAGCGGACGATGCCCGGGGCGCGGCGGGCATCGACCAGCAGATGCCGCAGCCGCCAGAGGTGGCCCGCCGGGGACCGGTGGTCCACGAGCAGCGCGTTCAGCACGCCGTCGTCGGGCCGGGCTTCCGGCGCGACGCGCATGCGGTTGCCGAACTGCCGGGAGTTGGCCAGGATGACCGCGAAGAAGCGCCCCTCGTGCGGCGTCCCGTCCAGGCTCACGCGGTAGCAATCCGGCTCGTAGGCCCACAGCGCGCCGAAGGTCAGCGGGATGTAGGGCCAAGGCCCGCGCCGGCTGGTCGTACGCTCGTTGTACCGGCGGGCGACCTCGGCGTCGAAGCCGATGCCGGCGATGTTGAAGAAGAGCCGGCCGGCCAGCTCGCCGACGTCGAAGGCCGTCCGACGGCCTTCGATGGCGACGCGAAGGGCGTCGGCCGGCCGCCTGGGCAGGTGGAGCTCGCGCGCGAGGCCGTCGCCCGACCCCGCCGGGACGATGCCGAGCGCAGTGGAGGTGAAGGCGAGCCCCGAGCCCACCTCATTGACGGTGCCGTCGCCGCCCCAGGCGACGACCAGCTCCCGTCCGCGGCGTGCGAGGTCGGCCGCGATCTCACGCGCGTGTCCGCGGCGCTCGGCGACGAAGACCTCGCCCGACGCGCCGAGCGCGGCGAGCGCCTGCCGGGCGAGCGTCACGCGCGTGTCCGGCGCGATGCGCGGGCCGCCCGCGACGGGATTGATGATGATGTCGGCCGTCGGCACGGTGCTATAGTAGCCTCCAATGTCACGGCGGTGGAGGCACAGATGAGGCGACGGGGTGTGCGGCTGACCCTCGTGCTGGGGTTCGTGGTCGCGGTTGCGGGTGCGGGGTACGCGATCTGGGCGCTCGAGACGCGCGTCCTGGCGGCGCGCGCGGCCAGCGCGGCCTACGACGCGCAGGCCGACCGGGCGGCGGCCGCGGTCGTCGACCTGCGGGCCGGGCTGGAAGCC
>JAHECP010000227.1 GCA_024641665.1 Acidobacteriota bacterium
CGGCGCACTCGCGGGCGCGCTGCTGGCCGCTGCCGCCGGCGCCGTCGGCGCCGTCGCCCGGCAGGCCGGCGCGTCCTCGCTCAGGTTCGAGATCACAGTACCGCCGTCGGTGAAGGCGCAGTCGATCACCGGCCGCGTCTACGTGATGATCTCGAGGACCGACGACCGCGAGCCGCGGCTGCAGATCGGCCGCACCGGCGTGCCGTTCTTCGGGCAGGACGTCGAGCGGCTGCCGCCCGGCCACGCCGCCGTCATCGACGACACCGCCGTCGGCTCGCCCGTCGATCGTCTGCGCGACCTGCCGGCCGGCGACTACTACGTGCAGGGGTTCGTGAGCGTCTACTCGGAGTTCCGGCGCGCCGACGGCCACGTGCTCTGGATGCACGACGACCAGTGGGAAGGCCAGCGCTGGAACCGGTCGCCCGGCAACCTGCACAGCATGGTCCGGCGCGTCCATCTCGACCCGAAGGCCGGCGGCGTCGTGACACTGGTCGCCGACCAGGTGATCCCGCCGATCCCGGTGCCGCCGGACACGCCCTACGTGAAACGCTTCAGGTTCCAGAGCCCCATGCTGACGAAGTTCTGGGGGCGGCCCATCTATCTGGGCGCGACCGTGCTCCTGCCGCGCGACTACGACGCCTCGACGATGAGCTACCCGGTGAACTACATCCAGGGGCACTTCGGCCTGGGCGCGCCCTATCGCTTCGACGGGAAGAACGAGTTCTCGCAGGCCTGGCTGAGCGACGGCTTCCCGCGCATGCTGGCTGTGACCTGGCAGCACCCGACACCCTACTTCGACGACTCGTACGCCGTGAACTCGGTGAACGTCGGACCCTACGGCGACGCGATCATGCAGGAGCTGATTCCGGAGATCGAGAAGCGGTTCCGCGTGATCCGCGCGCCGTGGGCGCGCGTGCTGTCGGGCGGATCGACCGGCGGCTGGGAGGCCGCGGCGCTGCAGATCTTCAACCCGGACTTCTACGGCGGCGCGTGGATCTACTGCCCCGACCCGGTCACGTTCAGCGACGTCGAGGGCATCGACATCTACAAGGACGCCAACGCTTTCTACAAGCAGTACGAATGGCGCCGCGAGCCGACGATTAACAGCCGCATGGTAAACGGCCAGGCGGTGATGACCTCCGAGCAGCGCAACCGCTGGGAGCTGGCCAACGGCACGCGGGGGCGCTCGGGCGAGCAGCTCGACATCTGGTCGGCCGTCTTCGGCCCGATCGGCGACGACGGCTATTTCAAGCCGCTGTTCGACAAGCGCACCGGCGCCATCGACCCGGCGGTCGCGCAGTACTGGAAGGAGCACTACGACCTCGCGTACTACCTCCAGCGCAACTGGGCCACCGTCGGTCCCGAGCTGGTGGACAAGCTGTTCTTCTACACCGGCACCGCGGACACCTACTACCTCAACAACGCCACCCGCGAGCTCGAGGAGTGGATGAAGACCACGGAGAACCCGCACTACGAGGGGTTCTTCCTGTACGGGGTGAACAAGCCGCACTGCTGGAGCGGACCGGTGTCGAGCCAGGCGCGCTTCGTCGAGATGGCGCAGCACATCATGCGCCACGCGCCCGAGGGCACGTCCACGCCGTGGTGGCAGTACTAGACGGAAGGACCACGGAAGGACCGCGGAAATCACCACGGAAAGACCACGGAAAGACCACGGAAATCGCCACAGAAGCCTGGCCTCTGGCCCCTGACCTCCGGCCTCCGATCCCGGGTCCCCAGTCCCCAGCCCCCAGTCCCTCGTGAGCCGTAAGCCCTGGGCCGTGAGCCGGTGTTACTGCTTCGTCATGTCCACGTTGACGAGCACGGTCTCGCCGAGGGTCACCTGGGCGGTGACCCGCTTCTCGCCGTAGTCGGGGTGCCGGAAGACGAACTCGCGCGTGCCGATCGTCACCGGCACGTTGGCCAGCGGCGTCTCGCCGATGCGCTGGCCGTCCACGAAGACCTCGGCCCACGGGGTCGCGTTCAGGTTCACCGTGCCCTTGGGCTCGTATGAGAGCGCCTTCACCTCGCCCGGTTTCACGTCCACCGTCTCGGTCACCTTGTACTGGAACGTGTCGTTCGAGAGCTCGAGCTGGTGCACGCCCGGCGCGACCATGATGCGCCCGTCGGTCGTCGTGCCGAGCAGGCGTCCCCCTTCGCGGATCTGCAGCTCCACGGGCGAGAAGACCGCCAGCCAGCCGGCATAGATGGGCACGTCCAGCGTCGCGGTCTCGCCGCCGCGGATCTCCACGGTGTTGCTGACCGCGCCGCCCTTGCCGCGAATGACTACGGTGTGGTTGCCCGCCGCGAGGTTGAACACTGTCATGGGCGTCTCGCCGACGGGCTTGTCGTCCACGAGCACCTGCGCGCCAGCCGGGTCCGACGTCACCTGCAGCGAGCCGGCCGCCACGACCGCGGTCCATTCGATCCGCTTGGTGATCTGCTCGCCCGGCCCGACCGCGAGCGGGATCGTCTGCGTGAGACCCTTGCGGTGCACCTCCAGCAGGTGATCTCCCGGCGCGAGCCTCAACGTCAGCGGCGTCGTGCCGCCCGGCGAGCCGTCCACGTACACCTCGCTGTCGGGCGGGTTGGTCTCGAGGGCCACGGTGCCGGGCCGAACACGCATCGACAGCCATTGCGACCACCCGAAGTACGTGCCACCGGCGAGCAGGGCAGCCACGGCTGCGACGCGGAGCCACCTGACGCCGCGGACGGATCGCACGATGGCAGGTGCGTAGAGGGTCTCTTGTGGCGCCTCGTCGACCGTGCGCCGCGTCTGTTCGGGCGCGTGGCCCGAATCCGCCAGAACCTGCGTCTCGACCGCCGACCTGTCGAAGGACTCGCGCTCGGGGCCCGGCGCTGAAAACTCGGGCGCTGGCGGCGCCGGGGGCGGCGCCGGGGCCGGGCGCGCGGGTGGTCCAGCCGCCGGAGCCGACTCGGTCCCGTCCCCGAGCCACTCGCGCATCGTTTCCGCCTCGCTGTCGACAATCAGCTTCGCGGGCGGCGCGGGTACGGCCGCAGCGGGTTCCGGCGGCGGGGGCACCGGCACGTGGGCCGCGCGATCGATGAGCGGCGCGGCAGGCGCGGCCACGCGCGGCGCTTCGGGCTCGATGAGCCGTGCCGCTGGCGCGGCGGCACGCGCCGGCTCGGGCTCCGGCTCGATCAAGGGGCACCGGGCCGGTGCCGGCTCGGCGCCCCGCGGGACGCTCGGTGCGTCGGCCTGGTCCGCGTGCGGGCCCACGCGGCGCTTCTTGCGCTTCTTCTTGGATCGCCTCGTGTCGGTTTCCAGCCCCGACGCGGCCGCGTCGACGGTTTCGACCTCGGGCTCGGCCTCGCCTTCGGCCTCGGGCTCCTCCTCGGATGCGGCGTCGGCGACCGGCTCGGGTACGGCCGCAACGATCGGTTCGGGTTCGAATTCGGGCTCCGGGGGGCCGACGATCACCTCGAGCTCGGGCGCCGGCTCCGGCTTCGGTTCCGGTGCCGCGACCTCGACCGGCTCGGGTTCCGGCTCGGGCTCGGTGACGACGGCCGGTTCGGGTCCCGGCGCGGCAACCTCGATCGGCTCGGGCTTTGGCTCCGCAGCGGCGATCGGCTCGGGCTCGGGTTCGGACTCGGGCTCGACGGCGACCATCGGCTCGGGCGCGGGTTCCGGCTCTGACCCGACCTCGACCATCGGCTCGGACGCGGGTTCCGGCTCGGGCTCGACGGCGACCATCGGCTCGGGTTCCGGCTCGGGCTCCGGCTCGGCGGCGGCCGCGGCGCGATACACCCGCCCGGGCTCGGCCTCGGCCGGCGGTTCCGTGGGGGCCTTCGGCTCCACCTCCGCCGCCGCGCCAGCCGGAGACGTTCCCCCCTCCTTGCCGAAGATCGGCTCGTCCTCGACAGCCGGCCGCACGGGGCTGAAGAGCGAGTCGATCTCGGCCGCCAGCTGCGCCGCTTCGTCCCCAGCCGGGGCCTGCGCCTCCGGCGCCGGCTCCTCGGCTTCGGGCTTCCGGCGTTTCTTCGAGGACGGCACGCCCGGCAGCTCGATCCCGAACTTGCCGAGGTCCTCGAGCACGTCCGCCGACAGATCGATGACGGGCTGCTCGCCCTCGTCCTCGCCGGCCTCCTCGGCTCCTTCCTCGATGACGAAGTCGATCGCGCCGTCGGCCTCCGCCGCCCCGCCCTCCTCCTCGTCCTCTTCTTCCTCCGCCTCCCCTTCTTCGGCCCCCTCTTCTTCTTCCTCGTCTTCCTCCTCTTCGATCTCCTCCTCGTTCTCGCCGCGTGCCTCGAGGTCGATCGAACTCGCATCCGTGTCACGGGCCGCCACGCCGGCGTCGGAGGTTGCGGCCTCCGCGACCTGCTTGAGGAACGCCTGCAGGTCCGAGCGCGTGCCGGCGTAGCTCGGCTTGGACGGCATCACGCTGGCGAGCGCGTCCTGCGCCTGCGCCGCGTTGTCGAAGATCAGGCGGCCCGGCAGGGGAAGCGCGATGTCGAGCCACGAGCCGAGAGCGTTGGCCAGCGCGTCGCCGCCCCGAATTCCGGCGATCTCGCGCACCTCGCCGAGCAGGGCCTCGAGGCGCTCCGGGTACTCGTCGGGCTGCATCGGCCGTCCCAGCACGATCGCGAGCAGCATCACGGCGACCTGCGCGACGTCGGTCCGGGCATCGCACCGCGCCGGCACCGGCTCCTCGGGCATGGCGACCCCGAGCTCCTGCCAGAGCCGCGCGTGGCTGAACTGCAGCTGCTCGATGAGCGGGCCGAACATGAAGTCGCCGAGCACGACCCGTCCCCGCGGCGTGAGGAGGACGCGCGCGGGGCTGAGCGTGCCATGGGCGACGCCGGCCGCGCGCTCGAGCGTGCCGAGCGCCGACAGGATCTGATTGGCGAGATAAACCGCAACCGTGACGTCGGGCACGATGCTGCACGCCTGGGCGCGCGCCAGCAGCTGGTCGAGGCGCTCGCCGTCCACGTGTTCGGAGACGATGAGCGAACGCGGGCTGGAACGCTCGCGCACCAGGCCCTTGAGCGCCAGCAGGTGCGTATCCGACACCGCCGACAGCCGCTTCACCGTGGCCTCGATCGCCGGACCGAACGCCGCGAGCTCCGGCCGCACGCGCAGCACCTGGAGCTTCACGCCGCTGGCGCGGTCGAAGCCCAGGAGCCGGTCGCCGAGACCGTCCCGGATACCGGTGTCCACGAGGGAGACGTGCTTGAGGTCGACCATCGGGGTCGGGCCGAAGCGGCGCATGGCACCGTCTGCGCGCACAAAGGCCCCGCTGACGCAGAGCAACGCGCGGACCAAGATCCGGCCCGCGCATCAGTTCACTAAACCTCACGAACGCAGTACGTTAGAGACGCGAGAGACAAAACGGTCGGCGCCCGAGCGCCGGAAGTGTGACGGAACGGGCTGACCGGCGATCAGAATTGTAACCGACTCACAGAATGCGTCATCCCACGGAAGAGCTGGGTGCACCTCCGTCGTCGCTGTCGGGGGCCCTCACTCGTCGGTCACGATCCGGGCGCTGGCCCGGCGCATCTCGTCGAGCGCCGCGTGCCCGCCCTCGACGGTCACGGGCCGGGTGCCGGCCAGGATGAGGCAGGTCTCGAAGCCGTGCGCGATCGCGTCCAGCACGGTCGCCCGCACGCAGACGTCCTGGGCGAGGCCGGCCACGAACACGCGGGCGACACCGTCCCGGCGGAGCACGTCGGCGAGGCCGGTCTCGTCGAAGGCCGAGTACTGATCGCGGTCGAAGCGCGTGCCCTTGGTGACGAGACGCGCGCGCGCCGGCCGACGGACGCCGGGATGGAGCGCGGCGCCCGGAGAGTCCTGCACGCAGTGCACCGGCCACTCGCCGCCCTCGTCGCGGAAGCTCGGATGGCCCTCGGGATGCCAGTCGCGCGAGAAGTAGACGGGGCTCCCCGCGCGGGCGGCCGCCTCGATCCAGCCGTTGACGACCGGCACGACGGCGTCGCCGTCGGGAATCGGCAGCGCGCCGCCGGGGCAGAAGTCGACCTGCACGTCGACGATCACGAGCGCGTCGTGCGGGGCGAGGCGCGGGACGGTCACGGCTTGGCCTCCAGTTGCCGGCTGCGGGACGTCAGGCTGGCGGCGCCTCCGGGTCCGGCGCGCCCAGCCTGAGCGCCATCATCGTGGCATCGTCGAACGGCTCGGCAGTGCCGCGGAACTCGCGGACGGCCGACTCGATGCGCGCGAGCAGGTCGTTCACCTTGCGGGTGCGGCTCTCCTGCAGCAGCGCCTCGAGCCGCTCGGTCCCGAACATCTCGCTGCCCGCGTTCTCGGTCTCGACCATGCCGTCGGTGTAGAAGAAGAGCAGATCGTCGTCGCCGAGCTGCACCGCGTTCTCCTTGTAGCCGTGGCCGGAGAAGAGGCCGACGGGCAGGCCGGTGCCCTGGAGGCGCTCGAGGCCGCCCGCCCGGCGCAGCAGGAACTGCGGGTTGTGGCCGGCGTTGACGTAGCGCAGCGTCTTCTGGCGCGGGTCGAGGATGCCGACGAAGAGCGTGAGGTAGACGCCGCGCGGCGTGGTGCGCTCCACTTCGCGATCGATGGCGTCGGTGAGGGCGGCGAGGTCGAGCTCGAGCGGCAGGCGCGCGCGCAGGGTCGCCTGGATGTTGGCCATGAGGAGCGCGGCGCCCACGCCCTTGCCCGACACGTCGCCCACGAGGAGGGCCATCTGGCCGTCGGGCAGCAGGAAGTAGTTGAAGAAGTCGCCGCCCACCTCGCGCGCCGGAATCGAGACGCCGTTCACTTCGGTGAGGCCGAGCCGGAGCATCTCGTGCGGCAGCATGTCGTTCTGGATCTGGCGGCACAGCTCCAGCTCGCGCTGCAGCCGCTCCCGCTCGACGAGCATCTTCTGGTGCGACTCGAGATCCTCGGTCATTCGGTTGAACGCCTGCGCGAGCTGGCCGAACTCGTCGTGCGACCGGACCGGCACGCGCGTGTGCAGGTCGCCGCCGGCGATCCGGTTCACGCCCTGCGTGAGCGTGGTCAGGTTGCGCGTCATGCGCGACGAGAGCGGAAACACGCCCGCCAGCGCGATGACGATCACGAACAGGCCCAGGCCGAGGTTGTCCAGAGCGGCGCGGCGGATCTCGTCGAGCGACGCGCCGATCGGCCGCGCGATGCCGAACGTGATGCCCGACGGGTCGTCGTGTTTTGCGACGATCCACGGCCGGCCGGCGCGCGCGGCGGCCGGGCCCGTCAGGTCGAGCGACTCGAGCGTCGCCCGATCCCGCGGGCGTGGCGTGTAGACCTTCTTGTCGGTGTCGATCGCGAAGGGGATCTCGCCCTCCGCGCCGTTGGTGAGCGAGAGCACCGTGCCGAGCACCCGGTCCAGGTTCAGCTCGGCGTCGACCTGCCCCACCGCGTGGCCGTTGCGCATCACCTTGAAGCCGATCAGGCGCCCGCGGCGCTCGGTCAGCATGCGGCCCTCCTCCTGGATCTGCCGGGCCTTCTCCTCGGCGATGCGGTTCAGCTCGTTCGCGCCGATGCGGAGGCCCACCGCCGTGCCCTTCAGGCCGGCCTTGAGCGCCGGGCCGAGATCGATCTGCAGCCGTTCGAGCCACTGCTTGGCCACTTCGGCCGCCTGCCGCGCGTCGGGGTCGTCCTTGGTCGCCTCGGCGAGGATCTTGTTGAGGTCGATGACGAGCGGCGCCGGCGGGGTCGGGGCCGCGGCGGCGGCCGCCGGCGCGGCGGGCGGCG
>JAHECP010000063.1 GCA_024641665.1 Acidobacteriota bacterium
GCAGGCCGCCATGGAGGCCGCCGCGACGCCCGCGCGAGCGGAGCGGCTGCGGCGGGCGCGCAAGGCGCTCGCGTGGTCGCGCTACTACGAGGAGGCGCGCGAGCTGGCCCGCCTGCTCACCGAGTGGAGCCTGTCGCTCGACCAGCCGTACCGGCGGTTCGTCGTGTGCTCGGGCGGCGGGCCGGGCATCATGGAGGCGGCCAACCGGGGCGCGCGCGAGGCCGGCGGCAGCACGATCGGCCTCAACATCGAGCTGCCGCGCGAGCAGGCGCCGAACCCGTACGTCACCGAGCGCCTGAGCTTCGAGTTCCACTACTTCTTCATGCGGAAGTTCTGGTTCGCCTACCTGGCGAAGGCGCTCGTGATCTTTCCCGGCGGGTTCGGCACGCTCGACGAGCTGTTCGAGATGCTGACCCTCGTCCAGACGCACCGCGTGGGCGATCAGCTCGGCGTGCTGCTCTACGGCCGCAAGTACTGGGACCGCGTGCTGGGGTTCGGGCCGCTCGCGGACTGGGGCGCCATCAACCCGGCCGACCTGCGGCTGCTGGCGCGGGCCGAGACGCCGCAGGAAGCGTTCGAGTACCTCCGCGATCACCTCACGAAATACCACCTCGAGCTGCCTGCGGCGGCACGGGACCGCGCGCGCCGCACCCGCCGCCGCAAACGGGCCGGGACGCGCTGACCGGGTGGCGCGCGTGAGCGGGTGGCACAGGTCTCCGACCTGTACCCCGCCCGCCGTCACGCTGCGAGCGGATCCACGGACGACACCACGACGGCGCGAAGCCGTGCCCGACGGCGACCGGCGGGCCCGACGGGCCCGCGGGAGACGGAACGGAGGCGCGCGAGAACGCGCACGGGCGACGAGAGCCCCTCGGATCCCCCTGGGGCCCGTCATCACCAGCGCGCTCTCGCGCGTCTCCGCCCCGTCTCCGGCCGGCGGCCCGGCCGGCTGAAACTACCGCGGCCGGGCCGCACAGGTCGCCGTCAGGTGTTCATGACACGAAGGATGTCAGCGTGTTCTGCTTCGTGGGCCTCGTGCCCTTCGTCGTCAGTAGAGCAGCACGCGGCTGCGGATCTCGAGGAACCGGTCGAGGGCGGGCTGCCACGTGCCGGCGATGGCGTCGACGGGCGTGTCCTCCTCGACGAAGCGCCGGAGTGCGTCCGAGCCGTAGAGGATGTCGATCGGCATCTTCTCCGTCTCGTACTCGTAGGGCGGGTTGCGCCAGGCGAACCTGGCCGGGTCGAGGCGCCGGAAAGCCTGGACGAGCGCGATGGCCGTCTCGATCGGCCGGAACGCGGTCCGATCGACGACGTGCAGCTGGCAGCCGCCGCAGCGCTGGCCCGCGTGCTTCTGGAAGGTCGGCTCGAAGGCGACCGGACGGAAGTGGACGCCCGGCAGCCCGGCGTCGTTGAGCGCCGCCGCGAGCGCCTCGCCGTCGATCCACGGCGCCCCGCACAGCTCGAAGGGGCGCGTCGTCCCGCGACCCTCCGACAGGTTCGTGCCCTCGAGGAGCACCATGCCCGGATAGGCCAGCGCGGAGTCCAGCGTGGGCAGGTTGGGCGAGGGCATCACCCAGGGCAGCCCCGTCTCGTCGTAGCGCATCTCGCGGCGCCAGCCCTCCATCTGCACCACGTCGAGCGGCGCGCCGATGGCGAAATGGTCGTTGAAGAGCCGCGCCAGCTCGGCGATCGTCAGGCCGTGGCGCAGCGGGATGGGGAACTGCCCGACGAACGACGCGAAGGCCTCGTCGAGGACCGGCCCCTCGACGCGCTCGCCGCCGATCGGGTTCGGCCGGTCGCACACGATGACCGGCACGCCGTGCCGCGCGGCCGCGCGCAGGCAATTGGCCATGGTGTACGCGAACGTGTAGACGCGCGTGCCCACGTCCTGCAGGTCCACGAGCAGCACGTCCACGTCGCGCAGCATCTCGGCGGTCGGCTCGCGCGTCTCGCTGTAGAGCGAGTGGATCGGCACCTGCCGGCGCGGGTCCCGCGCGTGCGGGCTCTCGATCATGTTGTCCTGCAGATCGGCGCGGAAGCCGTGCTGCGGCCCGAAGATCGCGGCGAGGGTCACTCCCTCCACCGCCGCGAGCCGATCCACCACGTGGCCGAAGGCGCCATTCACCGACGCCGGGTTGCAGACAACGCCGACCCGCTGGCCGCGCAGGGCGCCCGAGGCGATGAGCCGCTCCGACCCGAGCGTCACCGGGCCGGCGTCCGCGGTCATGCCGCCCCTCCGGGTTGGCGCGGCGGTCCCGCCGGGGCTCGACGCTCGCGCGCGGCGGCGATCAGCCGGTCGGCGAGGAAACGGCCGCGCAGGGATTCCGAGAACGCGTTGCAGCGGAACCGGAAGACGGTGTCGCGCGCCGGGACGTTCATCACGAGGTCGCGACCGTCGCGGCGGACCTGTGTCACGCCGCTCCAGGGCACCGACGTGACGCCGCCGCCGACGAACACGAAACGATGCTCCGTGAAGAACAGCTTGCCGCTCGCCTCGACCTGGTCGGGCAGGAAGGCGGGCGTCCAGAAGTGGCAACGGTCGGCACCGAGCACGCGGTGCTGGGTCTCGAGCACGGGCAGGCCGTCGCGCGCCACCTGCGCCACGAAGTCCGTGAGGTTCTGCAGGCCGTCGAGCATCTCGAGCTCGATCGCCGCCTCGTCCTCGGAGAAGCCCAGCGCCTCGCGCCGCGCGCGCAGGCGGTCGATCGACGCCGCGTCGGCCGCCTCGCACGCCGCCGCGACCTCCTGGTGGAACGCCTCGAGGCGCGGGTCACCTTTGGGTGTCCGCATCCCGGCGATCACGACCCACGCACCCACCGCGACGACGACGAGGACCGCGAGCAGCCACTCCATGCCGACCGCCAAGCCTAGTCCGTGACGGGGCGTTTCGACAAGCGGAAGTCCCCCCGTGAGCCGTGAGCCGTGAGCCCCGAGCCGTGAGCCATAATACGTCCCCATGAGACTCACGCTCGCCGTCTTCCTCACGGCCGCGGTGGCCGGTCCGTCCCTCCTGTCCGGCGCGCCGCAGGCCGCGCCGCCGCGCGCGGCGCGGTCGGTGCACCTGAGGTACGAAGCGCCGGAGGCGACGGCGTTCTACAGCGAAGTGCGGGTGGAACAGTCCGTCCCCGGCAGCTACTTCGAGGTGTGCGGGTTCACCGGCGGCTACTTCGGCATCCAGGAGCAGGACAAGGGGCGCAAGGTCGTCATCTTCTCGGTCTGGGACCCCACCGAGGGCGACAACCCGAACGCCGTACCCGAGGACGAGCGCGTCGAGGTGCTCGACAAGGCCGACGACGTGCGGGCGCGGCGGTTCGGGGGCGAGGGGACCGGCGGCCAGAGCTTCTTCACGTACGACTGGAAGGTGGGGGAGACCTATCGCTTCCTCGTGACGGCGACGGTGACGGGGAAGAAGACGGCGTACGCCGCGTACTTCTACCTGCCGGAGAAGGGCGCGTGGAAGCACCTCGTGACGTTCCGAACGCTCGCCGGCGCCCGGCGGCTCGAGCGCTTCTATTCGTTCATCGAGGACTTCCGGCGCGACACGGCCAGCGCGCGCGAGGTGCGGCGCGCGCTGTATGGCAACGGCTGGGTGCTGGACGAGGCCGGGCAGTGGCACGCCCTGACGCGCGCGCAGTTCACCGCGTCGGGCGCGACGTGGGAAGCCCGGGACACGATCGATGCCGGCGTCGTCGGGGACCGGTTCTATCTCCAGACCGGCGGCGACACGGCGACGCACACGCCGCTCCTGTCGGTGATGGAGCGGCCGGCGGGGGACGGCCGCCCACCGGAGCTGCCGAAAGAGCCGTGATGTGCTACCATGTGCTACATGGAGACCATGACGGCCCGCGCCGCCGGGCGTGACCGGGTCGGCGTGCGGGAGCTGCGGCAGAACCTGAGCGTCTACCTCGAGCGCGTGGTGGCGGGCGAGGTCCTGCAGGTCACCGACCGGGGGCGTCCCGTGGCGCTGCTCGTGCCGCTTCCCGAGCCGGCGACGCTGGCCGAGCGGCTCGTCGGCAGCGGGCGCGCGCGCCCGGCGTCGAGCGATCTCCTGGCGCTCGGCCGGCCGACCCGCCGCTCACCGCGGTCGTTGAGCGTCGCGCTCCGCGACACACGGGACGACCGTCTGTGAGCTTCCTGCCCGTCTACCTCGACACCTCGGCCATCGTGAAGCTCGTCGTGCCCGAGCCGGAAAGCGACGCGCTCGTTTGGGCGCTCGAACAGTGGCCCGACCGCGTCTCGTCGGCCGTGGCGTCGGTCGAGGTCCACCGCGCGCTGCGGCGCGCGCGGGCCTCCCGTACCGTCCGCAAGCGCGCGGACCGGGTGCTCTCGGCCATCGTGCTGATCCGCGTGGACGACCTCGTGCTCCAGCGCGCGGCGGCGCTCGCCGACCCGGCGCTGCGGTCGCTCGACGCCCTGCACCTCGCGACGGCGCTGTCGCTCGGCGACGACCCCGACGCGTTCGTCACCTACGACGCGCGGCTGGCCCGCGCGGCGTCGCGCCAGCGGCTGCCTGTCTCGCACCCCGGCGTCAGGCGCCTCGCGTAGTGCCGGCCGGGCGCAAACCTCCCTCCTTGGAGTAGGATTCGATCCAATCTGCCCACGCCGATCGCGAGCTCTCCATGACGCAGCGTCTCGTCGTCCTCGGGATCTTCTTCGTGCTGGCCGCCGGCTGTTTCGCGGTGGCCGCCGTTCTCCTCAGGCTGGCCCTGCGGGGGTACCGCAAGGGCCGGTGGACCGCGGACGCTCCCGCGGGACCGATCATGAACGTGGCCCCCGGTCCGGTGCGCCTGCGC
Source organism: Acidobacteriota bacterium (assembly GCA_024641665.1). GTDB lineage: Bacteria > Acidobacteriota > Vicinamibacteria > Vicinamibacterales > JAHECP01 > JAHECP01. The sequence continues at coordinate 4,794 of JAHECP010000063.1, forward strand.
GGCCGCGTCACCGGCGGCGACCCGTTGACCAGCCCGTTGAGTCGCCTCCCCTGCTTCTATCACCACGTCACGGTCTTTCGATGGGCAACGGTCGCCAGCGGCGGGGCCGAGTGGTGCCCCGTGCACCACGACGCGCAGAGGCGGCCTTTCCATCTCGACGACGGGACGGGTCACGTCTACGTCGATCCCGCGGGCGCGACGATCGACGTGCCCCCGATCGTGCAGGCGACGGTGGCGTCGGACGGCACGGGGAAGGTCTCCGTCGATTCCACGCTCCCGATACAGCCGCCAACCGCGCCACAGCTTTTCACTTATTTCGCGGAGAACCCGCCTCGGCCGGACAAGGCTCGTCTGACCGCTCGGACCGGTCCCATCACGATCCCTTCGCCGGACGTGCCCGACGGCCTGCTCGAATCCGTTCCGGCGGGCCATTGGTCGAACTGGCTGGTCGGCCAACGTCACGACCTGGGCTTCCAGTTCATCGAGAAGTGCCTGGTGGCCGACCAGGAGTACACCGTCCTCGGCACGTGCGCGGAGGATCCAACGCACGGGAAGGCCGTCTCCCGCGGTGGCGGTCGGCGTCGTGTTCGGCGTGGTCCTGGCGCTCCTCGGCGCGGTGCTCGCCTACGGCACGACCTGAGCGGGCGGCCGGGAACCCTGCCAGCGCCCGGTCCGTGCGCGGCGGCGCTCGCCGGCCCGGCGCTGCGGTTTCGTCGCCGCGCTCGATCCGATCACGAGATTGAGCACGTGTCTTGCCCGCGAGCCCACCGCGTTCGCGTGTCGCCAGGCGGGGAGAGCTTTCAGCGGGGGCCGGCCGGCCGCCGGGCTGCCAGGCGGCGTAGGACCAGGAACCCGATGAAAAGGGCGAGCAGGACGGCAGCCAGTGCAAACAGCGGCACGACGATGGCTGCCAGGGCCGTGAGCGACGCCCCGGCGAGCTCGGCCGTGGCGACGACCGGATTGCCCAGCCCGCCGGTGGTTGCGCCAGACGCGGCGCGGAGCGCGACCGTGGAGCCCTGAACCAGCGCAGCGACGCCACCACCGCCGATGATGACGGCCGTCCACTTCAGGAGCGGCGGCATGTCGGCCAGGACGGAGGCGCTGGCCACGATGCCGGCGCCAACGGCCGCGGGCGTGGCGACGGTGTCGAGCGCGTGATCCAGCCACGGGATGTAGTAGGCCAGGATCTCGAGCAGCATCGCCGAGCCGAACGCGACCGTCGCTGGTGTGCTGGCCACCCAGTCCCAGCCAGCCGCGAGCGGCACGTAGCCCATTCGCGCTCCCAGGCTGACCACCAACAGCGGGACGAACACGCGGAAGCCGCACGCGGCGGCGAGTCCCAGCCCGAGGCCCAGACTGGCGACGGTTTCCACCGGGAACGTCATGTTGGCATAGTACGACGATTTCGCGCAGCCAGCGCGCCGTCCTGCGCTCCTTGAATTGCTCCGACAGATCAATCATCCTGGGCCGGACGTCCGTGGCTCGATCGCCGGAATCGTGCACGCACGACACTCACCAAGCGGCCCGCGCAGAACTGGACGGCCGTTTCCTGGCCGATTCATCGCACCGGGCCCAAGTCATGGAGGCGACATGGGTTTCATCATCTGGTTGGTCGTCGGTGGCGTCGTCGGTTGGCTGGCCAGCATCGTCATGAAGACGAATGCTCAGATGGGCATCATTGCCAACGTCGTCGTCGGGGTCGTCGGGGCGGCCCTTGGCGGCTGGCTGGCGACCCAGCTCGGGCTCGGGGGCGGTCAGGTCGTGTCGTTCATCATGGCGGTCATCGGGGCGGCAATCCTGATCGCGATCCTCAAGGTCCTCGGGATCTTCAAGTAGTTCCCCCGGCGTGGGGCTGGCGAGGTCGCGGCCGGTTCGCCGGGCACCCGCCGGACCGCTGTGGCGCACTACCGGGCGTACCGCGGGTTGGGTTGGGGGCCGATCCGGCGTAAGATCCGACGCATGGCTCTCGACGAACGCGCGTTCTTTTCCGAGCGGCCCGAAACGCGTCCCGGCCGTTACCACTGTCCCCGGTGCCGGCGCACGAGCGACTATCAGATCCGGTGGGTGCGCCGCGCGAAGAAGGACCGGGTTCCGCCCGGCGCCGACGACCACGACCGCGCCCGGTTCGCGAAGCTGCGCGATCACCTCTTGCGGCTCGACGACGAGGTCGTGTGCAAAGTGTGTGGGAAGAAGTTCGAGATTCCGTCGCAGCACTCGCTGGTCTTCGTGGACCAGCTGGAGGGCCTGCCGAACGACGCCGAGCTCGAGGCCGAGATTACCGCGGCGTCGGGCGAGCCCGAGCCCGCGCCAGAGAAGAAGCCACCACTGCCCGAACGGTTCACGCGCCCCTCACGGGGCTGGCGCGGGTGAGCCGCGCGCGCATGCGGGCGCGTCGAGCGTCGCGTGCACCCGCCGCAGCAGCTCTCCGACGGTGAACCGCTTCCGAACGAGCCGGCCGTGCCCCTGGCGTCTGCACCGCTTCTGGGCACTGCGGGCCGCAGACCCTCATGCTTTGTAATACTCATAATTGACATGCGTGTCAATAACTCGTATTATTAGTGCCAGGAGCCGACATGGACGACGTCAGCCTGGTTCGATCCATCGAGCAGTTCCATCTGCTGTTTCTCGTCCAGCTCGGCCGGCGTGTCGACAAGAGGCGTCTCGTTGTCAAAGGCGGCTGCAACCTGCGCTTCTTCCACCGGAGCATCCGCTACTCGGAGGACATGGACCTGGACGTCGGCCAGATCGAGACACAGGTTCTCCGTGACAAGGTGCGGGAGGTCATCGCGTCCCGGCCGTTCGCGCAGATCCTCGAGGCCCGGGGCATTCGCATCGACCACGTGACCGAGCACAAGCAGACCGACACCACACAGCGATGGAAGCTGGGACTCCGCGTGAAGAACACGTCCCTTCCGCTGCCGACGAAGATCGAGTTCTCCCGGCGCGGCTTGGACGACGGCGTGGCGTTCGGCAGCGTCGATGCCAAGCTGGCACGCGAGTACCAGTTGCCGCCGCTCATGCTGAGTCACTATGACGCGGCAACCGCGTTCCACCAGAAGATCGGCGCGCTCGCGGGGCGTCCACAGCCCCAGGCACGCGACGTCTTCGACCTGCACCACCTGCTCGCGACCGGTGCGGCGGTGCGCGCCGTTGACGCGCTGGACCAGCCCGTGGCGAAGCGGGCAAGCGCCAATGCCCTGTCGGTCGACTTCGGGATGTTCAAGAGCCAGGTGCTGGCGTATCTCCCCCCCGACGAACAGGTCCACTACGACTCCTCGGCGGTCTGGGACTCTATCGTGCTGGAGGTGGTCGAGGCGCTCAAGGTGGGGCAGTCATGACGCTCCTGGAAGCGCTCTCGACGATCGTCTCGATGAACGAGCCCGTGTTCGCCACGAGTGACGCCGCCGCCCGCCTGCGCGTGCCGAACGGGCACGCGAGCGTCATGCTGGCGCGCCTGGCAGCCGCCGGGCAGGTGATCCGCCTCCGGCGTGGCGTCTGGGCCCTCCCCAACCGCGTCGATCCGCTGGCAGTACCCGAGTACCTGACGGCCCCGTTTCCAGCCTACGTGTCGCTCCAGAGTGCGCTCTACCTCCACGGCATGATCTCCCAGATCCCCGCAGTGACGTATGCCGTGTCCCTCGCGCGCACACGTCGCTTCACCACGCCGCTCGGCACCGTCTCCGTTCATCACGTGCAGCCGGCGTTCTTCTTCGGCTTTGAGGACGCCGGCCGGGCCGGAGGGCGCCTGGCGACGCCCGAGAAGGCCTTGATCGATTTCCTCTACCTCGCGCCCGCCAGGTCCAGGCTGTTTCGCGCCCTCCCGGAGCTCGAGTGGCCAAGGCGATTCAGCGTTCGGACGGCACGGTCAATCGTGAACCGGATCGAACCGGTGAGACGACGGACGCTCGTCGCGCGCAGGCTGGAGGAACTGCTGCGGCAGCGCCGCCGGCGATAGGGGTCTTCATCCGTCGAACGGCAGGAGCATCGTCCGAACGAGAAAGGCCCGGCGAGAGCCGGGCCTTCTCACTGGTTTCGTTGGTGCGGAAGGCGGGATTCGAACCCGCACAGTGTTGCCACCGCCAGCCCCTCAAGACGCTACGGCTAGGGTGATTAGCCAACAAATCGCGTGCCCATCGTTGACCACAGGGGAAAGCGACGGAGCCTACGTCTCCTCGAACGCCGTGCCGTGATACGCGATCGTCCACGGAGTCAGACCGCCAATGGCCAGCGTCGCGCGAAACCGCTCCGGCTCCTCGCCCGCCCGCTGATCGCGCGGCACTTCCACCTCCTCTGGCTGGGACATTTGCGACATTCTTACACACGCGGGAGTCGAAACACCCACCCGGAATCCGCCTTTCGCCGGAGGCAGCGAAACGACCAGCAAAGCTTCCGGCGCGCGTTGCGCGCCCAACAGGTACCTGTTCCGAAGGCCCTTACGCACGTCGCGGAGTGGCGCATCCGGCGGGAGCCCAAGGTCTTTCTTGATGTTCCCCAGCTTGGCGTCCGACCTGACGTTTTCAAACTCGGGGTAGTCCTTGCGGAGCGTGCCCGCCGTTGAATCGCTGCGCTCCCGCCTGAACGTACCTCTTTCCGTGCGGGTGTGCTTTCGAAGAGGCATTCTGCCCTTCCTTTCAACCTGTCGCGACCATTCTCACAACTGTCTCGCGTCGCAGCACTTTAGACCGGCGAAATCCTGCGCCGCGTACCTGCCACCTGGTTCGTTCAATCTGTCGCCGGGCGCACCGAGCCCCACTTTGAAGCTCTCGTACGACGGTCCGCCGTGCAAGAGGCGGAGCACTTCCGCGACAACGAGCGTTGACGCGGCGGCGCCGACGAACGGCACGGCGACCGACTGGCCCGCAAGGTTGTAGCGTCCGCATTCGTCACCGTCGAGCGCAAGATACGCGCGGTTTTCGTTCGCGACGCGCGTCCGGTGCGCGTGTTGTTTCTCGCGCTCAGCCTGATCGACGTCGGGCCAGAGTTCCTCCGGCCTGCGCGGATTGGGCAGCGTGTGAAGGCTGATGGTGTCGAAGTTCTCGGCCGTCCCGCCGAGGCCAGCTTCCACGACCCGCACGAATTCCGCCGTCGCGAGATGCCGTCGTGCGGGATTGGAGTCGAAGCCGCACAGCGCGAGCCGCGGCTCATCCTCCCGGCAGCGAAAGTGTTCATCCAGCGGGCGTTCGACGATGCGCGTCCTGAAGCCCCGTGCCTCGAGCCACGCGGCACACGTGCGTGTCTTGTATTGGCCGACGTCACCGCGCGTGAAGAGAATGCCGGTGTCGACGTTCTCCTTGATGACGCGGTCGAAGTCGTTCAACACGATCTCCAGCGGGTCTGGATGCGCATAGGGCAAAGTTGCAGTCGACCACAGATAGGCATTGCCCAAATGGCCGAGGCCCAACATCCACATGTCACCCGGCAACGCCTCCACCGGCACGCCGAGCGCTTCGGGGTCGTTCGCGTCCAGGTCTGGCCGCCAGAGCGACACGGCCACTGTCCGCCGCGTCGCCTCGATGCTGATCTCGGCGAAGGCGAAGAAGAGTTCGGCGACCGCGAGCGCCGCCGCCAGCACCCCCGAGAGCGAACAGTACTGACGCTCCGGTAGCCTCTCGACCGTGGCCGCCGGTCCCGTCTTCGCGATCCAGCCGTCGAAGGTGACGCGGGTCGTGCCCTTCACCGCACCGGCGTTACCGAACAGCAGAACCGGTGTGCCTTCTGCACGATCTTTGGAGTCGATGAGAGTCGCTGCACCCGCCGTCTGCCAAAGCGCTGCCCCAAAGGTGAGCCCGAGCGTCGGCCAGAGCCGAAGCGGCGCGTCCGCGAGCGAACGATCGAGCGCGACGCGAACAGCGCCGGGAAAACAGCGGTTCGCCAAGCGTACGGCCGTCAGCACCGCGAGCTGCAGCACGTAGGACTCCGCGACATCCGGCCCGCACGCCAGCGTGACCGCAAAAGCCTGACGGCGCGCCAGCGCCTCGTCGGCGCGCATCTGATCGCGGTCGACGAACAACTTCGAGATGCGGGAGAGCTGAGCGTCGCCGGTCATCCGCTTTCACCACCAGGTCAAGACAACGCGTCGTTCGGCGTCGGACGGCGCGTGAATCCGCCACTTGAAATTCCCGAGGTACTCGTAAACGCCGACACGCTTCAACGAACACCACGACGTCCGTCCGAACTTCGGCACGATCAGCGCCGTGTGCCCGACCATCGGAACCATGGGATTCTCCTGGTCGGTGTGACTCTGGCCGACATGGCTTCCCGGATGCGTGTGCGCGTCGGCAAGCAGCTGCAACTTCTCCTCGCGGCAGTATTGCCAGAGGGCCGCGTACCCCTCCCCGTGGAAAGTGATGGCGCCGGATTCGCACGCGTGCGGATCGAGATCGTCGTAGCAGATGTAAGCCGTCACGCGCGCAACCGATCCACGCTGGCGGCCCAGCAGAAATGCTCCGCTCTCGCGCCGTCCACTGCCGCGCCGCCGCAGCTGGCGCACGACGCGCATCCAGAGGAGCACCGGTACCCGGATGACCGTAATCGGAGCGTCAGATGCCAATATAGTCTCCGGAATTCAACAGCCCGTGAATTTCCGTCAAGTAGTCGACAATCGTGTGACTCGCCGTCCACACCAGATGCGGCTGTTCACCCACCCACTGCGGATGGCTCTGCGCTGCGACCCTGTCGTAGGGGTGATAGAAGGCACGGCCGCCTTCCCAATCGGTCCTGAAGACCTTGGCGACCCGGCTGCCCGGCCGCCCCTTCGGCCGCTTCGCAAGTTCGAGCGTCGCCTTGGTCGTCGGGTCCCAGAACGTGCCCGTCGGCGGCACGGAGCGGTATCCCGCTAGGTCGAGCCGCACGAAGAATAGGTCCGGCGCGTTGTCGCGCCGTGCCGCCGCGATCCACAGGATGACCGACGGCCACGTCAGGTCTGCCGGCAAGAGAGTGCCCCCCGCCAGGCCCCACAGTCCACGGATGACGCCGCTGCGAGATTCGGCCGACCGGAGGTCATCCTCGAACAGTCGCTGGTCAGGCCGCCCCATGCGTCAGCCCTGCGGCGTTACTTCCCTGACCAGATCGAAGCAGATCGCGCACTTCGGTGCCGTCACCAGCTCGCCGAGATGCGTATCCACCCTCGGCTGCTCCGTGCTCTGGCAGCGCTGCAGCCCGTATTCCGTCGCCCCGGCCGGGTCGAGACGGAACTTCTTGCGCGCCCATTCCGTGACGACGCCGATCGTCGTCGCTGGCGAGAAGCGCCGCTGCTTCGTCTGACCGCCGAAATTCACGTCGACGGTGACGCGACGGCAGCGGTGGTGGTGCACGTGGTGATGAGCGTGGATGCCGAGCGCATCGAGCGTGAGACCCGCATCGACCGGGGCGTGCTCGTCGGCACCGCCCTCTACCTCGAGGGGCTCGTGCAGCGCCTCATCGCACTCGCCGACGAAGACGAGGATCGCTCCGGCGTCGGCCGCCGTGACCACCCCCGCCCGGACGAGGACGTCGCGCAGCGTCTCCTCCGAGGACGCCGTGACGACGACCGGCCTCGCGCCCTGGCCGTGAAGGAAGAATTCGATCTTGTGTGCTGCCATCAGAACCTCCCGCTCTTGTTTCCGGACGCGCCTCGGGACCAGCCGCCTTGCTTTCCCTTCGGGGAAGTGCGATATTGACGGCTGTCTGGCAAGACAACGGACGATTGATGGCCAAACGTCCACAGGCCAGAACGGAACATCCTGATTCCGCTTGGCGGTGTCCAGCCAGACAACATCATAACACAACTGTCCAGTGCCACGTGATCTTAGGGGGTGTGATGGGTCAAACAGCGCTTGGCGTGCTGCTTGAGCATTTGCGAGAGGAACGCGGACTGAAACTGCGAGAGCTGGCCCAGCTCTCAGACGTCGACCACGCCTATATCTACCGCCTGGAGAGCGGTGACAAGGAATCCCCATCAGACGAAGTTCTGTCGAAGCTGATCCGGCCCCTGAGGGCCGGCAAGCGCGAGGGCGACATGCTCCGGTACCTCGCCGCGCACAGCGAGACCGCCCCCGAGCTGGTCAGACACGTGCTTGCGGACAAGACGGTCACCTATGAAGAGTTCAGGGCTGCCGCCGGCGCCGCATTCCGCGGCGAAGCCCGCCCCGATTATCCGAAGCTGATCGCGCGCGTCCGCAGAATCCTGAGTGAAGAGAATGGCACTCGATGAGTTCGCCGTCGTCCTGAAGGCGCAGAAGTTCGTCCGCGAGGCCGACCCCACGACGATTCCTGTGTCGCTCGCCCCGTACCTGCAAAAGGCAGGGGCGGAACTTCGTCAGGACGACCTCGATCCGGGCGAGCCGGGCTTCTCGTTTCAGGGGGCAGGAAAGTACTTCATATGCGTGAACGCCCGTGAGCGCGAGGAGCGCCAGCGCTTCACCGTCTGCCACGAGCTCGGGCATGTCGTTCTCGGGCTGCCCTCCAACCACAAGGCCGAGCCTTGGTGGAGCGCGAAAAGGCCGCTCGCCGAAATCCTCTGCGACGTCTTCGCGGCAGAACTCCTCCTACCGCGAAGGCTGTTTGAACCTCTCGCGACCGAAGCCCCAGTCGGGTTCGCAGCCATAGACAACCTCGCTGCGCGCTTCATGGCGTCGACCACAGCGACAGGCTCACGATACGCCGCCGCGTCGAGCACGCCTTGCGCCTTCGTCCTTTCACAGGCAGGCCAGGTGCGCTACGCATCGCGCTCAAGAGCTCTTCAGGATGCGAGCGCGTGGATTACGCCGCGCATCGACGTGCCCGCAGGTTCAGCGTCGGCCCGCGCGCGCGGCGGCGCTGACGCGTCGCGGGCGGAGATCGACGCTGAACTGTGGTTCAGCAACTGGGAGCGCGGCGGCGTGTTGCTCGAGGAAGCACGTCATCTGTCGCAATGGGATCAGACCCTGACGCTGCTGTGGTTCGAGAACGAAGAGGTCCCGCCGCTGAAACGCCCTGTCCGCCGGTGGGACCGCGACGACGGTGACTCCCGCGACTCCCGCGACGACGAGGACGACATGGGATTGAAGGAACTGGATGGCAACCTCCGCTGGCTGGGCAAGAAGAGGCGAAGGTGAAGGCCTCTGGTCAGTGGGCCATCAATCGGCCTACGGCTCGCGCGCGCCCTTTGCCAGCAGCGCCGCGCGCGCTGACTCGTCGCTCCAAAGCATTCGTTCGGGTCTGCCCTTCTCAACGGTGTGTCGCTTTCGGCGGAGCCGCTCGCCGACGGGCGATGGCAGGATCTTGTGGCCCGGCTTCTCTTCGACGACCGTACAACTGCGGACCAGGAGATCAAGCCAGCCACCTTGGTCCCGCTGCACCTCGGCCACCACGAGCTGCTCACCGATGTTGACGGCGCGAAGGGCGCGCCGCCGGTGGCGCCGTGGCCTGCGCCATACACCTTCGGTCCAGCGGATCACATCCGCCTCGATAGAACCGCTCCCGCAAGGAATCCACTCCGCCGTCATGCCCGCCCGTCAGTCGTTCGTCCATTTGAGCAAAGCTGATTTTTCGTCCGGCGGCAAGGCCGATAATGATGACGACGATGACGACGACGAAGAAGAAGAAGAAGAAGAACAAGAACAAGAAGAAGAACAAGAACAAGAACAAGAAGAACACGATCACCATGCTGTCGAAGGTGATGATGAACGATGCTTAAGGTTCTGGAAAACACAGGTGGTGCCTATGCGGCATGCGCCGCATAGGGAATCGTGCGTTTACGACTTTGCGCGCCCGGATGGCACAGCGGGCGCAGCCTGGCCGCTCAGGCCGGCCGCCACCAGATCCCCGACGAATGCAGCAAATGGCCGTATGTCCTGGCGCACGCTCGCCGACTCAAGTGCCGCCATGTATTCATCGCGACGCTCGACCGGAACAATCGTCCACGGATAGCCGCCAGAGGCCAGCATCACGTTCATCAGAAATCGCCCCATCCGACCGTTGCCGTCGATGTAGGGGTGGATATAGACGAAGATAAAATGCCCTAGCACCACACGCACTGCGGCTTCGGTCTCCGCCTGCAGAAGTTCAAACAACACCGGCATGCAGTCGAGCACGGCCTCCCGCGGCGACGGCACATGCATCGATCGCCGGATATAGACCGGACCGGTTCTGTAGCCGGCCAGATCGACGGCCTTGATGATGCCCGCCGTCACGCTGGGACCGAACAACTCCCGATACCATCTACCATGGTCGTCATGAGCGACTGATCCGGCGTTGTCGCCGCGGAGCACCTTCTCAAGACTGCCTGTGACGCTGACGAACGCGTCGTAGTAGCCGCGCGCGGCCAGCGCATTGCGATTCTCCCGGTCCTCGGCGTTCTCGTCCGGATTCCACGCGCCGCTACGCACTCTTTCGATCAATTCAGGGCTGACCCGGTATCCTTCAATAGACAGAGAGTGGTAGGCGTCATTGACGTAGACGCCGTCGACCGCTTTAAGGTACGCGCTTGAGTCGCGAGGAATGCCGGGCGGCGCGGGAAACGCATCGAGCACAGGCTGACGCATCGCGCTCCACATGAGGCGGAGACGGTTCGCATAAGGCGAGACTTCGCGCGCCGCAAGGATGACGCCCGGTCCATCTTCGAACGGATCGGTTTCGCGCACCGTGTAACCCGCCTTCTCCATGGTCTGCACAATGTCGTCGGCGATGCGGGTCTGGCCGGCGTTCCGGAACGCACCCGCGAGACGCCCAGCGATCGTGCTGTGACCACCGTCGAGCAGCAGCGCGAGCACCTCGGATGCATCCTTCACCGTTGCCATCGCGGCGCGGACGTCCGTTGACGCGCGCCGGAAGAATTGCTCTGAAACCGCGACGAGCGCCGCGGGCACAGAGAACAGTCGCAGCCCGTCGCGCTCAACAGTCTCGCCCCGCTTCGGCATCGCGTTGCGCACATCAAAAAGCGATGTCCCATGCAGCAGCGGCGTGGGCTTGTTGCCGCCTTTGGGCGCGCGCACGATCAATTGAGCCGGGACGGCCCTGTTGCCGCCGTGAAGCGACAGGGACTGTTCGGGCGACAGGCACCACTCCTTGTCGAACCGTTCAGACAGATAGGCGGCGCAGAAGTCCCAGAACGACGCGTACCAGGCGGTGCTGTCTCCTGCGGCCTCGTCAGGACGCGATGGGATGTACCATCCCCTGATCACCTCCTGCAGGAACCCACTCTCGAGCAACCGTTCCCGATGGGTTCGGCTCAGGTCGCCGGATTTGATGGCGACAACCCCGCGGCCCTGGAGGTCATGCAGGGCCTGGAGGGATTCGGCGAGTTTTTCTGGTGGGGTTGCCATGGACGTGCCTTTCAAGTTCGCGTTATAGGCTTTACTGCTGCATCATTAGTAGGTTTTAATGTTGTATCATTTGTAGGTTTTAATGTCGAGTTGAAAGTAGGCTTTACTGCTCTGAGTCCGTTTTCCGGCCAGATTTCACCAGTCTGACCAGTGCTTCCCCGTCATCTCGGGACGTGGGATGGCCTGTTGGGCCGCCTGCCCATACCGCTCTTCAGTTACGCCCTGCCTTCAGGAGGTTACGCGTGGCCCACGAGTTCACACGCGCGGCGTTGCACGCGCTTGTCTGGTCCGAGCCCATGCAAACGCTCGCCAAACGATTCAGCCTCTCCGATCGCGGGCTGGCGAAGATTTGTGCCGCCGCCGACATCCCCGTGCCCGCGCGCGGCTACTGGGCGAAGCTGCAAGCGGGCCACAAGGTGAAGCCGTGCCCGTTGCCGCCGCGCGGCCTCGGCCGGCTGGACCATGTGTCCATCGGGCGCGGAAAGTGGCCTTATGAGCGTGAATCGGAAGCCGACATCCTGAACGCGGCAATCCCCCCGCCGCCCGTCTTCACACCGGACATGGAGACGGTGCGCGTGCAAGTCGGCACGCTCGTGCGCCGGGCGCCGCTGCCGCTGCGGGACAGCCACGGCTGGCACTCGCAGATCGCCAAGCTGCTGAGTGCGGACGAGGAACGGCTCAGGAAACAGCAGGCCTCGCGCTGGCCCTTGTCCTGGGACCGACCCGTTTTCAGCACGCCGTTCGAGCAGCGCCGCCTGAGGATTCTCAACGCCCTGTTCATTTGTCTCACGCGCTGCGGCATGAAGGGGCACGCCTCTGGCAAGCACGGGCGAGAGCTTGCCGTCACCGTTGGCGATGTGAGCGTGCCCTTCACGCTGGATTCCGTCAGCGCGGCGAAGCTGATCGAGCGGGAGCGGCAGGGCTACGCGTTCATGGCGCGCGGCGAGAAGGACAAGATGCGGCTCTCGATGTCGAGCCTGTGGGCGCCGGAGCCGGGCGCACGCAGCTGGGAAGACGCTAAGGGCGACCGGCTCGAGCGTCACTTGCGTGAAATCGTCGTCGAGATGATCGTCTCCGCCGAGCAACGCGTGCGCGACGGCGCTGCCGGACGCCGCGAATGGCTGATCCAGCGTAAGGCCGAACTCCAGGAAGAGCAGCGCAAGCGGGAGATCGAAGAGGAACGCCGGCGCCGGGCGCTGCAGGCGAAGCTGGAACAGGCGCGCATCGACCACCTGCTGGGCCAGGCGCGCGCGCTGCATCAGGCCGCGCAGATCCGCGCCTATGTCGCCACCGTCCGGGAGCTCAACGCCAGCGCCGCGGATTCGATGACGCCGGAGGCGCTTGAGGAGTGGGCGAGCTGGGCGCTCGCACAGGCCGACCGCATTGACCCGGTTCTGTCCGGCGCGTTCAAGACCAGGCCCGCCGAGCCTGCCGAATAGGCCTGTGTTCCGCCGGGGATCTCAGGATTGGGCCATTCTCAGGGGAAATCCGGCGCTGACTTGACCATTGACTTGACCACATGACCACACAGGACTCCATTTCTGGAGGCCTGTTCTTCTTGCAAGCTACTGATTCTAAAGGTGGTGCCGAAGGCTGGATTCGAGCCCGCACAGTGTTGCCACCGCCAGCCCTTCATGACCGACGATACGTCTAGGTGAACCGACCAATTCACGCAGCCGCCCGGCACCCCGTTGCAGGCGCGAACATACAGGCTGTGGTCGACGACAACGCGCCGTAAGCGCTGACCGCAGCGCCGTGCTGACGTGCGACGATGGCAACGGGAACCTGATCTACGAGCAGCGGATTCCGTTCACTGACTTTCCGCTCGACGAAATCGCGCCGTGGTGTGCCAACGGCGTCATCTACCTGCCAAGCGAACACTGACGTGAAGTGCCGCGCCGGGGCGTTTCCGGCGCGGTGTTGTCTCGAAAAGAGCGCCAGCCGCCGCCGGTCGGGCGGCTGGGCCGATTCTGAAAAGCGCAAGAATGGCCTTTCACCCGTCCTCCGCTAGACCCTGCCTGTTGCCCCGTGCCATAGTGCTTTATTCACCCTCGGGAAGTGGAGAAGACAGTGAACGACCGCGTTTCGAGTCCGGCTTCCACAGGTGGAGCCGGAACGCTCTTCGAACAACACGTGGCCGCATATTGGCTCGCGCAGCTGCTCGTGCGCGCAATGCCCCCCATCCTGATGGACACCGTGGTCGCGGAGGTCAACTTTCAGACTGAGCACCTCGGGTGGCAGACCGACGACTTTCTCATTGTCTGTGAACGAACGGGTGCGGCCGCCCAGAAGCTTGCCGGCCAAGTCAAACGCAGCTTTACGGTCAGCGCAGCAAACGACGAGTGCAAGAAGGCCATCCAGGATTTCTGGAAGGACTTCAAGAGCCCTGACCAGTTCTCTCCTGCGGATGACCGCCTGGTTGTTGTTACGCTGCGGGGCACCAACACCCTCCTCGAACATTTCGTGGGTCTTCTGGACTGCGCCCGCGCGGCGCGCGACGGCGCGGAATTCGAGCACCGTCTCGCGACGGAAGGCTTCATCTCCGACAAGGTGGTTCAGTATTGCGACGAACTGCGCAAGATCATCGGCGACTTCGAGGGGAAACCCGTCACGGCAGCTGACATCTGGCCGTTTCTGCGTGTCTTGCATGTGCTGAGTCTCGACCTTCATACTTCCACACGGCAGACCGAAGCCCACATCAGGAGCCTCCTGGCTTATACGGTCATTGAGGGTGATGCCGGCGGCGTAGCAGGTGCATCCTGGAACGCCCTGCTCGCCCTTGCCGGCACCGCCATGTCTGAGGCACGTCGTTTTCGGCGGGCCGACCTTCCGGCGGAGCTGCAACAGCATCACGGATCGCTCGGCGCGAACGAGCAACGCATCCTGCAAACCCTGAAGGAACACACAATCCCCGTCCTCGACAATATCCGCTGGACGATTGGCCCCAATTTTCATCTGCAACGCGCCGCCATCGTGCAGGAGGTTTTCGCCAAGCTGGAGACCACACAGGTCGTCCTCGTCTCCGGGCCGGCGGGCAGCGGAAAGTCCGCCATTGGCAAGAAAGCTGTCTCCCTCTTCTCGCAGGACCACTTTACGTTCGGCTTCAGGGCTCAAGAATTCGCACAGCCGCATATCGACGCCACGCTGCAAGCCGCACAAGTTCCTGCCAATTGGGCGACGCTGGCCGCGATCCTGGCCGCGCAGGGTCGCAAGATGGTCCTGGTTGAAAGCGTCGAGCGGCTGCTCGAGAGAGCCACGCGCGACGCCTTCAGCGATCTCATGGTGCAGGCCGCCGCAGACCGCGGCATGTGCATCATCCTCACGTGCCGCGACTATTCCGTCGAACAAGCGCGTGCGAGCTTCCTACGGCCCGCAGGGATCGACTATGCCGTTGTGAACGTACCGCCGCTCAACGACGCGGAACTGGCCGAGGTCGAGGCCGCCCTTCCGGCGCTTGCGTACCCGTTGAAGAACCCGGCTCTGCGCAACATCCTGCGCAACCCTTACTTCCTCGACAAGGCGCTCGAGATTCCTTGGTCGGCGGAACGGCCGGTTCCAGAAAGCGAGCGCGAATTCCGGGCGCTCTTCTGGCGGCAGATTGTCCGCGCCGACGCGCAGCCCGCTGGCGGCATGCCGCGCAAGAGGGAGCAAGCCTTCGAGGAAATCGCCGTGCGCCGCGCGCGCGCCCTTTCCGATTACGTCACTTGCGACGATTTGGACCCTGCGATCATCAGGGCTCTCCGCAACGACTCCCTCATCAACTCGCCGGACGAAAGTCTGTCCCGTGTGGCGACCGCGCACGATGTCCTGGAAGACTGGGCCATCCTGCAATGGATCGAAGAACAACACCTTACTGGTGAGGGATCATTCAAAGACCTGTCCGCTGCAATCGGCGGGCACCCTGCCATTCGCAGGTCTTACCGCAAGTGGGTTGCGGAGCTTGTCGAACGTGACCCGGCCGCCGCAGACCGTCTGTTCACAGCGGCGGTCTCCGAGACTGAGATCAGCGCGCAGTTCCGCGACGACACGCTCGTGTCGCTTCTCAAAGCTCCTTCGTCACCGGACTTCCTCACACGGCACGAAGCCCAGCTCCTTGCGAACGACAGGGCCATCCTCAAACGTGTGATTCATCTACTTCGCGTAGCCTGCGTGACCACGCCCGCGTGGTTGGCTGGTGCGACGGGCCACGGATCGATACTCAATGTCCCTGACGGACCGGCGTGGGCGACGGTCCTGCGTCTCGTCCATCGCAGCATCGATCGTTTCACGCCTCACGACCGGCCGCTTCTCCTCGTTTTGATCGAGGACGCGGTCCGCGGCGTCAGTTGGTGGGCGCCGGAGCTCGACGGCGCCGAATACGTGGCCGGGATTGCGCACTGGCTCCTGCCGGGCTTCGACAACTACAGCTCCGAAAAGCCGCGCAAGCGCGTGCTCAAGGTGCTCGCGAGAATTCCCAAGGCAGACCCCGCCCGTTTCGAGGCTCTTCTGCGCGGTCACGTCAAGGAGGGCGAACGGCGGGACCGCATCGCCGACGATTTCAGGGAGGTAATCCTCACCGGCATCGACGGCATGCCGGCCGCACGGGATCTGCCGGACGTCGTCGTGTCAGTAGCGACAGAATGCTTCCTCGCCTCCGAGGAGGATCTTAGAAGGAATCCGTATTCCGGAACCTCCCTCGACCTGCACGCCCACTTCGGAATCAAGGAGAACCTCCGGCATGAGTTCTTTCCGGCGAGCGCTCTTCGCGGTCCCTGGATACCTCTTCTGCGACACCATCCGCGCAAAGGCCTCGATTTCCTCATTGCAGTCTTCAATCACAGCGCCGACTGGTACGCCCACCCCCGCGTGCATGATCCGCTTGAACCTGCGTGGGAAATTGAGCTGACCTTTGCTGACGGGACTACGCGCAAGCAATGGGGCAATCCTCGACTATGGAACCTTTATCGAGGTACACAGGTCGGCCCCTATGTCCTTCAGTCCCTGCTCATGGCACTCGAGAAGTGGCTGCTTGAATTCGCAGCTGCCTACCCGCAGCAGCTGGACGCCGTGCTGGTGGACATTTTGCGCCGCACCGAGTCGGCTGCGCTCGCCGGCGTCGTCGCCAGCGTCGCGACAGCACATGTGCATGCATCCGGCGAGGCGCTACTGGTTCTTCTGAGCGCGCCCGACTACATCATCTTTGACCGCGACCGCATGGCGCTCGAAAGTCAGGCGGCGGCAATGGCGGGAATCCTTCCGCAACTCCGGACCGAGAACAAGATCTACGACGAGGAGCGGAAGGTCGCAAACGCGCTGCCGCACCGTGCTCAGGACCTTGAGGCCGCCATCGCCAACCTGCAGCTTGGCCCCCTCGCCCCGCGTGTCCATGAAATCCTCGACCGGCATCGTGCCGCCGTGCCGCCGCTCGAGCAGCAAGACGACTCCCATCGCATGTGGCGGCTGGCTCTGCACCGCATGGACTTCCGGCAATATTCGCCTTCCGTGGTAACAACCGAAGAACTTGCGCCGACGGACGACGGTGCCGCAACCGAACCCCAGAGGTACATCCGGCTCGACCCGAAACAGCCTGACGCGGACGTCCAGGAGATGGTGGACAAGGGCGCGGCGCGGCTTAGCGCGATGAACGCGCGGCTTGGCCTCCTGATGTGGGGCCTGCAGGTCTTCAAGGGCGAAACCGGCAAGGCCGACCCTTCCGCCTGGCGTGAACGCCTGACAGAAGCACGGGCATTCAACGAAGCGGCCGCTGAGGCCGAGCCCGATAGCAGCCGCAGCGCCCCCGGGCTGGTCGCGGCGGTCTGCGTACGCGACCACTGGGACGAGATGTCGGCCGACGAGCGTGACTGGTGCGTCGAGAGAGTGTGCTCAGAAATAGCGCGCCAATCAGAGAACTGGAACCAGTTCGAACGCATGCAGCGCTTCGACATGTCGGCAGACCGTTCCTGCGCATGGGTCATCGCGGTGTTGCTCGGAAAGGTACTGCCAGAGGCGCAGCGGCTCCGCGTGCAGCAGGCCTTCGTCGTTGCACTGACGCACCCGATCGACGAGGTGCGCTGGAACGCGACCTGGGGGATCGCCCAGAACCTCTGGTCTGTTGATCGTGAACTGGCCGTGCGGTCAGTGAATGCCATTGCGACCGAGGCAGCAATGATCGACGGCGCACGGGGTGTCGAAGACGGGCGCGCTTACGACAAGCGCCGCGACGTTGGCGAGATCATCGCCGAATCGGCCGTTGCAGTACGCAATCGGTTTTGGCAGCCGGTCGCATTCCCCGCTGACGCATGTCAGATCTTGGACCTTTCACAATGGTTTGGCGGGGAAGCTATCGGCCGAATCCTGACTATCCTCGGAGAGGCGCCCGCCGATCCCCTGACGATCGCCGTATTCACGCGTGCTGCGCAGACTCTCGTCGCGTGGTGGGATGCCGACGACGACGGACGCCCGGGGCGCAGGCAGGGACGCGAACGGCATTTCGAGCAGGAAACTGTGGTCTCCGAACGCATTGGGCGCTTCGCGATGCGCGCGACGCCCGCCGCAGCCGAAGAGGTGCTTCGTCCGATCGTCGAGGCAATCGACAGGCATCCGCGCGAGACTCACAACATCCTCCAGGGCTTGACGAATATCGAGGACAGCTCACCGAATACCGCCCACTACTGGTTCTTATGGGATCTTTTCGCGGACGGCGTCAAACGCGCGAAATGGGTCGCTCACCTCGACAGTGACCACCCGTGGGGCAGCGAAATGCTATCCACGATATTCCTGACCCTATGGTGGAAAGACGACGTCAGGCACTGGCGAAGCTTGGAGGGCCACGCCGATCATGTTGACGCTCTTGTTGAGGCGCTCCCGCCCACATGGATCGTCCTCGACTGTTACGTGCGCTTCCTCTACCACATCGGCGAAAGGTCGCTTCCTGCGGCCTTCGTTCGCGTCGCGGATTCGCTGAAGCGTGGGGACCCGCAGGCGATGCTGCGCGAGTCCAACACCATCTTCCTCCTCGAGGTTCTGCTGCAACGGCATGTATACGGAAGACCTCTTGAACTGAAGCGCGACCCCGCCATCCGTCGGGCGGTTCTCTTTCTGCTCGACGTCCTCGTGGAGAACGGTTCGTCGGCGGCGTTTCGCATGAGGGATGACTTCGTAACGCCGGCTTGAGCCGGCCTTATCTCTTTCCAAGAAAGCGGCTATGGAGAGCTCCGCGGGCCGTCTCGTCGCTCCAGGCCATGCGCTCGGGATGTGCCCGCTCGATGGTCGAGCGCTTGCGGCGAATCTCCGTGCCCTTAGCCAGGGGAGTGAGCTGTCGTCCCCATTTTTCGCTGGGGATCTCGCACTTGCGCACCAAGATGCACACCCGGCCGTCGCCCGCGTCTTTCAGTACCTCGCCCGTCACGACGCGGTCGCCAACATGAACCGCGCGGGCCTTCTTGCTCCGGCCGCGCCGTTGCCAGATGCCCTCTTTCCAGCGCACCACGTCCGCTTCTCTTCAAGGGACTTTCACGTCGACTGACGGGGACGCGCATACGCGCGTATGCCCGACGCGGAATTCGCAGGGCACTGGCCGATTCCATACTGGAGGCCTGCGGCAGGGCCTTCGGAGGCCTCTGGGGCAGAGGGAACGCCCGAGGCCATGCTTGACCAATGACTTGACCACTTGACCAGAAAAGGCCTCCCAATTGGGAGGTCTTCTTGGCGTTAAACTCCTGATTCTAAAGGTGGTGCGGAAGAGGGGATTCGAACCCCTACGATATCGCTATCGCCAGCCCCTCAAGCTGGTGCGTCTGCCAGTTCCGCCACTTCCGCTCGGGTCGGTCCGGCGCACGGCTGACGCCGTGCGCGACGCGTGCCGGCGCTACTTGGCGCCGCCGGGCTTCTTCTCGGGCGCCTTCGCGGGCGGCGTCGCCGGCTTCTGCTCCGGCTGTGTCGCCTGCGGCTGCGGTGCCGTCTTTGCCGGGGCCGTCGTCGGGGGAGCCGGCGTCGTCGGGGCCGGCGCCTGGACGGGTGCCGGGGCCGTCACGCCACCCACGACCGACTCGGAAGTCCCGCGCTGCCCGACGATGGCCAGGACGAGCGCGCCGAGCATGAACAGCGCGCCCAGGACGGTCGTCGCGCGCGTCAGCACGGTCGCGCCCGAGCGGGCCCCGAAAGCCGTCTGGCTGCTCCCGCCGCCGAACGCCGCCGCGATGTCGCCGCCCTTGCCCTGCTGCAGCAGCACCACCACCAGCAGCAGGAGACAGATCGCCACGTACACGAAATCGAAGGCCCCCAGAAGCATAGCGTTTTAGTATACCTCTTCCTAGCGGCTCTTCGCCACGATGTCGGCAAAGGTCCGCACGTCCAGGCTGGCCCCGCCCACCAGGGCCCCGTCCACGTCCGGCAGGGCCATGAAGGCCCCGATGTTGTCGGGCTTCACGCTCCCGCCGTAGATGATGCGGCACCTCTCGGCCGCGTCGCCCCCGAACCACTGCCGCAGCCGCGCCCGGATGTGGGCGTGGGCCTCGCCCGCCTGCTCGGGGGTGGCGTTTCGCCCCGTCCCGATGGCCCAGACGGGCTCATAGGCCACCACGATCGACGCCACCTGCTCGCCGGTCAGGCCGTCGAGCCCCTGCTTGATCTGCTCGTCGAGCACGGCCAGCGTCTCGCCGCGCTCCCGCTCCTCGAGGGTCTCGCCGATGCACACGATGGGCGTCAGCTCGGCCGCGACGAGCGCGAGCGCCTTGCGGTTCACCGTCTCGTCGGTGTCGTGGAAGAGGCGCCGCCGCTCCGAGTGGCCCACGATGCCGTAGTCGGCGCCCGCCTCCTTGAGCATGCCCGGGCTGATCTCGCCCGTGAACGCGCCCTCGCGCTCCCAGTAGACGTCCTGCGCGGCGATGCCCACCTGGGAATTGCGCGCCGCCTCGGCCGCGGCGTGCAGCGCCGTGAACGGCGGCGCCACCACCACCTGGACGTTCGAGGCGTCCTTCACGAGCGAGCGCAGCTGCTTGACGAAGACAACCGATTCCTGGACGGTCTTGAACATCTTCCAGTTGGCGGCGATGAACGGGATGCGCATGGGAGTGACCCTCGACGAATGTCGAATGTCGAATAGCGAATGTCGAATGTCGGACGCTGAATGCGGAACGCGGACGGCGGAACGTCGAATGCCGAGCGAGTTCAGCTCAGCGCTCGACAATTCGCCGTTCGACATTCACCATTCTCAATTCGACATTCAGCATCCCAAATTCGACATTCTCTTGTCTTAGTTCTTCTCCGGCAGCGCGGCCACGCCGGGGAGCGTGCGGCCGCCGAGGAACTCGAGCGAAGCGCCGCCGCCGGTCGAGATGTGCGTGATCTGGTCGGTCACGCCCGCCTTGGCCACCGCCGCGATTGAATCGCCGCCGCCGATGATGCTCGCGCCCTTGACGGCCGCCACGGCGTGGGCGATGGCGATCGTGCCCGCCGCGAACGCGTCGATCTCGAACACGCCCATCGGGCCGTTCCACACCACCGTGCGCGCCTCGGCGAGCACCTTCCGGTACGCCTCGACCGTCTTGGGGCCGATGTCCACGCCCAGGCGCGCGCCGATGGCCGGGTCGGTCACCGCCAGCGTCTCGTGGGCCACACCCGCCTCGATCTTCGTGGCGACCACGTGGTCCGACGGTAGCTCGAACCGCACCGGGCCGGCCGCCGCGCGCCGCTCCACGTCCTTCGCCGTGTCGAGGAGGTCGTCCTCGACGAGCGAGGCGCCCACGGGCAGGCCGCGCGCCTTGAGGAACGTGTAGGCCATGGCGCCGCCGACGAGCAGGGCGTCCACCTTGCCGAGCAGGTTCTCGATCACCTCGAGCTTGCCCGACACCTTCGCGCCGCCGAGCACGGTCACGAAGGGCCGGGCCGGCGACTCGAGCACGCCGCCCAGGTGCCGGAGCTCGCTCGCCATGAGCAGGCCGGCCGCCGCGTGGGGCACCAGCTTCACCATGCCCTCGGTCGAGGCGTGGGCGCGGTGCGCGCTGCCGAACGCGTCGTTCACGTAGACGTCGGCCAGCTCGGCCAGCCGCGCGGCGAACGCCGGGTCGTTCTTCTCCTCCTCCGCCCGGAAGCGCAGGTTCTCGAGCAGCACCACGCCGCCCGGGCCGGCCTGCTGGACGGCGTCCCGCGCCGCCTCGCCCACGCAGTCGGCGGCGAAGACGACCGGCCGCCCCAGCAGCTCCTGCAGCCGGACCGCGACCGGCCGCAGGCTGAGCTCGGGCCGCGCCTGCCCCTTGGGCCGTCCCAGGTGCGAGGCCAGGACGACGACGCCGCGGCCGACCCGCTCGAGCGCGTAGCGGATGGTCGGGAGCGACGCCTTGATGCGCGTGTCGTCGCCAATCGCGCCGTTCTTGATCGGCACGTTGAAGTCGACACGGATGAATACCCGCTTGCCGTCGAGGTCCAGATCGCGGATCGTCTGCTTCGCCACGGGCGCTCCCTACAGGCCTTTCTTGACGACGAACTTCATCAGGTCCACGCAGCGGCTCGAGTAGCCCCACTCGTTGTCGTACCAGGCGAGGACCTTCACGAAGTCGCCGTCCATCACCTTCGTGTACGGGGCGTCCACCATCGACGAGTGCGGGTTGCCCCGGAAGTCGATCGAGACGAGCGGCGCCTCCACGTACTCGAGGATGCCCTTCAGCGGGCCGTCGGCCGCCTTCTTGAACGCTGCGTTCACCTCCTCGGCGCTCGTCTTCTTGTCGACGATCACGGCGAGGTCCACGACCGAGACGTTCGGCGTCGGCACGCGCATGGCGATGCCGTCGAGCCGCCCCTTGATCTCGGGCATGACCTCGCCGACCGCGACGGCCGCGCCGGTCGTCGTGGGGATGATCGACAGCGCCGCGGCGCGCGCGCGCCGGAGGTCCTTGTGCGGGAGGTCCAGCAGGTTCTGGTCGTTCGTGTACGAGTGCACCGTCGTCATCCAGCCCTTGCGGATGCCGAAGCTCTCGTGCAGCACCTTGGCCACCGGCGCCAGGCAGTTGGTCGTGCACGAGGCGTTCGAGATGATGTGGTGCTTCGCCGGGTCGTACTTGCCCTCGTTCACGCCCATCACGACCGTGAAGTCGGGGCCCTTGGCCGGCGCCGTGATGATCACCTTCTTCGCGCCCGCCGCCAGGTGCTTCGCGGCGTCGTCGCGCTTGGTGAAGCGTCCGGTGGACTCGAAGACGACGTCCACGCCGAGGTCCTTCCACGGCAGCCTGGCGGGGTCCTTCTCCGACAGCACCTTGAAGGGATCGCCGTCGACGGCGATCCCGTCGCCCTTCGCCTCGATGCGCGCCGGCAGGTTCCCCAGGATCGAGTCGTACTTCAGCAGGTGGGCCAGGGTCGCCGCGTCCGTGATGTCGTTGACGGCGACGAAGTCGATGTCCGTCTGGCCGAGCGCGGCACGCATGATGTTACGGCCGATGCGGCCGAAGCCGTTGATCCCCACTTTGGTGGCCATCGAGCTCTCCTTCCGGAACGCGGGCGTCCGTGGTCGAGGTGCCGTGAGAGGGAAGAAAGAATTGTCAAACCTCGAATTTTTCATTCTAATGATCGGCTAGCGCAGGGTCAAACCGCGTGCGGCACCGCTCGAAACGGCCCTTTCCACGGTCCTGACGGGCTTCGGGCGCCGCGCGGGCCGACGACGATGTACTGGATCTACAGCTTCGTGAGCCTCGCCGTCTTCGTGCTGGTGTCGCCCTATTTCCTGTACCAGGCGATCCGGTACAACAAGTACGTCGGCAGTCTCGGCCAGCGGCTGGGCTACCTGCCCGTGTCGTTCAACCTCGACGGCGAGCGCTCCATCTGGATCCATGCCGTCTCGGTGGGCGAGGTGCTCACGGCGCGCGCCCTCGTCGCCGAGCTGAAGGCCCGCTACCCGAAGCTCCGGCTCTTCGTCTCCACCACCACGATGACCGGCCAGCGCGTCGCGCGCGGCAACATCCAGCACGTCGACGCGGTCTTCTTCTTCCCGTTTGACTTCGGCTTCATCGTCAACCGCACGCTGAAGCTGGTGAAGCCGCGGCTCTTCATAATGATGGAGACCGAGATCTGGCCGAACCTGCTGCGCGCCTGCCGGCGCCAGGGCGTGCGGACGATGCTCGTCAACGGGCGGATCTCGTCGCGCTCCTACCCGCGGTACCGCCTCGCGCGCCGCTTCTTCCGCCGTGTGCTCGACGACGTGGACCGCTTCTGCATGCAGGGTGAGGAGTCCGCCCGCCGCATCATCGAGATCGGGGCCGACCCGGCGCGCGTGTCGATTACCGGCAGCCTCAAGTTCGACTCGCTGGAGCTCCCCACCGCGCAGTCGCTCGGCCGCGGCCCCGCGCGCGTGCTGCGCTTCTTCCGCATTTCCGAGAGCCGGCCCGTCGTGATCGCGGCCTCGACGCTCAAGGGCGAGGACGAGGCGGTGCTCGCGGCCTTCCGCCGCGTGAAGCGCGCCATGCCCGAGGCGCTGCTCATCATCGCGCCGCGCAAGCCCGAGCGCTTCGGCGACGTGGAAGCGCTGGCGCGCCAGGAGGGCTTCCGCGTCGCCCGCCGCAGCGAGCTGCGCATCGACGACGAGCCGCGGGCCGACGTCGTCGTGCTCGACACGATCGGCGAGCTGGCCCGGCTGTTCCAGGTGGGCACGGTCGTCTTCGTCGGCGGCAGCCTCGTGGACGCCGGCGGGCACAACATCCTCGAGCCGGCCGTCTTCGGCAAGCCCATCCTGTTCGGCCCGCACATGCAGAACTTCGCCGAGATCGCCCGGACCTTCGTCGAGCACCAGGCCGCCGTGCAACTGGGCTCGGCGCGCGAGCTGGAGGAGACGCTGGTCGCGCTCCTCGGCGACCCGGTGCGCCAGGCCAGCCTCGGCGCCGCGGCCCGCGCCCTCGTCGAGGCCAACCGCGGCGCCAAGGACAAGAGCCTCGCCGTCGTCGCCCAGCTGTTGCCGCCCGCCTCGCCCTCCGGCGTCGTCACGCCGTTCCGGCGGGTCCAGTGACAAGAGGCCGGAGGCCGGGGACCCGAGGCCGGGGGTTCCGGCGGACTGATGTGAAAACGAAGATGCGCGCCAGGCCGGCCACGGCGCCTCCACGCACCATGCACCGTGCACGGTGCACCATGCACCCGTGTTGAGCGCTCTCTACTCCGCCATCGCGAGAGAACGCCGCCGCTGGTTCGACCGCCATCCCGAGGCGCGGCGGCGGCTGGCGAACCCGGTCGTCAGCGTGGGCAATCTCGCGGCCGGCGGGCGCGGCAAGACGCCGATGGTGGCCCACCTCGCGCGGCTGCTCGTCGCGGCGGGCGAGCGACCGGCGGTCCTCAGCCGCGGCTACGCGCGGCGCGCGCCGCTCGAGGGTGTGGTGGTGGTGCGCGACCGCGAGGCCGTGCGCGCGGACCTTGCCCGCGCGGGCGACGAGCCCCTGATGCTCGCCGGACAGCTCGACGGCGTGCCCGTGCTCGTGTGCCCCGATCGCTACCTCGCGGGCGTCCTCGCCGAGCGCCGCTTCGGCGCGACGGTGCATCTGCTCGACGACGGATTTCAGCATATGATGCTGGAGCGCGACGCCGACCTGGTGCTGGTGGACGCGCGCGACGTGACCGAGCCGCGCACCTGGCCCTTCGGCCGGCTGCGCGAGCCTGTCGACACGCTGGCCCGGGCCGACGCCGTCGTCCTGAACGGCGCCGGCGACGAGGCGGGGATGACCGGCCGCCTGGCGTCGCTCGGCGTCGGCCGGGTGTTCCGCGCGCCACGGCGGCTCGGCGCCCCGCGCTGGCTCGACGGCCGCGATGCGGCCGTGCCGGCGCCCGGCGATGTGCGGGTGCTGGCCGTCGCGGCCATCGCGCGG
>JAHECP010000228.1 GCA_024641665.1 Acidobacteriota bacterium
GCCCCCCCGACGCCCTCGACCCGGGAGTCGGCCGCCACGGCCGCCGAGGCGAAGGGCTCGCCGCGCTTCATCACCCAGAGCCCGATGGCCTGGATGACCCGTTCTAGTTCATCGGTCACAAACCGCCGTCCCAGCAGCCCCGTGCGGCCTTCGTGGTCCACGGCCACCACCGCCCAGGCCGGCACCGGCAGCCAGCCGGCCATGCGCGACACCAGCGCGTCGGCCACGCGGGCGGGCTCCACCGGCACGAGCGTCGCCCGGACGAGCTCGGCCAGCACGTCCGCCCGGCGGAACCGATGGCGCAGCGCGGCTTGCAGGGGCTTCAGGCGGACCGTCAAATCGGGCCGCGGCGCCGCGCCGAACGCGCGCGCCACCGCGGCTGGTCGCAGGGGGGCCCGCAGATGGGACGCGAACCCGCGGGCGCGCGACACGTCGGCCACCTCGCGCCCTCCGTGCTCGGAGTAGGACACGACTGGAATGCCGCGCGCGATGGAGGCCACCCGGCGCCGATCGGGCGTCTTGCCCGGCGCCAATTCCCAGAGCACCCCGTCGAGCCCCTTCTTCGGGACGCGGGAGGTTGTACGCTGCGACTGACACGTCACGCGGAACCGAATCGACCGGCGCAACGCAGCGACGTGTCGCTCGAAGTCCCGGCTAACGTGATAGATGGCAAGCGTGACTCCGGAGCGGTCTTCCTCGCGCCGGCGGAGGGACGCTTGTTCCCGTCTTCCCGGCATCGGCTCTGGCGTGGTGTCGCTAAGTCATTCTATCCACCGCAAATATACCACATGACGCGGGACGGGCCTCGCGAAAGTGTCCCCTGGAGGGGACCCCGCGGGCGGGTCCCGGGGGCGCTCGTCCCGCTCGGGGTCAAGTCGCTGACCGGCGGGGCCTTCATGGCATAATGACCTTTTGCCCGACGCCGCGGGACCGCCGCCTCCCCGCGCGGCCGGCCGACACTCGAGAGGACTGCTCACGCCATGACGATGCTCGATCGGATGCGCCGCCACAAGGGCTGGCTCAAATGGAGCCTGGGCCTGGTGGTCGTCACCTTCATTCTGCTGTACATCCCGTCGTTCCTGACGCCGCAGGGCGGCCCCGCCGCGCGTGACGTCATCGCCACGGTCGAGGGCCACGACATCACGGTGGGCGAGTTCCGCCAGGCCTACTACCAGCAGCTCCAGGCCTATCGCCAGGCGTACGGCGGCAGCTTGAGCGACGAGCTGATCCGCCAGATGGGCATCGACCAGCGGCTGCTGCAGCAGATGATCGACGAGCAGGCCGCGCTCGCCGAGGCCCGGCGGCTCGGCATCTCGGCCAGCAACGCCGAGCTGCGCGAGCGCATCCTGACGATGCCCGCCTTCACCGACAACGGGCGGTTCATCGGCGAAGCGCAGTACCGCCAGCTGCTGCAGATGCAGACGCCGCCCCTGACGCCCGGCGAGTTCGAAGAGCAGCTGCGGCGCAGCCTGATCGTGACCAAGCTGCACGGCGCGCTCACCGACTGGATGACGGTCAGCGACAGCGAGGTGGACGCCGAGTACCACCGGCGCCACGAGCAGGTCAAGATCGAGCTCGTATCCTTCCCCGCCAACAAGTTCCGCGAGGGGATCAAGCCGAGCGACGGGGAGATCGCGACGTACTTCGAGGCCCACAAGGAGAAGTACCGGATCCCGGAGAAGCGCCGCATCAAGCACCTCCTCATCGACGTCCAGGCCATGCGCCAGAACGCCGTCGTGTCGGCGGCCGACGTCGAACGCTACTACAACGACAACCAGGACCAGTTCTCCACGCCGGAACAGGTGCGCGCGAGCCACATCCTCTTCAAGACCGAGGGCAAGGACGAAGCCGCCGTGCGCAAGGAGGCCGAGCAGGTGCTCGCGGAGGCCAAGGCCGGCGCCGACTTCGCGGCCCTCGCCAAGAAGTACTCGGAGGACGACGCGAGCAAGGCGAACGGGGGCGACCTGGGCTTCTTCAGCGAGGGCCAGATGGTGCCCGAGTTCGAGAAGGCGGCCTTCGTGCTGGCGCCCGGCCAGATCAGCGACCTCATCCAGACGCAGTACGGCTTCCACATCATCAAGGTCACCGACAAGAAGCCCGCCGTCACCAAGCCGCTCGCGGAGGTGCGGGCGCAGATCGAGGACCAGCTCAAGTTCGAGCGGGCGCAGACCCAGGCGTCCAAGCTCGCCGACACCGTGTCGGCCGAGATCAAGTCGGCGGCCGATCTCGACAGCGTCGGCCGGGAGCACGGGCTGCCGGTCGCCGAGTCGGGCTATTTCGACCCCCAGGAACCCATTGCCGGCATCGGCTTCGCGCCCGAGGTGAACAGCGTCGCGTTCCAGCTGAACGAGCGCCAGGTGAGCCCGCCGATCCGCACGTCGCAAGGCTTCGTGATCATCACCGTCACCGGCAAGCAGGCCTCCTACCTGCCGAAGCTGGAGGAGGTCAAGGCGAAGGTCCAGGAGGACGTCGTCCTCGCGAAGGCGATCGACGCGGCCCGCGCCAGGGCCGCCACCCTGGCCGAGGCGGCCGCCAAGACGGGCGACCTCGCGCGCGCCGCCAAGGCCGCCGGGCTCGAGGTGAAGACCTCCGAGCTCGCGGCCCGCGGGACCGCGTGGCCCGAGGTCGGCGTCAGCCCGAAGGTGGACCAGGTGGCGTTCTCCCTCAAGACCGGCGAGGTGAGCCAGCCCATCGACGCGGCGACCTCGGCGGTGGTCATCAAGGTGGTGGACCGGAAGGACGTCACCGAGGCGGAAATCCAGGCCGGACGCGAGGCGCTGCGACAGGAGATGCTCGCCGACCGCCGCAACCGCTTCTTCACCGCCTACATGACGAAGGCCAAGGCGAACATGAAGATCGAGATCAACCGCAACGCGCTGCAGCAGGCGACGGCGTAGACAAGCGGTCAGGGGTCGGCGGTCAGGGCTCAGGAACGAAACGACGAACGGCCCGGCGAGGGACACTTCGCCGGGCCGTTTGTGTCTTCGGCAAGCCGTCAGCTGTCAGCCGTGCCCCCTGACCCCTGACCCCTGACCCCTGACCCCTGACCCCTGTTCAGCGTAAGTACACGTTCGGCATGATCGCCAGCGGCTCGCCGCGGCGGAAGAGGCGCAGCGGCGCGGTGAGCAGGCCGAGCGCCTGGCGCTCCTCGGCGGTGAGGGCCGCGCGCATGGCCAGGCGGCTCGACGTCCCGTCGAACGGCTGGGTGAGCGCGTCGAAGAGGCTCCGGCGCGGCGGATAGACGACGATCGACACGTCGGCGGCGGGGTCCAGGCCGGCCCGTTCCTTGGCGAGCGCGATGGCGCGCGTGAGGCCGCCGAGCTCGTCCACCAGCCCGTTCGCCTTGGCCTGCCGGCCCGTCCACACGCGTCCGCGCGCGATGGCGTCGATCGCGGCGGGCGTCGTGTGGCGTCCCTCGGCGGCCTTCCGCACGAACGTGTCGTAGGTGGCCTGCATCATCGCGGTCAACTTCTGGCGCTCGTCCGGCGTAAAGGGGCGCACGGGCGAGTCCATCTCGGCGTAGCGCCCGGTGCTGACCGCCTCGAGGTTCAAGCCGAGCTTGTCGAGCGTCCCGCCGTAGGCGACCTTGCCGACCACGACGCCAATCGAGCCGGTGAGCGTGGCGGGCTCGGCCACGATGGCGTGCGCGGGCAGCGCGATGTAGTAGCCGCCCGACGCCGCCAGGTCCGACATCGAGGCGATGAGCGGCTTGGCCGAGCGCGTCCGCTCCATCTCGCGCCAGATGGCGTCGGACGCGATCGCCGATCCGCCGGGGCTGTCGATGCGCAGGACGATCGCGCGGACCGAGCGGTCCTCGCGCGCGCGGCGCAGGTAGCGGGCCAGCGTGTCGGAGCCGACGACGTCGCCCTGCATCGGGTCGGTGCCGCTGTCGCCGCTGGCGATGAGCCCGACCGCGTAGATCACCGCGATGCGCGGCCGCGACGAGAACGTGAAGCCGTCGTCCCCGCCGTACCGGTAGCTCGAGAAGTCGACGGTGCGGTCGGCGTCGCCCGGCAGGCCGGCGCGTTCGTAGAGCTCGTCGCGGTAGGCCAGGCCGTCCACCAGGCCGGCGTCGAGCGCGTCCTGGGGCAGGTACGGCCCGTGCTCGAACATCGCGCGCACCTCGTCGGCGGTCTTGCCGCGGGCCTCGGCGATCGCCGACACCATCTGGTCGTAGAGGTCGCCGTTCAGCGACTCGGCCATCTCGCGGTGCGCGGCCGTGTAGGTCTTGTCCATGTAGGTGTTCGCGGCCGTCTTGTACGCGCCGATGTGCAGCATGTCGGGCACGGCGCCGATCTTGTCGAGCGCGCCGCGCAGGAACAGCTCGTAGCTGGCGAGCCCGGTGAGCTCGAGCGGGCTCGTCGGCATCAGGTACACGTGGTCGCAGGCGGTCGCGAGGTAGTACTCCTGCTCCCCGCCGTACTCCAGGTAGCCGACGATGGGCTTGCCGGAGGTCTTGAAGTCGAGGACGGCGTCGCGGATCTCCTGCACCTTGCCCCAGAAGGGCGCCGTGCCGCCGGGCGCCAGGATGACGGCCGAGACGTTGCCGTCGGTCTTGGCGCGGCGGAGGCTGTCGACCACCTCGCGCACGGTGGGCGGCGAGACGAAGAGCCGGCTGAAGCCGCCCGGTGCCACCTCGTCGAGCGTCCCGCCGAGCCGGATGACCAGCGTGGAGTTCGCCCGGACGGCGGGCTCGCCGCCCGTCGCCAGCGCGACGATGAGCAGCAGCCCGGTGAGCGACACGAGCACCGCGACGGCGATGAAGACCAGGACGAGCGCCACACCCTTGCGCTGAGCCACGGAATGCCTCCTCGATGAAGATGCTATCGAGTATATGCCGGAGGCCGGAGGCCGGGGATCGGGGACTGGGGGCTGGGGACTGGGGGCTCGGAGGCCGGAGGCCGGGGATCGGGGACTGGGGACTGGGGACTCGGAGGCCGGGGGTCGGCGGCCGGAGGCCCAGAGGCCGGGCTCCCGCGCCGGTTCCTGGCCTCCGGCACCTGGCCTCTGGTCCCTGGGCTTTGCTATACTGAGGGTTCGTCAGCGGAACGTTGCTCGCCCGCCGTGCGGAAGTGGCGGAACTGGCAGACGCGCAAGCCTCAGGAGCTTGTTCCCGCAAGGGAGTGGAGGTTCAAATCCTCTCTTCCGCACCACTCTTCAGAAAGGCCCGAGAAATCGGGCCTTCCTTGTTCTACGCCGGTGAAAAGCTAACGGATAGCTAACGCTTTCGGAGCGATCAAGACAATCTGCACCTCCCGCCAGGGGGGCGAAGGGCGGAGCGCCGGGCTTCAACGATGGTCATCGTCAAACGGTGGCGAGACATCCTGCTCCTGAGCCTCACCGGAGCATTCACATTTGAATTGCTTCTGCCTCTCGGAATGTACTTTGCGAACAGAGCCCCGGTGCCGCCTTGGTACTCGGCGTGGTTTCTCTGGTTCGCGATGTGGCTTGGACTGGCGTTCGCAGCGTTCCTGTCGGCGGAACCGTTTCATTTCTCCAGGACGCACGCGCGGTTCGCGCTTCATTTCCCGCCTCTCTGGACCGCCATTGTGTGTGGCGTGCTCGTCGCCGCGGCGAGTGAGCACCTCCCTCCTTGGCTCGCGCCGCAGCGAGCCGCCCCCCACTGGCAGCAGCTTGACATACTCGGCGCGCTGCTCACAGCGGTGACCGTCGGCGTTCTCTCGCGACACTTCTCATCAGGAAGCGCCCCTACTAAGCCGTGCCGGCCCGGCGTAGAGGTCACCCTTCCGAAATGGTCGAATATCGGGCCCTGGATTGCTTGTGAGCATCCGGCCTCAGAAGACCTCTTCGACCACCACCCGATCGCTTCCCGAATCTCATCAGCCCTGCTGCAGCCTGACCATGCGCCATCAATGGCTCTACTAGCTACTTTCCGGTGAAGAAATGACCGTACAGGAGCCGATCATCAGGGCCTGTGGAGACTGGCC
This sequence comes from Acidobacteriota bacterium, assembly GCA_024641665.1. Classification (GTDB taxonomy): domain Bacteria; phylum Acidobacteriota; class Vicinamibacteria; order Vicinamibacterales; family JAHECP01; genus JAHECP01. The sequence goes on from JAHECP010000228.1 coordinate 5,949, forward strand.
GGATATCCGGTCGTGTCATTTTCATCCGTTCTCCGTTTCGTGGTTACGCGAGCGTCCGTGCACATAAGAAGGTCGCGGTGCTCATCAAGTTGTTCGCAATGACGCCGAGGCCCACCCAGCGATCCGTGCCGTCCGCGCCATGATACCGGCAGCGCCGCAGGCCATGCCGTCGTTTGAGCACACTGATCCGGCCTTCGCAGCCGACGCGCCAGCGTTGTCCCCGCCGGAACCACGCCTGGTGCTCGTGCCGGCGACGCGCGGGCGAGCGGGGACCGAGTGTCGGCAGGATCACGCGGCGCACCCCGCGGGCCGTGGCCGCCGCCTCATTGGCCGCCGAGCTGAAGCCGCGGTCGGCCGTGGCCAGAGACGGGGGGCGCCCAAAGAGGCGCTGATGCGTGTCCAGCCCGCCGACCCACAGCGTGCGATCCGCGGGGCGCCGCGCATGCACCTCATACGCCGTGATGATCTGATGCTCCGATTCTTGAATCGTGACGAGCTTCCCGAATTCCGTGGGCGTGGCGACCTTCCCCTTCCGAATCGCTTCCGTGTGGGGCTCGAACAGACTCAGGACCTTGTCGGCCACGTGCGTGTCGCCGCCCAGCACCCGCGCCCGCGTCTGCGCCAGCACGCGCTGGACCAGCGGCCGCATCTCGCGCAGCCGGGCCTGGGCGCGCTGCAGGCGGGGCTGCACGGCGGGGGGCGCCAGGCGCCGCCGTTGGCCGAGTCGCCGGACCATGGTCGCCGTGTCGCGCAGGACGGCGCGGGTCGTGCCCATGAGCCGTCGATAACTCTCAATCATCGCCGTCCGCGTCTTGGGCGACCGAGCCTGATACCCGATGGTCAGCACTCGCCGCGTCACACTCCGCAGGCGATTGCGGATCTGGGCGTTCGGATCCCCCAAGGCGGTACTCGCGCGCTGCAGGGTCCGCGTCAGCACGCGGACACCATCCCGCAACAAGGTGCTGTCGGTCGGATAGTGCACATTCGTTTCTACGACCGTGGTGTCGATGCGAAAGCGGCGGTCGTGCGTCACCCCCGCCCGCTTCGCGACGTCCACCACCCGCTCGTGCAGCTGCCGCACGGCGTCCGGGCCCAGCACGCGGGCGATCTTGAGGATCGTCTTGGCGTCCGGCACTTCCCCGGCATCAATGCGCGTAAACGCGCGATACACCAAATTCGCCCGAACCTCGCGCTCGAGGTCGTCATCGCTCCAGTCGAACAGATGCTTCAACACCAGCATCCGCAGCACGACCTCGGCCGGCGTCCCCGGCCGGCCGCGCCGCCGACTCTGTGGCCAGCGCGCCTCCAGCGCCTGGGCGACGGTCTCAATCACGCCCTCGTCCTCGAGCAGCGTATCGATGCGCCGCAACCAGTCGGGCCACAGCTTGTGCCCGTCGGGCAAGAGGATCTCGAACAGACTGCGCTCGCGCTGGCGGCGTCGCACCATAGCGGCTCCTTTCGTCAACCGTCATACGCGAGAGAATGTAGGCGCGACGATCAGTACTGGCAAATGATCGAAACGACCTGTTTGGTCAAAGGCGGCCACCGGCAATCATGTACCGTCAGCGACTTAGCAGGTCATTTCTTCACCGGAAAGTAGTTAGGTGCGCCCGCCAAGCGGCCGGCTGACAGGGGCTCGCCACCCGCGAAGGTGGCGTTCCACACGAAGCTCACGTTCCACTTA
>JAHECP010000064.1 GCA_024641665.1 Acidobacteriota bacterium
CGCCGAGCCGTTCGCGCCGGGCTACGGAACGCCGCGCGCGCTGGCGGCGGCTGAGCTGCCGGGGATCGCCACGGCCTTCGCCGCCGCGGCCCGCCGCGCGCTCGCGGCGGGGTTCGACGTCGTGGAGATCCACGCGGCGCACGGCTACCTGATTCACCAGTTCCTCTCGCCGCTCCTGAACCGCCGCCGCGACGAGTACGGCGGGTCGTTCGAGAACCGGACGCGGCTCTGCCTGCAGGTGGTGGAGGCGGTGCGTGCGGTCTGGCCCGAGCGCCGGCCGCTCTTCGTGCGGCTCTCGGCCACCGACTGGATGGACGGCGGGTGGGACGTGGATCAGTCGGTCGAGCTCGCGCGGCAGCTGAAGGACCGCGGCGTCGACCTGGTGGACTGCTCGTCGGGCGGCGCGGCGCCGAACGCCCGCATCCCGCTCGGGCCGGGCTACCAGGTGCCGTTCGCGGCGCGTATCCGCAAGGAGGCGGGCGTCGCCACGGGCGCGGTCGGGCTGATCACGACACCGCCGCAGGCCGACGCGATCGTCCGGCAGGGCGAGGCCGACTGCGTGCTGCTCGCGCGCGAGCTGCTGCGGGATCCGTACTGGCCGCTCCGGGCGGCGCGCGAGCTGGGGCACGAGGCCCCATGGCCCGCGCAGTACCTGCGCGCGGCGCCCGCCGGGTCGCCGACGCGGCGCGGCCGGGGCGCGCCGGCCTGACGCCCGCGCCTACTCGCAACGCAGGGCGAGGTTGGGGTCGACGCGGCTCGCGCGGCGCGCCGGCAGCCAGACGGCGATCGCGGCGACAACCGCGAGTGTGATCGGCACGCCCGTGAAGACCACCGGGTCCCACCGCCCCACTCCGAAGAGGAAGCTCGCGATGAAGCGCGTGAGCCCGAACGCCGCCGCGAGGCCGACAGCGACACCTGCCAGCGCCAGGCGCAGACCCTGAAGCACGACCATGTTCTTGACCTGGCCGGCCGCCGCGCCGAGCGCGAGGCGGATGCCGATCTCCTGCGTCCGCTGCTCGACCGAGTACGCCATCAGGCCGTAGATGCCGATCGCCGCGAGCAGCAGCGCGGCGCAGCCGAACACGGTCATCAGCCACATGTTGAGCCGCTCCCGCGAGGTCGAGATGGACACGATCTCGGCCATCGACCGGGTGTCCGAGACCGGCAGCCCGGTGGACTGGCGCAGCGACTCCTGCACCTGGCCGGCGAGGGCGAGCGGCGCGACGCGGGTCCGCACCACCCAGATCATGGGCGTCAGGCGCACGTTCAGCGCGTTCACCGCGTCCGGCACCTGCCCCTGCGGGATGTACATCGTCGGGCCCGGCTCGGTGTTGAGGCCGGCATCGCGCGTGTCGCCGACGATGCCGACGATCTGGCGCTCGGGCTCGTCCTGGAACTCGCGCATCACGCCGCGGCCGATGACCAGCCGGTCCTCGAGCGGATCGCCCTTCGGCCAGAACTGCCGGGCCATGGCCTCGTTGATGATGACGACGGGCGGGCCCTGGCGATCGTCGCGGTCGGTGAACGTCCGGCCGCGCACGACCGGGATCTTGAAGACCTCGAAGTAGCCCGGCGACACCGTGAACCACCCGCCGCCGCTGAGAAACGGGCCGTCGTGCGGGCGACCCACGATGTTGAACGGCAACCCGTATCCGCCGTCGAGGGGCACGCAGCAGGTGGCGCTGGCCTTGATGACGCCGGGCAGGGCGTCGAGCCGCTCGACCGCGTTCCGGACGAGCAGGTCGACGGGAGCGGACTTCTCGAACTGCGGCCCGGTCAGCGACATCCGCATCGTCAGCACGTTCGACGCATCAAAGCCCGGGTTCACGCGGGCCAGCGCGACGGACGTGCGGATCAGGAGGGCCGCGCCCACGAGCAGGATCACGGCGAGCGCGACCTCGCTCACGACGAGCAGCGCCCGCGTCCGGTTCTGCCGCACGCCGGTGCCCGACCGCGCGCCGCTCTCCTTGAGCGTCGCGCCGAGGTCGGTGCGCGAGCCCTGGAGCGCGGGAATGAGGCCGAAGACGAGGCCCGTGCCGATGGACACGACCAGCGTGAAGAGCGGGACGCGCCAGTCCACGCCCACGAAGGATCCGTCCGGCCCGACGCGCGGCAGGCCGGCCGTGTTGATGGCGAGCAGCGCGCGGATGCCCGCCACGCCGACGACGATGCCGAGCGCGCCGCCCGCCAGCGACAGCGCCACGCTTTCCACCAGCAACTGGCGCGCGATCCGCCCGCGTCCGGCGCCGATGGCGGCGCGAATCGCGATCTCGCGCCTGCGGCCGGTGGCCCTGACGAGCAGCAGGTTGGCCACGTTGGCGCATGCGATCAGCAGCACGAAGCTGACCGCGCCGACCAGCACCAGCAGCGACGAGCGCGCGTTGCGGACGATCGCCTCGCGCAGCGGCTCGACGGAGAAGCCGTTGTTGGGGCCGAGCGCGTTCGGGAACTTGTGCCGGTATGCCTCGGCCGACAGCTGCAGGCGCGCCTTGGCCTGCGCGAGCGTCACGCCGGGCTTCAGCCGTCCCGCCACGCGGAAGTAGTGGCCCTGGTCGGTCGTGTTCGGGTCGAGCTGGAACGGCATCCATACCTCGGGCGTCGGCCCGAACTCGCGGAAGTCGAAGCCGGCCGCCAGCACGCCCACGACCACGTAGGGATCGCCGCTGAGCGAGATGGTCTTCCCGATCACGCTCGGATCGCGCTCGAAGCGGCGGGCCCAGAAGTCGTGCCCGAGGATCGCCACGCGGGGCCCGTTCGGCCGGTCCTCGTCGGGCGTGAACGTCCGGCCGCGCTCGACCGCCGCGCCGAACAGCCGGAAGAAGTCGGCCGACACCTGGCCGGATCGGAGCTGCTCGGGGAACGTCCCACCCGTGTAGTTGACGATGCCCACCCGGAATGCCGACACGTCCTCCACGACGCTCGTCTGCTCGCGGTAGTGCTGGAACTTGGCCGGCGAGGCGTTGGTGCCCGTGCCCTGCGGCGACGTGTTCAGGAAGAGCACGATCCGGTCCGGGTCGGGATAGGCCACCGGCTTCAGCAGGACCGTGTTCACGACCGAGAAGATCGCGGTGTTCGCGCCGATCCCGAGCGCCAGGGCCGCGACCGCGGCCGCGGTGAACGCCGGGCTCTGCCGGAACATGCGAAGGGAGTGGTTCAGATCGCGGAGGAACCCGTCGAGCCACGTCATGTGCGATACCTCACACGGAGACGACACGCGGCCGTACGGCAGGAGACGAACCGATCGTGGTACGTGTTCGGGTGATTGGACGCACCGCGCGAGAGGTTGGTTGTGCGGCGGCTGGCCCGCGGTCAGTGGCGGAATTGGTACGCGATCTTCAGGAAGAACCCGTCGCTCGTTCTCGTCAGGCTCGACAGGCCGAGCGAGGGATCCCGGACGAGCGAGGCACCGTAGCCGAAGAACGCGACCGTGAAGGGCGTCGGCTTGTACGAGGCGAGCCAGTCGAGCCGCAGGCCCTTGGCGTCAGTCGCGAGGGGGACCTCCCCGCCGACGATCAGCGGGTCGCCGTCCAGGTAATCGTACAGGAGGTCCTGCCGCTGCGACTGGTACTGGCCGACGACCCGGAAGAACAAGGCCCGTGTCACCTGGTACTCGAGCTTCAGGCGCGGAATCACGGTGCGCGCGAACTCGCTGCCGTCCCGGGCGCGCGTGATGTGCGAGTAGGTGAGCGTCAGTTGCGCGCGGATCGAGCCGGTGGGCCGCGCGTTCAGCGTGGAAGTCACCCGCGTCTCGCGCCCCGCGGCGCCTTCGGTGAAGATCGGGACCGCGCCGCGCTTCACCTCGACCTGGCTGTCGACCTGCCGCCAGATCCGCGTCGTGAAGGTGACGTCGGGGGTCCAGCCGCTCACCTCCGGCACGGGGAGGTAGGACGCGAAGGAGCCGTCGCGGCCGACCTCGTACGCCGCGTAGGCCGCCGGGTCCAGGCGCCAGTACTGCCGGCTGACGTTGGCCTCGAGGCTCCAGCCGCCGCGCCAGCCGCTCTGGAGCGACAGCGAATCGCTGCCCTCGAGCGGGCTCGCGTCGGGAAAGTCGTGGTACCGCCAGAGACGCGTCGGGTTGTAGTGGAACTGGAGCGTCTCGAGCGGCGAGCCCTTCCGGAAATACCAGGAGTAGCGGTTGAACAGCCGCAGCGTGACGTTGTCGTTGCGTGGCACGTAGCCGTTGGCGGCGACGAAGCTGGTGCCGATGCCGGTCAGCTTGTAGTTGAGCCCGAAGGCCCGGCCCGTGCGGTCCAGCTCCGCCATCCACAGCGGCGACGAGAACCGCCGGCCGTCGGTCGTCCCGGTCCAGGCGTTCGCCATCTGGAACTGGACGTAGTAGAGCTTCCTGAAGATGGTCCGCTCGTCGACGCCGACCACCCGGTTGTATTCGCCCGTGGCCTCGCGATCCGTGACGATCGCCCCGAGCGTCGAGTGGTCCCCGAAGTCCCGCCGGACCCGCGCGATGTTGGAGAGCGCGCGGCCGTAGTCCGCCCGCTCCTTCGTCACCAGGTACGCCACGTTCAGCGGCCCCGCCTTGCCGGTCACCTTCTCGCCCGCGATCGGGTCGACGATCTGCCGCGTGTACACCAGCTGGTTGGGCACCGAGAACAGGTCGATGCCCTCGAGGAAGAAGGGTCGCTTCTCGGGATAGTTGAGCGCGAAGCGCTCGTTGACGGTCACCTGCGCGGCGTCCGCCTCCACCTGGCTGAAGTCCGGGTTGAGGGTCGAATCGAACGTCAGGTTCGAGGTCGAGAACCGGAGGTTGGCCCCGGGCTTGAGGTCGGGCGACTCGCGGGTGAAGGGCTCACCCGCGGCGTCGCGCGACCCGTTGTAGGCCGTCACCCATACGGGCTGGACCTCGGTGACCAGGCCGCGCTTCAGACCGTGCAGCCCCGTGATCGCGCCGGCCTGCGCGAGGAAGCTCTCGCCGGCCCGCCGCGCGTCGGTCCACGTGTCGGTGTACCCCGTGCGCTGCACCTTGCGCTGGATGTTCAGCCCCCACGTCTGGGGCGCGGACCCCGCCGGGTAGCGCAGCGTCTTGAACGGGATCCGCACCTCGACCACGTAGCCCTCGTCGGTCAGGCGGCCCTTCGACTCGAACTGGAAGTCGGGGTTCTTGTCGTCCATGCCGTGCCCCGACCGCGTGCCCGCGTTGAAGCCGCTCTCGCTGTGCATGCCGTCCTGCTGGACGCCGAGCGGGTTGACGGTGAAGAAGAACGCGCGGCGCTGGTCGTGGAAGGTGTCGAGGTAGATGGTGACCGTGTCCTCGGAGTCCAGGTTGTCGCGGTCCGGCAGCGTCGCGCGGATGGCCCCCGGGTCGTCGTCGCGGGCGATGATGCCGAAGTAGATGGCCGTCGGCGAGTACCAGACCAGCACCTCGGTCTGCTCCGCGGCGGGCCGCCCGTCAACCGGCTGGTACTGCCAGAAGTGCCCGAGCCGCCGCGCCTCGGCCCACACCGGCTCGTCGAGCTTCCCGTCCACCTGGATCGTGGCGTCGATCCGGGGAACGGTCACCGTGGGGGCTCCCTCGCCGCCGACGATGATCGACGCGTCGCGCTCCGGCTGCGCGGCCGGCGGAAGCTGCAGGAGGAAGACGACGGGCAACGCGAACAGGTGGACCATCGGCGGCACGATCGACCGGGAACGTCACGCGCGAGGCCCGCGGCCCCCGCGCATCCGGCTATCGTACTACACGCACCCGGGGCCTGCTATGCTGTCGCCGACGGAAGATGCTGCGCCTCAGCGTCAGTCCGGGCGCCACCTCGCACCTTGTGCACCTCCGTGCACCTGGTGCACCCCGTGCACCGGCAACCGTCAGACCTTGATCCACCCCCGCTCGAGCGCCTGGTAGAGGACGATGCCCGCCAGGAAGGCGGCGCCCATGTTCCACATGGCGAAGCCCGCGACGACGAGCATCACGTAGACGTCCTCCTTCCGGCCGCCGATGTCCCGGGTCGTGATGGCCAGCTCCAGGCCGGCGAAGAAGAGGATCACGCCGAGAATCGCCTTCGGGAAGATCTGGAAGAGCAGACCCACCGCGCTGCTGAAGAAGAGACCGAGCGCCAGCATGATGGCGCCGAGCATGACGAGCGATCCGCCCGTACGGGCGCCGAAGCGCACGTGGCCCGCCATGCCGCCCGCGCCGTGGCAGAGGGGAATGCCCCCGAAGGGCGCGCTCACCAGGTTGATGAGCCCCTGGGAGACGGCCATCGTGCGGTCGCTGACCGGGCGGTCGGGGAAGAGCTCGTTGTTCTCGGCCCGGATCGCGATGACGGCGTTGCCCATCGTGAGCGGGATTTGCGGGATCGCGAGCACGAGCGTGCCGGCCACGAAGTCGCTCCAGCCCATCCTGGCGAACGTGAACTCGGGCAGACGGAAGCTCGGCCGCATGGACAGGAGCTGGCTCGCGTGCACCGGGTCCAGCAGGTACGCGGCCACGGCCCCCACGATGAGCAGGGCGAACATTGCCGGGAACCTGGGATAGGTGATCAGCACGAACGTGATGACGAGCCCGACACCGCCCAGCCACGGGGTGACGAGCATCATCCTGGTGCCCTGGGTCATGAACAGCAGGCCCAGCCCGAGCACGATGCCGCGGACGATCGGTTTGGCCGCGAAGCGGGTGACCAGATCGACCGTCCGGGTGGCGCCGGCCAGGAGCCAGAACAGGCCGGTGAAGAGGCCCGCGCCGCAGATCATCCCCGCGCTCATCGCACCCCCCGACGCGATGGCCGCGCCGCCGATGGCCTTCATGGGCTGCACCGGAATCGGCGTCTTGTAGTAGAGGCCGACCAGGATCGCGCTGCCCCCCATCGTGAACAGGATGCCCAGGGGGTCCACCTTCAGCACGGCGATGTAGCCGACCACGAAGGGGATGAGGGTCCCCAGGTCGCCGAAGGCCCCGGCCAGCTCGAGGTGGTCGTAGCGGTTGCGGCCGATCGTCCAGCGCCGGTGCCAGGGGACGGGCGCCGCGGGCGGCGTCCCGTCCGTCGTCCCGGCTTCCTCGTTCGCTGTCATCGTCACATCCCGGCTCGCGCGGCGCCGGGACAAGACGCCCCGGCGACCGCGCGGATTGACGCGACAGCTACTTTACAGCGAGCCGGCCGCCGCCGGCGACTGCCGTCCACCTCGCGAGGCGGTCGCCGTCGGATTCTCGGCACCCGCCCCTGCCGCGTCCCCCGCGGGCGGCCTCGAACCAACTGGCACGACCTTCGAATACACTTAGTGGATCCGGCCGGGCCGGGCATCCGACGGGTGCCGTTCGCACCCAGGACTCATAAGGAGACTGAGGTTCATGACGACCAAGCCGTCGACGATCATGTGGACGTGGACCGACGAGGCGCCCGCGCTGGCCACCCTCTCGTTCCTGCCCATCGTCCGAGCGTTCACGAAGGGCACCGGCATCGCCGTGGAGACGCGGGACATCTCGCTCGCGGGCCGCATCATCGCGACCTTCCCTGAGGCGCTCGCCGAGGCGCAGCGCATCCCGGACCACCTCGCGCAGCTCGGCGAGCTGGCGCAGACGCCCGACGCCAACATCATCAAGCTGCCGAACATCTCGGCGTCGATTCCGCAGCTCAAGGAAGCGATCAAGGAGCTGCAGGCGAAGGGGTACAAGGTCCCGGACTACCCCGAAGCGCCGAAAGACGACGCCGAGAAGGCCGTCCAGACGCGCTACGCGAAAGTGCTCGGGAGCGCTGTGAACCCGGTGCTGCGCGAGGGGAACTCCGACCGCCGGTCGCCGCTCTCGGTGAAGGCGTTCGCCCGGAAGCACCCGCACAAGCTGGCCGCCTGGAGCCCGGACTCGAAGTCGCACGTGGCCCACATGACCGGCGACGACTTCTACGGCGGCGAGAACTCCACCACGATCGAGAAGCCGACCGAGGTCCGCTACGAGTTCGTGGCGGAGGACGGCGCCGTCACCGTGCTGAAGAAGAAGATGCCGCTCCTGGCGGGCGAGATTCTCGACACCACCGTGATGCACGTCGCCTTGCTTCGCCGCTTCTTCGAGGACCAGATCGCCGACGCCAAGCAGAAGGGGCTGCTGCTGTCGCTGCACCTCAAGTGCACGATGATGAAGGTGTCCGACCCGGTGATGTTCGGCCACGCGGTGACCGTCTACTTCAAGGACGTGTTCGAGAAGCACGCCGCCACGTTCAAGGCGCTGGGCGTCACCCCGAACAACGGCCTGAGCGACGTCTACAACCGGATCCAGGGCCTGCCGGCGGACCAGAAGGCGGCGATCGAGGCCGACATCAAGAGCGTGTACGCCACGCGCCCGCCGCTGGCGATGGTGGACTCGGAGCGGGGCATCACGAACCTCCACATGCCGAACGACATCATCGTGGACGCGTCGATGCCGGTCGTCGTGCGCGAGGGCGGCAAGATGTGGGGCCCGGACGGCAAGCTCCACGACACGAAGGCGATGATTCCGGATCGGTGCTACGCCACCATCTACAAGACCATCATCGAGGACTGCCAGGCGCACGGCGCGCTGGACCCGGCCACGATGGGGAGCGTGCCGAACGTCGGCCTGATGGCGCAGAAGGCCGAGGAGTACGGCTCGCACGACAAGACGTTCATCGCCCAGGCGGCCGGCGCCATCCGCGTCGTCGACGAATCCACGGGGAAGACGCTCCTCGAGCAGAAGGTCGCCCCCGGCGACATCTTCCGCTCCTGCCAGGCGAAGGACGTCGCCATCCGCGACTGGGTGAAGCTGGCCGTGCGCCGGGCGCGGGCGACCGGGGCGCCGGCCGTGTTCTGGCTCGACAAGAACCGCGCCCACGACGCGCAGGTGATCGCCAAGGTCGAGCGCTACCTGAAGGACGAGGACACCAAGGGCCTCGAGATCCGGATCCTGCCGCCGGTGGAAGCGATGAAGTTCTCGCTCGCGCGCATCCGCAAGGGCCAGGACACCATCTCGGTCACCGGCAACGTCCTGCGTGACTACCTGACCGATCTCTTCCCCATCCTCGAGATCGGCACCTCGGCGAAGATGCTGTCGATCGTGCCGCTCCTGGCCGGCGGCGGGCTCTTCGAGACCGGGGCCGGCGGGTCGGCGCCCAAGCACGTGCAGCAGTTCCAGAAGGAAGGCTACCTGCGGTGGGACTCGCTCGGCGAGTTCTCGGCGCTGGCCGCCTGCTTCGAGCACATCGCGGGCACGACCGGGAACGCGCGGGCGGCGGTCCTGGCCGAGACGCTCGACCAGGCCATCGGCCAGTTCCTCGACACCAACAAGTCGCCGGCCCGCAAGCTGGGCGGCATCGACAACCGCGGCAGCCATTTCTATCTGGCGCTCTACTGGGCGCAGGCGCTGGCCGATCAGGCGAAGGACGCCGAGCTGAAGGCGCGCTTCGCCGGCGTGGCGAAGCAGTTGGCCGAACAGGAACAGAAGATCAACGCGGACCTGCTCGGCGCGCAGGGCCAGCCCGTGGACATGGGCGGCTACTATCGGCCCGACACGGCGAAGACCACGAAGGCGATGCGCCCGAGCGCCACGCTGAACGCCATCATCGACGCCCTGGTGTAGATCCGCAGGTTCTCCGGACCGCCGCCTCGGGCGGCGTCTCCGGAGAGCCCGTCCCCGCCTCCACTCCTGCTGACGACGCGCGTCACGAAGGCGGGCTTCAGCAACAGCGCCGCAGCCGACGGGATCTTCGCGACCCGAAGCGCGAACGCCCGCGTCTGCTCGGGGGACGGCGCCGGGGGGTTCCTGGCGTGCAGTGACGTCCCTGTGAACAACGCCAGCGGCGTGGCCGTGGGCGATCTGAACGGCGACGGCTTCCCGGACGCCGTGTTCGCGAAGCAGATCAGCCATCTCGGATCAGGTCGCGGCGTGCGCGGCGGACGCCGGAAACCATGGGGCGTTTGCAAGCTGCGTCGCCCATCTCACGCATGGCCAGGCGAGCGGCGGTGTGATCACGGGAGCGCGGAAAGGCGCAATGCAGTCCTGCGCCGCACGAACGTGGCGCTTGCCCGCCAGCGGTCCTCCTGCGATACTGAGGCGTTCCTCACATCGCGCCGCGCGGGAGGTGTTCGCACGTCCCATGAAGCCGCTGCTTTTCGTCTACCCGTACTCCGTCCTGTTCTGGGCTGTGTTCGCCTGGGTGTACTGGCCGGAGTTCCGCATCATCCGGCGAGCCGGACGCCCCGCGAGCCGCACCGGGTCGCCGGATGCCGGCTCGTTCCACGTGATCATGTTCGGCACGTGGGGGGCCTATTTCGTGGCCGTCCCGCTTTCCGGGGTGACGGCCCTTCGATTCCCGCCGGCCGCAAACCTCGCGGCGTTCGTCGCCGGCCTGGCCGTCATAGTGAGCGGCAGCCTGTTGCGCCGCCACTGTTGGCGCCTGCTCGGCGACTCGTTCACGGGTGACGTTCGTGTCTGCTCCGGCCAGCGCATCGTGAGCGACGGTGCGTACGCGCGCCTGCGCCATCCGTCGTATACGGCCGGCATCCTCATGCACGTCGGGTTCGGCGTGGCGCTCGGGAGCTGGGGGAGCGCGCTCGCGCTGGCCGTGGCGTCGTTCGCGATGTACAACTATCGCATCGCCGTCGAGGAACGTGCGCTCGTCGCCAGCCTCGGTGAGCCGTACCGGGAGTTCATGCGCGGACGGAAGCGGCTGATCCCCTACCTCTATTAACGACACGCACGCCTCGAAGCGGAGCCGACGATGCCTCAGGATGTCCACCGCGCGAGCAAGCGGTACGGGACCGCGCAGACGGTGCTCCTCGCCCTATTCGCCGCCGTGTTCCTGCTGGATCCCAGGCCCCCACTGTTCGAGTCGGCGACGGCCCGTGCCGTGGGCCTGGCACTCTGTTCTATCGGGATCCTCTTGCTGTTCTCGGCCCTGCTGACCATCCGCCGCGCCGTACAGGTCGAGCCGTCGCCGAGGCACGACGCACAGCTCGTCACCCGTGGCGTCTACGGGTACCTCCGCCATCCGATCTACACCTCCATCCTCGCGCTCGTGCCGGGCCTGTTCCTGCGGAAGCCCACCCTCGGTGTGGCGGCGGGCGGCGTCGCGGTCGTGGTGTTTCTCCTGATCAAGGTCCGGTTCGAGGAGGCCCTGCTGCTGTCGCGGTATCCCGGCTATGCCGCATATCGGCGCCGGACCTGGGGTGTCGTGCCAGGTTTCGGCCGCGCGAAGAAGAGCCCGCCGCCGACCTCAGGGAACCGCGCGTAGCACGCCGCGATGGGCGATGTCCTGCCGCGCCGGGCGGGGTTCAGTCTGCGCCGCGCGGAGCAACCCGCACTAGCGCGGCAGAAGAGAACCCGACGGGTGACTGAGGAGGAGGCGCACGGGCGAGGGCGCGCGGCCACGCGCCCTTGCCCGTGCGGCCCGCCAAGGGACTCGGAACCTTCCCCACGCTGGCCATTGAGGCCGGAAGGCTCGATTCGAAGGCCCTCCCGGCGAACTGGCACCGAATCCGAGCGGAAGCCCAACGCCGTTTCGGCGACGAGTGGGTTCAAGGCGGACGCAGCGTCGCCCTGCTCGTGCCGTCGGCGGCCATCCTCGGCGAGTGGAACATCCTCGTGAATCCCGTCCATCCCGACTTCCCGAAGGTCAGATTCCAGAAGCCGGTTCCGTTCACGTTCGACGTCCGGATGTTCCGGTAGGCCCTGCGCTTGAAACGCGCGGCGGCCTGCGCGATCATGCCATCCGGCCAGCGTCGTTCCGTCACGCCGCGACGTCACCAGGACGCGCGACGGCGGAATCGACGCTGCGCTCCTGTCGCGGAGGGCTTTCATGACATCCCGACGTCGAACTTCGGATCCCACGGCCAGGCCCCCGGCGCGTCTTGGACTGCGCGCCTGGATGGGTGCCGGTCTGGCCGTCTGGGCGGCGGTCTGCTTCGCGTCCGCTCCTGCGCCCGCGGGCGCGCAGACCAGCCAGATCTGGCCGCCGCTCTACGAGAACCAGTGGCACTGGCACGACGCGCAGAGCAATCTGGGCCCGGCACAGATCGAAGCCGTGCTGAAGGACGCGGTCGCCGATGCGCCGAGGTTCGAGGATCCCCAGTACTTCAACGCGATCTTCTCCGTCCGGCGCATCAAGCGGGCCGTCAAATCGAAGGTGTCCGGAGTCGAGGTCGGCGGCGACTGGCAGGCGACGAACGGCAACGGCCACGGCTCCAAGTCCGTGTTCGTCCCGCTGGATCCGATGACCGCCGCCACGCTCTGGTACATCACCGGAGCCAGGCAGTGGAAGTGGAACGTCAAGGTCTATCCCTCGCCCACCTACAACTTCTACTTCACGACGGAAGCCCTGGCGCGACGCTTCATCGACGCCCTCGCGTCGGCCCGCACGCGGCACGCGGGCCCGTCGAAGTGGTTGAAGTTCGGCATGATGACGCAGGACCTGACGCCGGCGGAGGCCGAGGACGCGGGGCGGCCGCGCGTCGACAGCGTCTACGCGGGCATGGTGGCCATCGGCGGGCCCGCCGATCGCGCGGGGATTCAGGCGTACGACGTGATCGTCGAGTTCAACGGAACGCCGGTGCTCAACGAGGACGAGTTCGACAGGCTGCTCAACGCCACCGCACCCGGGACGAACGTGACGCTGACGGTGCTGCACCGGACGAAGGCGCCCGAAGGGACGAAGCTCCAGGTTCCGGAGGGCGTGCGATATCCGTACATCTGGGAGCGGAGGACGGTGTCTCTCGTGTCGCAGTAGAGGGGTGGCGGAGGGTGGCTGCTCAGGCTGGACTCGAACCAGCAACCCTCCGGTGAGCAGGCGAAAGCCGGTCTTATCTAAGCCCAACGGAAATCGCAGCGGCGGGATCCCCAGCCGGTCGGCCACGTGACTCGGTCCGGCAGGCGACAAACCCAAGCTCAGCCCATTGACAAGGTCTGCTGGTATGATGTTAGTATGGCTGGACCAAAACGGTCGTTTGACGACCCGAATAGCCTATCCCGCTGCGACGAACCTGGGCGACTGGGCGCGGGCCGTGAGCGTCCGTCCCCCCCTCAGAGGGGCGTCTCGTGCAGCTTCTGACAACGTGCGGCACTACGTTGGTCCGATCTCGGCGTTATCGCGCCCGTTCTCCGCACTCCGATCCCGTCACACCGGTCGACTTGCAGAGCCGGCGGTCCATGGTGACGCGATCGGGCTGCTCTCACGCGCAAACGAGGTGACCTATGTCCGAGACCCGTGAGAATCAAGACTCGTTCGGAGGCAACGCCGTTCCGCCCGCCGGGACGCGTGAACGGATCAGCCGGAGGGCCCTTCTCAGGGGTGCCGTGGCTGCAGCTGGCGCAGGGCTGGCCAGCGCAGTCGCCGTGCGCGCCCAGGTCACCGGAGTGAGGCCCGGCGGCGGCACGATCCCCTACCGCCTGCCGGAGGGCGCGATGACGTACCTGGACCGCAAGGAATACATCCACAACATGGAGATTATCTCCTTCACGCCCGGGATCACCGTCAGCGCCGGCGAGCCGCTGATGAACCTCTGGGCGCGGGGCAAGCAGCGCATGCTCCCGGGAGGCGGCGGGTGGCTCGACATCTCCGAGCCCAAGAAGCCGGTCATCATCCCTCCTGCCGGCGGCGGACGGCGAGGTGGTGGTGAGGAGGGAGGGGGGCGTACACCACGGCCGGGCGGCTGCATCATCTACAACACGAGGCTCAAGAAGTGGCTCGCGATGAGCTCGGCCGGACAGCCCATCACGAGTTCCCGGCCGGAGTACCCGGACGGGCAGTACAGCGAGGAGGAGCGCAAGCGGTCCAACGGCTACAAGGGGCTTCGCGGCATCCGGACGTGGGACATCACCGACCGGACCAAGCCCGTCCTGCTCCAGGAATTCAGCACCGGCTCCACGGGCTGGGGCACCCACATGAACTTCTACGACGGCGGGAAGTACGCGTACCTCTCGGCCTCCTGGGACGACCAGTTCTTCTTCGAGAACACCCAGCGCACGGTCGGCTCCGGCATGATGGTCGTCGACATGACGGACCCGGCCAACGTGAAGGAAGTATCGAAGTTCTGGATCCCCGGCCAGCGCAAGGGCGAGGAGGCCGAGTACTACAAGTACTGGTTCGCCGGCGACGGGGCGGCCTGGAACGGCACGCACTGCGCCCCGGCCGTTCCGAAGCGCATCGAGGACGGCGGCCGGTACGGCTACGGCGGCCACGGCGCGTACGGCTTCGTGGTCTACGACTTCGCGGACATCACCAAACCGAAGGCCGCCGCGCAGTACCTCTGGGATCAGGAGACCCCGGGCGGCATCCCGTACCACACGGTGCTGCCGTTGATTGGCACCCCCGCCTTCCCGCGACACGGGAACCTCGTCATCGGTGTCGCCGAGACGATCCAGGCCGACTGCCGCGAGCCGGTCCGCTTCCCGCGGATTATCGACATCAGCAACCCCACGAAGCCCCGGATCATCGGGTTCTTCCCCCGCCCGATGCCCCCGAAGGACGCGCCGTACGCCGACTTCTGCATGGCGCGCGGCCGCTTCGGCACGCACAACTGCCAGTCCTGGGTCGCACCGGGCACCGCGCGTCCCGAGATCTTCTCGTGCGCGTGGGACGTCGCCGGCGCCCGGGTCCACGACCTGTCGGATCCCACGCAGGTGAAGGAGGTCGCGTGGTACGTCCCGGCGCGTGACGGCAACATCGAGGAGTACAGCACGTGGTGGCGCGGGACGTCGGAGGCCACCTTCGTGGAGTGGGACCGCAAACTGATCTGGCTGGCCACGCACGCCGGCACGTACTGTCTCTCGACGCCGGTGCTCGGCACGCCGGTTCTCGAGCCCATGAAGATCGACCATTGGACGCGGCCGTTTCTGAACGCCGGCTGGGACGACGCCACGCCGACGGCGTTCTACTTCGGTCGTGGGCTGGGTGACCTCGCGTAGGCACCGCTGGTTCGTCATGCGGGGGCTGGACTTGACGCTCGCGGGCACCGGCCGCGGGACGTCCGGTTCGGCCCCCGCAGGTGGGCCCGGGATCGTCCACAGAGGGTCCTTTCATGAACAAGTGGGTGAAGACCGTCGGTTCGTCGGCGATGGTGGTGCTGCTGGTCAGCGGGTGCGCCATGATCGCGTACGCGCGCTGGACGCGGCCCATCGCCGACGCAGATGCCGCGCTGGCCGCCGGTGATGTCGGACGCGCGCTCGCGTCGTACGCCGTGGCGGAGAAGCGATTCGATGCGCTGCCGCTCCTCAAGCGGGTGCTGTCGTCCGAATACGACCGGATTGTCGCCAACCAGCTCCTGCTGCTGTTCAACGTCGATCGCAACGACGACACCCTCGAGAAGGCGGCGCGGGCGCCGGAGGGAGCCAATCCGCACTTCTGGGCGGCCGCCGCCTGCTTCGAGCAGGGCCGCGCCGAGGCGGATCCGTCTGCAAAGCTGGCGTGGTTCGGCCGCGCGCAGCAGGAACTGATCAAGGTCGTGCAGGCCGCGCCCGACGATTGGGACGCGAAGTTCGACCTGGAGCTGGCGTTACGCCTCACCTGGGAGCTCCGCCGGAATCCGCAGACGCCGCCCGGCGAGCTGATGCACCTGCTCAGGCCGGACCCCATGCGCGGGTCCGCGCCGATCAAGCGGGTGGGTTGATCCGACCGCGCGATGAGACTCCTTCACCCGGACATGCTGGAGTGGCTGCTCATCCTGCCGGCGCTCGTCGCCTGCTGGATGATCCAGAACCACTACCTGCGCCGGGTGAGCCGCGCCTCGCCGATTGCGCCGCGGTTCCTCGCGTTGTCGCGGCGCACGCGGGCCCGCGCGCGCGCCGCCACGCTCGCCTCGGCCGTCACGTGCGCCGGCGCCATGGTCTTCGCCTTGGCGCGGCCACAGGCGATCGTGACCACGCGTGACGCCCAGTTCGAGCGTCAGGACCTCATCATCGTCCTGGACCGGTCGGTGTCGATGCGCGCGCGCGACATTGCGCCGTCGAGGCTCGTCCGCGCCACGTCCGAAATCCGCAACTTTCTCCGCCACCGTCCGGACGCGATCGACCGTGTGGCGCTCGTGGGCTTCGCCGATTCCGCGCTCGTGCTCTCGTACCCCACCGCGGACATGGGCAGCCTGTTCTTCTACCTCGATTGGATCGACGACGACGAGTCCCCGCTGTTCGGGACGAACATGGGCGGGGCGCTCATCAAGGCCCTCACCCTGGCGGAGGAGGACCAGCGGAAGACGCCGAAGCTGTTCCTGCTGATCTCCGACGGCGAAGACCTCGGCGCCGAGCTCGACACGGCGCTGGACATGTTGCGCGCGGCGCGCGTCCGCGTGCACTGCATCGGCATCGGATCCGGCGCGCCGGTTCCGATTCCGGTTCACACGAGCGGGAGCAGGGAGTCACTGCTCCTCGGCGACGGAAACCGCCCGATCATGACGCGGGTCTCGGAATCGACGCTCAGGCGGATTGCCGAGACCACCGGCGGTCGGTACGTCCGCTCGTCGAGCGGGAGCGAGATGGCGGCGGCGATCAGCGCCATCGTCCAGGGCGAGCGCAAACTCGTCGGGTGGAAGACCACGACAGACTACCGGGATCTGTACGACGCTGGCCTCGCGGCGGCCCTGGTCGCAGGCGCGGCGTTGTGGCTGATCCTCTAGCCGGGCGGCCATCGTGAACCGACACAACCAGGACCTCATCCAGGCGCCGGCGACGACGGAAGACGCGTTCGAGGTCGTCGCGGCGCTCGAGCACGAAATCGGCAAGGTGATCGTCGGGCAGCAGGTGCTCATCACGCGGCTGCTGACGGCCCTGTTCGCCGCCATCCCGTTCGCGACCCTGCGCGCCGGTGGCCGCACGGGCTGCGGCCACGTGCTGCTCGAGGGCGTGCCCGGCGTGGCCAAGACGCTCGTCGCGACGACGATCGCGCAGGCGATCGCCGCCGAGTTCCAGCGCGTCCAGCTCACCCCCGACCTCATGCCGGCTGACATCGTGGGGACGCGGATCTACGAGGCGGCGACGGCCACGTTCCGGGTCGAGCAGGGACCGATCTTCACGAACATCCTCCTCGCGGACGAGATCAACCGCTGCACGCCCAAGACGCAGAGCGCGCTGCTCGAGGCGATGCAGGAGCGGCAGGTCACGCTGGCCGACCAGACGTTTCCCCTGGAGGACCCGTTCTGGGTGCTGGCCACCGAGAACCCCATCGAACAGGAGGGCGTCTACACGCTGCCGGAAGCGCAGCTCGATCGCTTCTCGATGATGCTGCGCGTGGGCTATCCCTCGGCGGACGAGGAGGTCCAGATGCTGCGCCGCCGCCTGGCCAGGACCTCGGTCGAGCCCTGCGTGTCTCCCCGGGAGGTCGTTCAGCTTCGCGATTTCATCCGCGACACCGTCCACGTCGACGATCGCATCAGCGAGTACATCGTCAGGATCGGACGGGCCACCCGGACACCCGAGCAGGTGGGCTGCCCGCACCTGAAGGAGCTGATCCTGCTGGGCATCTCGCCGCGCTCGTACCAGCACGTGCTGGCCCTGGCGCGGGTGACGGCGTTTCTCCACGGCCGCACGTACGTGCTGCCGGACGACGTCAAGGAGATCCTGTGCGACGCGACCCGGCACCGAATCATCCGGACCGTCCGCGCGCAGGCGGAGAACGTGGACGTCAACGAAATCCTGCACGAACTCGCCCGAACGGTGCCCATCCCATGACAGCCCATTGCGCTCGCAGGGCGGCCAGGGGCCGCCGCATCGCCATCGTGGCCGCCGGCTTCGCGCTCTCGGCGGGAATGGCCGCGAACGCGGCGACCGCCGCACAACCGGCGCCGCAGACCGGGCCCCCGTCGGACCGCCAGCGGCAGCAGACCGAGGCGGCCGGCCTCCGGGACTACGTGGTCGTGCGGTCGTCGGTGGATCGAAGCGCCATCTGGATCGGCGATCGCTTCTCCTTCATCGTCGACGTCGACTGCAGCCACGGGACGGACATCCTGACCGACGATCTGTCCCGCGACCGGCTTCGGCTCGACGAGCTCGACGTCCTTGGCATGGAGGAGACGCGCGAGGACCGCGGGGACGGCCACATCGTCTACCGCTTTACTTATCGCCTGACGACCTACAGCTTCGAGCCGGCGACGAAGCGGATTGGCGAGATGAACCTCAAGTACTACGTGCGGCGCCCGGGACAGCGCCCGGAAGACATCGTGCCGGCAGGCGACGTCATGGTGCCCGGGGCGACGGTGGTCGTGCGGAGCCTGTTGCCGGACGACATGAACTTCGCAAGATACCACAGCGAGCGGCCGCCCGTGCCGCGCGCCGCCGCGTTCACCATGCTGCAGCCGATTGGGATAGGCCTCGTGATCGTGTCGATCGTGCCGGCCGTGCTCTGGATGGTGGCGCTCCAGCGCCAGTGGCGCCACCGGCGGCGGCGACAATCCGCGAGACAGCTGCGGCATGACGAGCGTGCGTCGCTGGACGAAGTGCGGGCGCTCGATGTCGAGGCCGAAGCGGGACGCCGGGAGGCGTTCGACCGGCTGAGCGCGCTGGTGCGCAGGCACGTGAGCGGCGCCTGGGGGGTGAGCGCGAACGGCCTCACGCCGGCCGAAATCGTCTCGGCGCTCTCAGCGCAGGGCAACGGTGAGGTGTCCGCCGAGGCGACCTTGTTCCTCGACACCTGCGAGAAGGCGAGGTACGGCAGACCGGAGGAGCTGCCGTCGCGCGGCGCATGCCTGGCGGCCATCGACCAGGCCGAGCAGCTGATCGGCCTAGGACGGTCCTGATGCACTTCTTGCGGCCGGATTACGGCTGGTGGCTGCTGGGAGCCCTGGCGGTCCTGCTCGTGATCCGGTGGAAGAGACCCCGGCGCTACGCGGCGTCGACCACCGTCGGCTGGATCGACGGTGCCAGCCGCGCCTCCCTGCTGCGCCGGGTGCCCTCGCTCGCACTCCTGGCCGCGATGACGTTCGCCGGCCTGGGGTTCATGCAGCCGGTCCTGCCGTTTGCCGAGGCCGAGGTGAAGTCGCGCGGGCTGGACCTGGTCATGGTGCTCGACCTGTCGTCCAGCATGCAGGAGCCCATCGGCGTCCAGGCGATGCAGCGGGTCACGGGTCCAATCGTGGAGGGTTCGGGCCCAAGGCCCATTCGGCCGCCGCTCAAGACCCGGCTCGAGGCCACGAAAGACGCAATCAAGAGCTTCGCGGCGCGCCGCCGCGGGGACCGCCTCGGCCTCGTCGTCTTCTCCGACAACGCGTACGTCGTCTGCCCCCTCTCCGCCGATCACGACTACCTGCGGCGGTATATCGACATGGTCGACGGCGAGACCCTGAGAGGCGAGGGGATGACGGCCGTGGGCGAGGGCCTCGCGCTGGCCAACTACCTGCTGGCGCGCCAGGCAGTCGGCGGCGACACCCGCGGGCGTGTCGTGGTGCTGTTCACCGACGGGGAGACCAATCGCGGGCGCGATCCGGTCGAAGTGCTGGGACAGTCCGATGCCGCGGGCATCCGCGTGCACGTCGTCGGCGTGGACCTCGAGGCGCGAGTCCGGCAGAAGCCCGAGGTGGAGCGCCTGGTTGCGTCGGTCCGGCGTTACGGGGGCCGCTATTTCGACGCGAACACGGTCGCGGATCTCGACGCCGCCTCGCGGACCATCGACGGGATCGAGAAAGGCGTGCTCACGAGCAAGGTGTACCTGCGCGACGTGCCGGTCTTCCAGTGGTTCGTGATCCCGGCGCTCGTCTGCCTCGCGCTGACGCTGGCCCTGTACACGATTCCCCACTTCACGGACCTGACCTGAGGGCTGAGGGCCGACCCATGATTCCCGACCACGTGATGCGCGAGCTGCGGTATCTTGAGGTGTACTCCGCCAAGAAGATCCGCAACCTACGGGTGGGCGCCCACACGAGCCGGCTGCGCGGCACCGGGTTCGACTTCCAGGAGCTCCGGCCCTACCGGCCCGGTGACGACGTGCGGACGATCGACTGGAGCGTGACCGCCCGCATGAACGCGCCCTATGTGCGGGAGACGCGCGCCGAGCGCGAGCTCGACGTGGTGATCGCGCTCGACGTCTCGCGATCCATGGAGCTGGGCACCTCGCACGCCTCCAAGAAGGAGGCCCTGGCGGTGATCACGGCGTCGCTGCTGTTCTCCGCCCTGTCGGACCAGATCAACACCGGCTTTCTCGCCTTTGCCGACCGGGTCGTCGACTTCAGCCCGCCACGACGCGCACGCGCGGACGCCTGGACGATCCTCGAGCGGCTCTGGGCGCTGGCGCCGCAGCCGGGGCGGACGACGCTCGGGCCCGCTGTCCGGGCCCTCATTGCCAAGCTCAAGAGGCTGACGGTGGTGTTTCTCGTGTCGGACTTCATGACCGACGAGGATGTGTTCGGGAGCGGCGACCTCTCGGTACTGGCCGCGCGGCACGACGTCATCGCCGTCGTTCCCGAGGACCCGACCGAATCGTCGCTGCCCTCCGGCCTCGGGTACCTCCGATTGCGGGACCTGGAGTCAGGCCGCACGGAGACGGTCGGCCTGGGCCGGCGCGCCCGCGAGGCGTACCGCGAGCGGGCGCGGCAACACCGGGAGACGCTTACGCGGGCCTTCTACCGGGTGCCGATGGACCACGTCTTCGTGCGCACGGACCAGAACCCCGTCGAGCAGATGCTGTCGCTGTTCGCGACGCGGGTCAGGGCCTGAGCGGCGCGGTTCCCCTCAGTGCTGCCTACGTGCCTGCATGGCTCGACCGACCCCTGGAGCCCGGTGACAACGCCGATTCACACTCTCAGTAGATCGGCGTGTGCCACAGCCCAGTACGAGCGCTCTCGAGTGTGGCGATAGATGATGCCAATCGCTGACACGCATGCCGGCGGATCCACGCCGCGCGTGAGGACAGGAGGCTGCTCCAGCGGGGGCTCGGAATTGACGGGAATCGCCCGTCGCCTGACGCCCTCGCGGTAGCTCAGGACGAATGGGGTCGTCGCGGCGAACACCGTGCAGGCGCCGTAGATGGCCAACAGTCGCTTGAACGACACGCCGCTCATAATAGGACTGCGTCGACTGCGGTCCCCTTCTTCAGGAGGTCACGTCTGCGGGGACGCCTGTCTCAGTATTTCTCGAGTCGAAGCCCGGGCACCTTCGAGAAGTGGCGCAGGTTGCGCGTGACGAGCGGCGCCGCGTCGAGGATCGCGGCCGTTGCGATCAGCAGGTCCATCGTCGCGATGGTGGTTCCCTCGGCCTGGACGCCGGCCAGCAGGCGCCCGTACTGCGGGGCGAATCGCTCGTCCGGGTAGTGCACGACGAGGGCCTCGCAGAGCTGCGTCAGCCGCTTCACCTCGCCGGACGGCGCACCCGGGGCGTGCGCGCCCGCCATGAGCTCGCAGACGACATGAACGCTCACGCCGAGCACCTCGTCGTCCGGCAACTGCTCGAGGTACGTCAAGGCCGGGCCGAACCGGTCGCGCCGCTGCTCGCGGAGCAGATCGACCAGGAAAGTGGTATCCAGGTGGATCACAGCGGTGGCGTCCTCGCGGGGGACCTTCTCCGGGATCGCACGGCGCGGTCCACCGCCGCCAGCGTGCTCTCGGCGACGGCCGCGGACCGCAGCGCCTGCCGGAACGTCCGAACGGTCTTTCGCGGCCCGAAGTGCGCCTTGATCACCTGCGAGAACGACTGCCCGGGGCGTTTGTGCCGCGCCAGCGCGCCGTAGGCCTCGAGGTCGATCGTGATGGTCTTGACGGCCATGCACTTATCGTGCACTTACCGGCACGCGCCAGTCAACGGTGATCGACGGTGCCTGACGCAGCCCGGCCTTCACGCGCCCGGCTCCGCAGGGGGCTCGCCCAGGGAGAGGCGGTCCCACGGCCCGACCCATTCGCAGGGGCGGCCCTTGGTTCGATAGGAGACCAGATCCTGCGCCACGGACAGACTCACGTAGATATTGATGCCCTTGAAGCTGTCGACGCCCGGTTGGTCGAAGGTGTGCCGGCAGAGCGTCGCGGCATGGGGCGCCAGGTACACCGGGACCTTGCGGCCGTCCACGTCCACGTCGTCGTGCCGGACGCCCGCCCGATCGTAGACGAAGTGGGTCTGGCGCCACTGCTGCACCATCTCCACGGTGATGTCGCCGTAGTGCTCTTCGATCAGCCGCACGAGCGTCCAGAAGCGCATGCCGCTCCCGTTCAGCCCGAAGTAGCTGGGGTCCTGGGTGCCGCTGCCATGCTGGCTCATGGGGTGAGCGGGATCGTGGACGTTCTCTTCGTTGTAGCTGTCCTTCGCCTCGACGTTGTTGGTGGAGGCGAGGTAGCGGCCGTCCTTCTCGCCCATGTCTCCCGGCCGGCGGACGGCATAGCGCGCCTGCCCCTCCTGGTCGGCGGGGATGCTCTCCACCACGAACGCGTCGCGGCCGTCGGAGATCACCCAGTTGGCCCCGCGCGTGCACTTCCCGATCACGGTCTTGCGGCCCGACCGGGTCCGATACTCCGGACGGCCGACGGTCAGCCGCTCGACCGCGTGCCTCGCGTGGTCGGCGAACGCCGCCGCGTAGAAGTCCCCCACCTGCCAGTCCAGGCCCGGCCGGCGATAACCGGAGAACGGCTGGGCGAGGGTCGGGCCGAGGATGCCCATGCCCCCGCCGGCATAGCCGCTCACCGTGACCCCACGATCGTTCTGCGCATGTTCGCTGCCGATCTCACCGGCGGAATCCGTCACCGTAAAGCTGTGCGCCCGCGGGTCGCTCGGGTGGGCGACAAACGTCACCAGATACTCTTGCGGAAAGAAGTGCTGATCCTCGGAGCTGACGTGGAGGGTCTTGCCGTCGCGCGTGGCGCCGCCGAGCATCACCGCGCCGCTGCAGCAGTGGACGATGTCGTCTTGCGGCGCCAGTTCGGCCGTTTCGGACACGGGCGGCTTGCCCATGAGGCCGAAGTAGCTGTTGATCATCAGGATCTTGTCGAAGTCGCTGAGCTCGCGGGGAAACGCCGACGCGGCCAGCTCCGTGGCGGCGCCGTCGGCGATGCCCTGCATCAGCTCGAGCGCCTCCGGCACGAGCGCCTCGTAGTACGCCTGCTGCTGGCGAAGGTAGGCGGTCATGACGCTCGGGCTGCCCTGAACGGGCAGCAGCTCCCGATACCATCCCTCGTAGACCATCCGGATCAGATCGCCGGCCCGTTCGCCGTACTGCCTGCCGATCTGACGCCAGGACCCGCGCAGCTGGCCGAGGTAGCGCGGATGCGTGTCGTAGGCGGGGTAGCCCTCGGCGCGATAGTAGTCGGTGAGCCGGCTGTTGTGACCCGTCCACTCGCGCGGCTGGCGGTTCACGGGCGCCGGCCGGCCACGCTCTGCCCTCGGCGCGTCGACCGAAACCAGGGCCATGCCGGCCGCGGCCATCTTCATCCACTCCCGCCGGGTGCACCGCGTCATGTTCTTCGATCGATTGGACGTCATCACGTTCCTCCCATGGTCGCCGTCGACGAGCCGCGTCAGAAGAACGCGCCACGCGCGGCGATCGGCCAGATGTCCTCGACCAGGCGGCCGCGGACGCAGATGAGCCAGTCGTGCAGGTTGACCGTGGGATCGCAATGGCCGGGGATGAGCCGGACCTTCTGTCCCAGCACGAGCGTCCCGGGACCGTCCAACTCGATCACGCCGTGCTCGTCGGAGGGCCGGGTGTAGCGCGCGCCCGGCACGCCGCAGACCAGCGGCATACCGGAGTCAACGCTGTGCGCCTTGAGCCCGGCGTCCACGACCGCCCGCGACGGCCGGGTGCGGCTCATGACGGTGGCGAGCACGAAGAGGCTCTGGGCGAACCGGCTCACGGGCCGGCCGTCGGCGTCGAGGTTCCGGCCGTAGTCCGCGTCCATGAACACGTACGAGCCGGGCTGCAGCTCGGTGTACACGCCGCTGTCGGCCTCCAGCTCGTACGTGCCCGTGCCCGCGCCGGTCACCATCGCGGCGGGCAGGCCGTTGGCCTCGAGCAGCGCCAGCGTGGCGCGAAGCTCGTCGACCGCCCCTCGGATCGCCGCGCGCCTCTCCTCCGGCGCTCGCAGGTGCTGCGCGCGCCCGTGATAGGCCTGAAGGCCCGCAAAGCGAAGGCGGCTCGACGCGGCGACGCGCCGGGCCAGCGCGAGCACCGATGGCCCCGGCGGCACGCCGCACCGGTTCGCGCCGACGTCCACCTCGACGAGCACGTCCAGCCGGCTGCCCGCATCGGCGGCCGCCTGTGCGAGCTCCCCCACGTTGCCCTCATCGTCCACGCACACGCCGACGGCGGCGCGGCCCGCCAGGCGGGCCAGCCTCGCCAGCTTGGCCGCCCCCACGATCTCGTTGACGACGAGCACGTCGGCGATGCCGCTCTCGACGAAGACCTCGGCCTCGCTCACCTTCTGGCAGCAGATGCCCACGGCCCCGCGCGCCACCTGCCGCCGCGCGATCTCCGGACACTTGTGAGCCTTCGCGTGGGGACGGAGGCGGACGCGCCGTCCGGCCAGCGACCGGTCGAGCGCCTCGAGGTTCCGCTCGAACACGTCGAGGTCCAGGAGCAGCGCCGGCGTGTCGATGGTGTCGATATCGGCACCGACGCGGGCGGGCGGAAACGACACGGCGGCTTCACTCATCAGTGCTCCTCGCCTGCCGCGGCTTCAGCTGGCCTTGAGCACCGGCGCCGGGAGCTTGGACAGCCGGCGCTCGGCGCGGAAGAGATCCACGGCCTTCTGCGCGTTCAGCCAGAATTCGGCCGACGTCCTGAACGCGGCCCCCAGCTTCAGGGCCATCTCGGCCGACACCGACGTGCGGCCGTTGACGATCCGGTTGATCACCTTCACATCGCAGCCCAGGTGATCCGCCAGCGCCTTCTGGGTCATGCCCAGCGGGACCAGGAACTCCTCGCGGAGGATCTCGCCCGGGTTCGTCGGCTGCCGCTTCCTCATGTTGCCCTCAGTGATTCACGATCCGATTCTCGTGACCGCGTGGCCATTGCCATTCAGGTGTCTCGACAGACGGCGCCCACAAGGTCACGCGCTTGTCAGGTGGAGCGCGCGGTGTTCGGGGAACGACGTCACCGAGGCCCGATAGTGTCCAGGAACTGGCGAGGACTCACGATCCGGACGCCGGCGTGCTCCCTGACGTCCAGCAGGTCGGGATCGCCGGTCACGACGAGCCGTGCGCGCCCCTCAACCGCCGCGGCCAGGTACTTGTCGTCATCAGGATCCGGGCTCACCCCCTGCAGTTGGTAATCGCCCGCAACCAGATCAGCCAGAACCGCGATGCCCTGGAACCAGAGCTGGAGATCGATCTCGGACCGGATGTGCTTGCGCACCTTCGGATACGCGAGCGCCCGGAGGACTTCCTGGACGATCGCGGGCGAGAGCACGAGGTCGAACGCCGCGTCACGCACGAAGCGCTCGAGGATCCGGCCGGGCGGGCCTTCCGGACGGATTGCGGCGCTGACGAAGACGTTCGCATCCAGGACGGCGCGGGGCACGGGTTATTTCGCCTTCCGTCGTGACTTCCGCTGGCGCCGCCGAGCCCAGCGCTGGGCTTCGAGCGCGAGGTCCGTCGCCTGCTCGTCCGTCAGGCCACCTTTCTTCTGTTGCTCCAGGAACTCGAGCGCCTGGCTGCGAGCGAACTGCCGCATCTGTTCGAGGCGTTCCACGGGGACCAGGGCCGCCAACGCTTTCCCTTTGCGCTCGATGATGAACTCGTCATGTCGCAGCGCGACCCGGTTGAGCAGGTCGCCGATCCGCTGGCGCACGTCAATCGTCGAGACCTTCTCGGTCATCTTGCATCTCCTGCAACTATTATAGTTGCAAGTTGCGCCCGTCACGCATCTTTCTTTGACGATGTTCATGGCAGCAGGCACCGCGAGCGGCGGTCGGCGCATGCGTTGAGCAGCTTCTGAACGGACAGTCCCAACTCGGCCGCCGCCCCCGCAACGCTCCGCGGCTGTTCGACCGGTTGACGCTACAGACGAAGGGTCTTGATCAGAGCCGAGAGCGCGGGTGGCTGCTGTCGCCGACTTGGGTAATAGAGAAAATAACCGACGAACGGCGGGCACCACTCCTCGAGGACGCGCACGAGTGCGCCACTCGCGAGGTGCGGCGCGACCTGCTCCTCCAGTGTAAACGCCAGACCGACGCCATCGATCGCCGCACGGATCGCGAGCTCCGCGTCATCAAGGATCAGCGGTCCGTTCACCGCGACGGCGAGGGACTGCGTGTCCCTGTCGAACTCCCACCGGTACAGGCCGACAGCGCCGTGTCGGACATTGATGCATCGGTGGCTTGGGAGATCGTGCGGTGATTTCGGCTTGGAATGCGATTCGAAATAGCGGGGCGAGGCCACGATGGCCGGCCTGTGCCTATGGCCCGTTCATCAATGAAGAGCTCCTAGGCGAAGCGCTCGCCCCATTCCGTGAGCACGTGGTGATCGCGACCAAGTTCGGGTTCACGTTCGAACCCGACGGGCAGCGCGGCCTGGATAGTCGGCCAGCGCACATCAAGGAGGTGGCCGAGGCCTCGCTCAAGCGCCTCAAGGTCGAGGCGATCGACCTCTTCTATCAGCACCGCGTCGACCCGAACGTGCCGATCGAAGACGTCGCCGGGGCGGTGAAGGACCTGATTGCGGAAGGCAAGGTGAAGCACTTCGGGCTTTCCGAAGCAGGCGTGCACACGATCCGTCGCGCACACAGTGTCCAGCCGATCACGGCGGTCCAGAGCGAGTACTCGCTGTGGTGGAGAAACCCCGAAGCGGACGTGTTGCCGGCGCTCGAGGAGCTCGGCATCGGGTTCGTTCCGTTCAGTCCTCTCGGCAAGGGCTTCCTCACGGGCAAGATCGACGAGCAGACGACGTTCGACAGTTCCGACTTCCGCAACATCGTCCCGCGCTTCACGCCCGAGAATCGGAAGGCGAATCTGGCGTTGGTCGATCGGCTGGCGAGGATCGCGGAACGCAAGCAGGCGACACCCGCCCAGATCGCGCTCGCATGGCTGCTGGCTCAAAAGCCGTGGATCGTTCCGATCCCGGGCACCACGAAGCCACACCGGGTCGAGGAGAACATCGGCGCGGCCGCGATTCTGCTGACGTCGGAGGATCTCCGGGAGATCCAACGGGCCGCGTCCGAGGTCTCCGTGCACGGCGCGCGCTACCCCGAACAGCTGGAGCGGATGACCGGTCGCTGACCGGCACGGGCGCAGAGAGCAGGACGCGACATGAACATCAGGAGATCTGGCTCACGAACCGAGGATAGATCCATGTACAACGCGAGAGCTTATTCCGCGGCGAGCGCGACATCGCCCCTTGCCCGCACCACGATCGCGCGGCGCGATCTGGCCGAGCACGACGTTCACATCGAGATTCTCTTCTGCGGCATCTGCCACTCCGACCTCCATTCGGTGCGCAACGAGTGGAGCGGCTTCATGCCCACCGTCTACCCGATTGTGCCCGGCCACGAAATCGTCGGCCGCGTCGTCAAGGTCGGCTCGGCAGTGACCACGTACAAGCCCGGCGACCTCGCGGCGGTCGGCTGCCTCGTCGATGCGGACGGAACCTGCGCCGCGTGCGAGGCTGGCCTCGAGCAGTTCTGTCCGAACCTGACCTTCACGTTCGGCTCTCCCGACAAGCACCTCGGGGGCGTCACCTATGGTGGCTACTCTGACAGCATCGTCGTCGATGAACGCTTCGTTCTGCGCGTTCCCCCCAACATCGACCTCGCCGGTGCCGCGCCACTCCTTTGCGCGGGCATCACCACCTACTCGCCGATGCGCCACTGGGGCGTCACGACGGGCAAGAAGGTCGGCGTCGTCGGTCTCGGCGGATTGGGTCACATGGGCGTGAAGTTCGCGCGTGCGTTCGGAGCCCACGTGGTCGTCTTCACGACCTCTCCCGGCAAGAAGCAAGACGCGCTTCGCCTCGGGGCCGACGACGTCGTTGTCTCCGGCAACGCCGGCGAGATGCAGAAGCACGCCGGCAGCGTCGACTTCATCCTCGACACCGTCTCCGCCGAGCACGACATCAACGCCTATCGACCTCCTCCGCCGCGACGGCAACCTCACCATTGTCGGCGCGCCCGCGAAGCCGCTGGGCGTCTCGGTCTTCGGTCTCATCATGGGGCGCCGCAGTCTCTCGGGCTCCAACATCGGCGGCATCGCCGAGACCCAGGAGATGCTCGACTTCTGCGGGGCCCATGACATCACCGCCGATGTCGAGGTCATTCCCATCCAGAAGGTCAACGAAGCCTACCGACGTCTGCTCAAGTCGGATGTCAAGTACCGCTTCTCCATTGACATGGCTTCTCTCAGGTCGGAATGACACGAGTGCCCGCAACGTGAAGAGGTGCGGCCATGCGGATTGGCATTCTCGGTTCGGGGCTCATGGGCGGCAAGCTCGGAACGCTCTTCGCGCGTGCCGGCCATGAGGTGGTGTTCAGCTATGCGCGCAGTGAGCAGAAGTTGAAGCGGCTCGCACGCGAGGCGGGCGGCCACGCGCGCGCGGGCACACCCCGAGACGCGGCGCGCGACGCGGATGCGCTGCTGCTGGCCGTGCACTGGTCCCGAATCGAGGACGTGTTGAACCAGGCAGGCGACCTGTCGGACAAGGTGATCATCACGTGCTCGCTTCCGTTGAACGCGAGCAACACCGCCCTTGTCGTCGCCCACACCTCCTCAGGTGCGGAGGCGCTTGCGGAGAGGATTCGAAAGGCTCCGATCGTCGCCGCGTTCGGCACGGTGCCCAGTGAGGTGCTGTTCAGCGTGTTCGAGGCGAGGCGCAGAGCCAACCGACCGAGCTTGGTGTACTGCGGCGATCACGAAGACGCGAAGCAGGTCGCCGCAGGGCTGATCCGCGACGTGGGCTTCGATCCGGTGGACGCCGGACCGCTACGGATCGCCCGGTACATGGAGCCGTTCTCGCTGCTCGTGGGGCAGCTCGCATACGAACGCGAGGATGGCCCCGAGCTCGCGTATCGTTTCGAGCGGTGGCGGAGGTAAGGGCAACCCAGCGGGACGCCATTCGGCATTCGGCAAATCGGCAATCGGAGATATGAGCCGAGCGGCGAAGAGTCTTGGGGTGCTTCAGCTGGCCTTCAGCACCGGCGCCGGGAGCTTGGACAGCCGGCGCTCCGCGCGGAAGAGGTCCACCGCCTTCTGCGCGTTCAGCCAGAATTCGGCCGACGTCCTGAAGGCGGCCGCCAGCTTCAGGGCCATCTCGGCCGACACCGACGTACGGCCGTTGACGATCCGGTTGATCACCTTCACATCACAGCCCAGGTGATCCGCGAGCGCCTTCTGGGTCATGCCCAGGAGGAGCAGGAACTCCTCGCGGAGGATCTCGCCAGGGCTCGTCGGCTGCCTCTTCCTCATCTCGCCCTCAATGATAGTCGCGGATGTCAACGTCCGTCGGTCCCGCGCTCGTCCAGCGGAAGACCACCCTCCACTGCGCGCTGATGCGAATGCTGTGGAACCCCGCCAGGTCGCCCTTCAAGGCCTCGAGCCTGTTTCCCGGAGGCGACGCCAGGTCGGCCAGGCGGCCGGCGTAGTCGAGCATGTCCAGCTTTCTCGCCGCAATTGACGCCGCTCGAGCCCAACCCGCGGCTCGTGGAACGATGCCCTCCTCGAAGAACCGCTGGAGCGCTCGGCCCGCCAACCGTTGGATCGCCATCCGGTAATAAGATACCTTACCAAGGTATACCTTGTAAAGGTAATGGCCCGTCCGGTGCCAGGTGGCGGCAGACCTGATGCTGCGGCCACAGCTTCTCTCAATGAAAATGCGCGCGAGCGAAGCAAGCGCGCCACCGCGCACCCTTGTGCACGTGGCACCGTGTGCACCCTGGTGCACCTGGCACCATGCGGCGCTTCAAGGGAAGGGGCGGAAGGGTTGGCTCCTCAGGCTGGACTCGAACCAGCAACCCTCCGGTTAACAG
>JAHECP010000229.1 GCA_024641665.1 Acidobacteriota bacterium
GCCCAGCGCGCGTGTTCGACGGCGAGGAGGCGGCGTTCGACGCGGTGCAGCGCGGCGCCATCCGTCCGGGCGACGTCGTGGTGATCCGCTACGAGGGTCCCGCCGGCGGACCGGGCATGCGCGAGATGCTGGGCGTCACGGCCGCCCTGGTCGGCGCCGGCCTCGGCGAGTCGGTGGCGCTCGTGACCGACGGGCGCTTTTCGGGCGCGACCCACGGCCTCATGGCGGGCCACGTCGCGCCCGAAGCGGCGCGTGGCGGCCCGATCGCCGCGCTCGAGAACGGCGACATCGTGGTCTTCGACGTCGAGACACGCGCGCTCGGCGTCGAGCTCGACCCGGACACGATCCGCGCGCGGCTCGCCCGCTGGTCACCGCCCGCGCCGCGCTACGCCGCGGGCGTGATGGCCAAGTACGCCCGGCTCGTGGGCTCGGCGGCCGCCGGCGCGGTCACGGGATGAGAAGGCGGTCAGCGGTCAGGGGTCAGGGGTCAGAAAGAGGGCGCCGCGGAACGAAGGAGCCAGGCGGGGTGCAGGGGTCCCCGCCGATTCAAGCTATGACACGGACGGGAGCGCAGATCCTCTGGGAGTGTCTGCTGCGGGAGGGCGTCACCGACGTCTTCGGCTATCCGGGCGGTGCGATCCTGCCCGCCTACGACGCGATGCTCGACTACCCGATCCGCCACGTGCTCGCGCGCCACGAGCAGGGCGCG
Source organism: Acidobacteriota bacterium (assembly GCA_024641665.1). GTDB lineage: Bacteria > Acidobacteriota > Vicinamibacteria > Vicinamibacterales > JAHECP01 > JAHECP01. The sequence goes on from JAHECP010000229.1 coordinate 710, forward strand.
ACGCACATGGCCGACGGCTACGCGCGCGCGAGCGGCCGGGTCGGCGTCGCGATCGCCACCTCGGGCCCCGGCGCCACCAACATGGTGACGGGGATCGCGACGGCCATGATGGACTCGTCGCCCCTCGTCTGCATCACCGGGCAGGTGGGCAGCCGCCTGATCGGCACCGACGCGTTCCAGGAGACGGACATCACCGGCATCACCCTGCCGATCACCAAGCACAACTACCTGGTGACCCGCGCGGACGAGGTGGCCCCCGCCCTCCGCGAGGCGTTCCACATCGCGCGCACCGGGCGGCCGGGGCCGGTCCTGGTGGACATCACGAAGGACGCGCAGCAGGCGAGCGCCGACTTCGACTGGGACGCCGCCGCGCCGCGGCTGCGCGGCTGCCGTCCGCCCGCTCCGCCCGACCCGGCGGTGTGCGCGCGCGCACTCGAGCTGCTGAACATCGCCGAGCGCCCGCTGACTCTCGCCGGTCATGGACTCCAGCTCGCCGGCGCCGAGCCCGCGCTGCGCGCGCTCGCCGAGCGCGCGGGCATCCCGGTCGCCACGACCCTGCTCGGCATCGGGGCCTTCCCGGCCTCGCACCCCCTCAACCTCGGCATGCTGGGCATGCACGGCGAGGCCTGGGTGAACCAGGCCGTGCAGGAGGCGGACCTCCTCGTCGCGCTCGGCATGCGCTTCGACGACCGGGTGACCGGCAACCTGAAGACGTTCGCGCCGCGCGCCCGGAAGATTCACGTGGACGTCGACCCGGCCGAGATCGGCAAGAACGTGCGCGTGGACGTCGGGCTGGTCGCCGATCTCGGTGCGGCTCTCGCCGCGCTCCTCCCCGGCGTCCTGCCCGTCGACCGCACCCGGTGGCTCTCGCGGATCCACACGCTCAAGGGCGACGCGGCGGTCCGCGACATCCAGCAGCTGCCCGACGACGGCCACCTGTACGCCGCGCACGTGATGCACGACCTCTGGCGCGCGACGGGCGGCGACGCGGTCGTCGTCACCGACGTCGGCCAGCACCAGATGTGGGAGGCCCAGTACTACCGCCACGAGACGCCGCGCTCGCTCATCACGTCGGGGGGCCTCGGCACGATGGGCTTCGCCCTGCCCGCCGCCATCGGCGTGCGGCTCGCCCGCCCCGACGCCGAGGTGTGGGCCGTCGCCGGCGACGGCGGTTTCCAGATGACGATGGCCGAGCTCGCCACGATCGTGCAGGAGCGGCTCGACGTGAAGATCGCCGTCGTCAACAACGGCTACCTGGGCATGGTGCGGCAGTGGCAGGAGTTCTTCTACGGCCGCCGCTACGTCGCCACGCCGCTCGTCAACCCGGATTTCGCGCGCCTGGCGGAGGCGTTCGGCATCCCGGCCGTGACGGTGCGCGCGCGCGCCGACGTGGTGCCGGTCGTCCGGGCAGTACGCGCCAGACGCGGCCCCGCGCTCGTCGAGTTCCAGGTGGAGCAGGAGGACTCGGTCTTCCCGATGGTGCCGGCAGGCGCGTCGCTCGACGAGATGATCCGGCGCCCCAGCCCGATCGTGGAGACCGGAGCGGACGCCTGAATGCCGAGCCACACCTTCGTGGTCTACGTCGAGGACCGGCCGGGCGTGCTCAACCGGGTGGCCTCGCTCTGCCGGCGCCGCGGCTTCAACATCGAGTCGCTCGCGGTCGGACACGCCGAGACGCCCGGCGTGTCGCGCATGACGATCGTGGTGGAAACCGACGCGGCGGGCGCGCGGCGCATCGAGGCGAACCTGGCCAAGCTCGTGAACGTGCTGCAGGTCCAGAACATCACCGACGTGCCCACGGTGTCCCGCGACCTCGTGATGATCAAGGTCGCCGCGGACGCGGCGGCGCGCGCGCATCTGATGCAGCTCGTGGACGTCTTCCGCGCGCGCATCGTGGACGTCGCGCCCCGATCGGTCGTCATCGAGATGACCGGCACCGAGGACAAGATCGACGGGTTCCTCGAAGTGCTGCGCCCGTACGGCGTGCTGGAGCTGGTGCGCACGGGCCGCGTGGCCATGGTGCGGGGCCACGTGCCCGCCGTCAGGACGGGTACCGCCGGCGAAGACACGCCGGCCGACGAGGCGACGCACTCGGTGTAGCGCGCGAGGCCCGGGTCGCCCTCCCGGGCGGCCCGCGCGGAGACAGGAGCGAACGATGACGCAGATGTACTACGACGATGCGGCGGACCTCGAGATCATCCGCGCGCGGCGGGTGGCGGTGATCGGCTACGGATCGCAGGGGCACGCCCACGCGCTCAACCTGCGCGACAGCGGCGTCGCCGTGCGCGTGGGGCTGCCCGCCGGGAGCCGGTCGCGCCGCGCCGCCTCGGCCGCGGGGCTGACGGTCGAGACGGTGGCCGACGCGGCGTGCTGGGCCGACGTCGTGATGCTGCTCGCGCCCGACACGGTGCAGCCGGCGCTCTTCCGCGACGCCATCGGGCCTCATCTCCAGCCTGGGGACATGCTGATGTTTGCGCACGGCTTCAACATCCGCTTCGGGACGATCCAGCCGCCGCCCGGGGTGGACGTCGCCATGATCGCGCCTAAGTCGCCCGGGCACCGCGTGCGCGAGCTGTACGTCGAGGGCGGCGGCACGCCGGCGCTGCTCGCCGTCCACCAGGACGCGACCGGCCGCGCGAAGGCACTGGCGCTGTCCTACGCGCGCGCGATCGGCGTCACCCGGGCCGGCGTCATCGAGACGACATTCGCCGAGGAGACCGAGACCGACCTCTTCGGCGAGCAGGCGGTGCTGTGCGGCGGCGTGAGCGCGCTCGTCAAGGCGGGCTTCGAGACGCTCGTCGACGCGGGCTACCAGCCCGAGATCGCGTACTTCGAGTGCCTGCACGAGCTGAAGCTCATCGTGGACCTGATGTACCGCGGCGGCCTGCGCTACATGCGCTACTCGGTCAGCGACACTGCGGAGCACGGCGACTACACCGGCGGGCCCCGGATCATCACCGCCGAGACGCGCGCCGAGATGCGCCGCATGCTCGACGCCATCCGCGACGGCCGCTACGCCCGACAGTGGATCGAGGAAAACGAGGCGGGACGGCCCTGGTTCGACGCCACGCGCCGCGCCGAGCGCGACCATCCGATCGAGATCGTCGGCGAGCGGCTGCGCGCGATGATGCCGTTTCTCGACCCGGTCGCGCTCGAGCCGGCCGGCGTTTCGGAGTAGCGCCGTGCGCACGCGCTTCGTCTGGATGGACGGGACCCTCGTGGAGGGGGACCGCGCCGTCGTGCCGTTCCTCACCGCGGGCCTGCACTACGGCGCCGCCGTGTTCGAAGGCATCCGCTGCTACGAGACCGCCGAGGGCCCGGCCGTCCTGCGCCTGGCCGGCCACGTCGAGCGCCTCCTGGCGTCGGCGCGCATCCTCGGGTTCCGGGACCTGCCGTACACGGCCGCCGACCTGACCGCGGCCGCCAAGGAGACGGTCGCCGCCAACGGCTTCGGCGCGTGCTACATCCGGCCCGTGATCTACCTCGCGGACGGCGGCTGGAACCTCACGGTGGACAGCGGGCGCGCGCGCGTCGGCATCGCCGTGTGGGAGTGGGCCGACTACTTGGGACCCGCGGCGCGCGAGGACGGGGTTCGGGCCAACGTGTCGTCCTTCACCCGGCATCACCCGAACGTGGCGATGACCAAGGCGAAGATCGCGGGGAACTACGCGAGCTCGATCCTCGCCAAGACCGAGTCGCTGCGCCTCGGCTTCGACGAGGCGATCATGCTCGACCCCCAGGGCTACGCGGCGGAGTGCACGGGCGAGAACCTGTTCGTCGTGCGCGGCGGCCGGATCGCGACCCCGCCGGACGCCGCCGTTCTCGAGGGCCTCACGCGCGAGATGCTGATCGACCTCGCGCGGGACGCCGGCTACCCGGTCGGCGAGCGGCCCGTGTCGCGCGACCAGCTGTACGCCGCCGACGAGGTGTTCGTGTGCGGCACGGCGGCCGAGGTCGTCGGCCTGCGCGAGATCGACTTCCGGACGATCGGCGCCGGGCGCACCGGGCCGGTGACGCGCGCGCTGCAGGCGGCCTTCGAGGCGGTCACGCGGGGGCGTCACCCGCGGTCGGCCGACTGGATGGAGCCGGTCGGGTCCGGCGCTCGGGAACCCTCCGGCCGGGTGGCGGCGTCTTAAGCGACGTTCCCCCAGTACCAGCGCATGACTTTCGAGTACCGGCCGATCGCCTGTTGCTCCTGTTGGTTGGCCCGCAAGGGCCCCCGAGCCAGCGGTCCGGCTGCGTACCGGGTGCGGCGGCGTTAGCGCCGGCACCCGCGCAGGGCAGACCAAAGGCCCGGGAGGCTCGATCTCCCGGGCCTTTTCCTTTTTCTTCTCCGAGCGGCCCACGTGGGCCGTGCGGCGCAGGAGGCGGTGGTGACCGCTCGTTCGGTGACCGTGGCAGCGGGCGCGGGAGCCCGCCAGGTGTCCCTGCTGGATCTGATCGGCGGCACGCCGCTCGTGCGCCTCCGCGCGTTCGAGCGCGAGACGCCCGGCGTCGAGCTGTACGCGAAGCTCGAGTGGAAGAACCCGGGCGGCTCGGTGAAGGACCGCGCCGCCGCCCGCATCGTCCTCGAGGCCGAGCGCGCGGGTGCCCTGGAAGGCGGGCGGGGGCTCCTCGACGCCACGTCGGGCAACACCGGCATCGCCTACGCGATGATCGGCGCCGCGCGCGGGCACCGCGTCACGCTGTGCGTGCCGGCCAACGTGACGCCCGAGCGCAAGCGGATCCTCCACACCTACGGCGCCGAGGTGATCTACACGAGCCCGCTCGAGGGCTCCGACGGCGCCATCCGCGAGGCGCGCCGGCTCGCCGCCGAGCGGCCGGACCGCTACTTCTACGCCGACCAGTACAGCAACGACGCCAACTGGCGCGCGCACTACGACACGACCGGCCCCGAGATTGCCGCCGCGACCGGCGGCCGCGTCACGCACTTCGTGGCCGGCCTCGGCACGAGCGGCACCTTCACGGGCACCGGGCGGCGGCTGCGCGAGCTCGTGCCGGGCGTGCGGCTCGTGTCGGTGCAGCCCGACTCGCCGCTGCACGGCCTCGAGGGCCTCAAGCACATGGCGTCGGCGCTCGTGCCGGGCATCTACGACCCGGCGCTCGCCGACGAGGACCTCGGCGTCCCGACCGAGGACGCCTATCGCGCGGTCCGGCGCCTCGCGCGCGAGGAGGGGCTGCTCGCCGGCATCTCGAGCGGCGCCGCGCTCGCCGCGGCGCTGCGCGTGGCTCGCGCCGCGCGCCGGGGCGTCGTCGTGACGATCTTCCCCGACGGTGGCGACCGCTGCCTGTCCGAGTCGATCTGGAGCGAGGAGGCGAGATGACGACCGGGACGACCACGTTCGTCCTGCCGGCGGAGGTGGACGCGGCCATCCGGCGGCACGCGCGCGACACCTACCCGCACGAGTGCTGCGGCGCCCTCATCGGCCGCGGCACCCCCGTCGCCGAGGCGTTCCCGTTGCCGAACACCACCGACGAGGGCCCGCGCCGCCGCTTCCTCGTCCGGCCGGACGACTACCGCGCGGCCGAGCGGCGGGCCGCCGAACGGGGCGGCGAGCTCCTCGGCTTCTATCACTCGCACCCCGATCACCCCGCGCGGCCGTCGCAGTACGACCTCGATCACGCGTGGCCGACCTTTGCGTACGTGATCGTCGCGGTAACGGCCGGCGAGCCCGGCGACCTGCGCAACTGGCGTCTGCGCCCCGATCGCTCGGCCTTCGAGGAGGAACCGATTGTGGAGCCACCCATGCCCGTGACCATCCCGATTCCCACGCCGCCTCGCCCGTTCACCGACCAGCACGACGCGGTGACGGTCGAGGCGTCGAGTGTCGGCGACGCGCTCGCGCGCCTGACCGACCGATACGCCGCGCTCAGGCCGCACCTCTACGCTGAGGACGGGCGCGTGCGCAGCTTCGTGAACGTGTACCTCAACGACGAGGACGTGCGGTACCTGCAGAAGGAGGCCACGCCGGTCCGCGAGGGCGACACGGTCAGCCTGCAGCGCCAGATCCTCTTCGGCACCCCCGACGTGGGCCGGCCCAAGCTGGCGGCGGCGCGCGCGCGACTCGAGGCGCTGAACCCGGGCGTGAAGGTCGAGACGCACGACGCGCCGCTCTCGTCGGCGAACGCCCTCGACGTCCTGCGCGAGTACGACGTCGTCGTCGACGGAACCGACAACTTCCCGACGCGCTACCTGGTGAACGACGCGTGCGTGCTGCTGGGGAAGCCCAACGCCTACGGCAGCATCTTCCGGTTCGAGGGGCAGGCGTCGGTGTTCGCCGCCCAGGACGGACCGTGCTACCGCTGCCTGTACCCGGAGCCGCCGCCGCCGGGGCTGGTGCCGAGCTGCGCCGAGGGCGGCGTGCTCGGCGTGCTGCCGGGCATCGTCGGCACCGTGCAGGCGACCGAGGCCCTGAAGCTGATTCTCGGGGCGGGGGATCCGCTCGTGGGACGCTTCCTGATCTTCGACGCTCTGAGGATGCGGTTCCGAGAGCTGAAGGTGCGGAAAGATCCGGACTGCCCGGTGTGCGGGACGCGGCCGACCGTACGCGCGCTCATCGACTACGAGCAGTTCTGCGGCGTGCCGGCCCGGAACGCCGCGCCGGCGCCGGCCGGGGCCGGCGACCTCGACGCGCCGGCGCTCAGGGAGCGGCTCGACCGCGGCGACGCGCTCTTCCTGCTCGACGTGCGCGAGCCGAACGAGCACGCGATCTGCCGCATCGACGGCGCGACCCTCATCCCGCTCGGTCAGCTCCAGGCGCGCCTCGACGAGCTGCCCACCGACCGCGACATCGTCGTGTTCTGCAAGGTGGGCGCGCGGAGCGCGCGGGCCGTGGCGCTCCTGAACGCGCTGGGGATCGCCCGCGCGCACAACCTGCGGGGAGGCATCCT
>JAHECP010000065.1 GCA_024641665.1 Acidobacteriota bacterium
GGGGCCCATCGTGGGCCGCGACGCCGCCGGCGCCGGCGCGGCGTCCTCGGACGCCGCGGGCGGCGCCCACGCACCGTTGCGCAGCGCCTCGGACAGCGGCCGCCACCGCCCCGCCCGCAGCCGGCCGCGCAGCACCACCCACAGCGGCACCAGCGTGAAGGCGACGATGAGCACCTGGCTGACGCGGGCGGTCGCGCCGGAGGACACGAACACGGGGAGGGCGAACCACGTGACGTCGAACGTGTAGTGCAGCACGATCGACGGCAGCAGGCCGAAGCTCAGGTAGAGCAGGCCGAAGCCGATCGACGGCAGCACCAGCTCGACGGCGCGGGCGTAGGCGGGCTCGGTCGCGTACGGCGCGTGGCCGGCGCCGAAGACCGCGGCCTGCACGACCATCGCCAGCACGATCCACCAGCGGCGGCCGCCGAGGCGGTCGCCGATGAGCGCGGCGCCGGCGAGCGGCACGGCGCGGAACAGCGACTCCTCCCAGAAGCCGGCCTGCGCCGACGGCGCGATGGCGGCCACCCACGGCTGGTAGGTGGCGAGCACGTCCGGGTGCACGAGCGCCTCGGACGGCGTCCACCACCCGAGCACGCGCGTGGTCAAAAAGTAGAGCGCCACCTCGTAGGCGAAGAAGGCCGCGACGAGCAGGTAGCCGGCCGCCGTGCGGCCGAGAATCTCGGGCGCGCCGTCGGCCTCGCGCGACCAGATCTTCCAGAGCTGCGGGTGCGACGGAAACGCGCGGCGGCCGAGGCTCTCGGCGGCCATGAACGACAGCGACAGCAGCACGGCGAGGCCCAGGGCCTCGGCCACCATCGCGCCAATCATCTCGAGCACGTAGGTGTGCACCGAGAGCGCGGTGTCGTAGCCCATCCAGGCGAGCGGCCACTCGTTCAGGCTCGCCGCGAGCTGCAGCAGCGCGATGAACGAGCCCCACAGCACGGGCTGCCGCCAGATCACCCAGCGCTGGCGCAGCAGGACGAAGAGGCCCACGCCGATCCCGCCGAGGACGTAGAGGACCAGCATGCCGATCGTCGAGCCCGCGCCGATGGCGTTGTTGGCCGACCGCATGTGCTCGTAGCGCCGCGAGAACGCCTCGGGGATCTGGATGAAGTAGGTGACCTCGGTGAGCCGGTCGCCCGACACGGTGAGGCGCAGCCGGTAGCGTCCGTCGCCGAGCCGCTGGTCGGGCCGCTGGTACACGAAGGTGTGATCGACGCGGCCGTTCGGCCGCTTCTCCTGCGACCGCTCGACCAGCGTGAACGCGTCGAGATCGACGCCCCAGTCGGCGCGCGCGGCCGCCTCGCCAATCGCGCGCGCGGCCTCGGACGCGAGCGCGACGCCGGGCGCGTCCTCGCGCAGCCGCTCGTGGAAGCCGTACGGGCGCCCGGCCGGCGTGAAGCGGATCGTGGACTCGTGCTTCTCGCCTTCCTCGAAGTGCCGCACCTCCCAGGTGTAGGGCGCGTACAGGCCCCCGGCCATCAGCCGCGCGAACGCCGCCTTGCCCCCGCCCTCGAGCTCGACGAAGGTCTGCGTCTCCTCGTCCAGCGTGAACGAGGCGGCCTCGCGATAGCCCTCGGGCCCGACGTGCTCTTTCGCCGCGATCGCGCGCGCCCCGGCGAGCGCCGCGTCGCGGTTCATCGTGATGTCGAGTGAGACGATCGGGAAGGCGCGCGGGAAGTACCAGTACGCGAATCCGCTCAGGGCGACCGAGATCAGGACGAAGGCGATCCAGAAGGGAGCACGGCGCAGCATGGTGTCTTGCTCCTGGTTCACAGTCCGGGGTTCACGGTGCGGCGGCCTGGCCCGATCGTCATCGGCGTCAGAGCGGCGTCGCGTCAAGGCTCGCCCAGAGATACCAGCACGCGACGGATCGGTACGGGCGCCAGGCCTCGCCGATCTTCAGCATCCGCGCGGGCGCCGGCGGCTTCCGCAGGCCGTAGGCCTTCTGGATCGCCCGGACGATCCCCAGGTCGCCGACGGGGAGGACGTCGGGGCGGTGCAGCTTGAAGATGAGGAACATCTCGGCCGACCAGCGGCCGATGCCTTTCACCTGCGTCAGCGTCTCGATCACGCGCTCGTCGTCCAGCGCGTCGAGCGCATCGAGCCGGACGGTGCCGTCGAGGACCTTCGTCGCGAGGTCGCGCAGGTAGGCAATCTTCGGGCGGCTCAGGCCGGCCCCGCGCAGCGCCTCGTCGGGCGCGGCCAGGAGCGCCTCCGGCGGCGGACAGGTCGACTCGCCGAACACGGCGAGGAACTTACGATAGATCGAGGCGGCGGCCTTCGTGGACAGCTGCTGCCAGACGACGGCCTGGACGAGCGAGGCGAACGGGTCGGCGCGCTGGTCGCCGGCCAGGCCGCACGGGCCGTGCCGCCGGATGATGGCGCCCAGCACGGGGTCGCGGCGCAACAGGAGGCGCCGCGCCCGGGCGTAGTCGGCCTGGGTCATGGCCCTTGATTCTGCCCGATCTTGGGGAACGGACGCGAGAGTGTTAGATTAGTCACGCTCCCCTTGGGTCGCCGGTCGAGAGCATCCGGACCGGCCCGGGGTCTGTCGCGTCGCCACCGCTGTAAGGAGGCACTGCATGCACCATCGTCGTCTCGTCCACGCCGCCGTCCTGGCGGCTGCCATAGTCGCGTCTGGGCTGGTCGTGACCGCCAGCCAGCAGCCCGCTGCGACGGCCGTCATCGTCACGTTCTACCGCGACGCGCCGTTCCAGAACTTCCGCGCCGCATATCACGCCGACGATCGCGCCGCCGCGAACCCGGCGGCCTGGGAATACCTGAACCACGACGTGGTCGGCACCGTGCAGACGCTCGAGGCCGAGTACGGCTTCCGGGCCGATCACGTGTACAGCGCCGCGCTTCGCGGCTTTTCCGCGCGTCTCACCGGCGCGCAGATCCGCGCGCTCCGGAACGACCCGCTGGTGGCCGCGATCGAGCCCGACGGCGTCATGACCATCGTGCAGAGCGCGGCCAAGCGGCCGGGCGGGGGCAGCGGCCACGGCGGCGGCGGTGAGCCCGCGCAGGTGCTGCCGTGGGGCATCCACCGCATCGGCGCCGACGACCTCAATGCCCCGGACGGAGCGGCGTGGACATCGAACGGCTTCTCGAACGTGCACGCCTACATCATCGACACCGGCATCGACACAAGCCAGCCCGACCTCAACGTGGTGGGCTTCGTGAACTTCGCGGGCGGGCCGAACAAGGACTGCAATGGGCACGGCACGCACGTGGCGGGCACGGTGGCGGCGCTGAACAACACGATCGACGTCGTGGGCGTCGTGCCCGGCGCGCCGCTCGTGGCGGTGAAGGTGCTGGGCTGCAGCGGCAGCGGCTGGACGTCGGGGGTGATCGCGGGCGTGGACTGGGTCACGGCGCACGCCGTGACGCCAGCGGTCGCCAACATGAGCCTGGGCGGCAGCCCCAGCCAGGCGCTCGACAAGGCGGTGACCGACTCGGCAAAGACCGGCGTCGTGTACGCGATTGCGGCGGGGAACGACGACGCCGACGCGTGCAACTACTCGCCCGCGCGGGCCGGCACGGCCGACGGCGTCATCACCGTCGCCGCCACGGACTGGTCCGACGTGAAGGCGTCGTGGAGCAATTACGGCTCCTGCGTCGATCTCTGGGCGCCCGGCGTGAACATCCTTTCGACGAAGGCCGGCGGCGGCACCACCACCATGTCGGGCACGTCGATGGCGACGCCGCACGTCGCCGGCACCGCCGCGCGGTACCTGTGGGGCGGGGCGAACGCCGCCACGGTCGAGGATCAGCTCAAGACCGACGCGTGCAAGCTCGGCTACGACGTGCACGGCTCTGAGAGCTATGAAATGTTGCTCGTGCACGTGGGTAGTTGTGGTTAGAAGCAGTTTCACAACCGTGGCGGGTCCTGTCGCCGGACAGCCCACCGGTGCTCAGGCCCACAAACGTGACCACGGCTGAGGGCCTTCCGCGCCGGCGGGCGCCCGTCCGGCGCCACCCGCGAGGGTTGTGAAACCGCTTCTACGTAGCGCTGGCCTTCAGGCGAGCTTGCCAGGCCGGGCTCAAGCCCGACACTACGTACGGCTGCATACACCTGCACGCGCCTGCACGCCCGGCCTTACAGCCGGGCCGGGCCGGGTCCGATAGGGGACTTGTGCCACCCGTCCCACCTGGGGGTGGCACGAGCCCCTGCACATGCCAGGCCCGAACACCTACAGCGTCGGCACGAACCACCTGGGCGTGAACCTCGCGTTCACCAAGTTCCTGTTCGTGTCGCCGCGCGATGACGCCGACAGCGCGCACGCGCGGCTGCGGCAGGCCGGCGCGTGCATCGCGCGGGGCTTCTTCAACGATTTCGACGCCGAGAGCCAGCACGACGCGCCGCCGCACGAGACCATCCAGTTCCTCGTCGCGAACGGACCGCGTGGAGGGGACGGGCTGGCCGGCGCGCGCTACGCCGTCCAGATCTGCTCGAAGTACCGGCCGCGACTCGAGGACGTCGAGGCCGAGCTCCGGCGGCGGCTGGGCGAGGGCAGCGAGGTCGCGGCGCTCGACGGCGCCATCCGGGTGCCGCAGTACACGAGCGCCGAGATGTACGCCTACGCCTTCAAGCCGGCCATGCCCCGCACGACCGGCCGCTCGGTGCGCAACGCCATCATCATTCCGGTGAGGAAGCGCGCGGAGTGGTGGGCGATGAACCCGCTCGACCGCCACGCGTACTTCTACCCTTCGCCGAACGGGCACGACCCGGCCGCCAAGGGCCACGCCCGCGCGGCGGCCGCGGGCATCGCCGCGATCTACCGCCAGGTCTATCACCACCCCGACGGTCCGGGCGTCGACGGGCAGTTCGACTTCATCTCCTACTCCGAGTGCGCGGACGAGCACCTTGCCACCTTCGACGAGGTGTGCCGGAACCTGCGGGATGTCGGGCAGAATCCCGAGTGGAGATATGTCGAGGAGGGACCGGAGTGGAGGGGATGGCGGGTATTGCGGTGGTGAGGGAGAAATAGGGACGGGAGCTATTTCCCCGATCCGGCCATTGGGAAATAGCTCCCGTCCCTATTTCTCCTCGAGGAACGTCACCAGCCGTTCGATCCGTCGCTCCACTCGATCCTTCCCGAGCAGGCTCAGCATCTCGAACAGCCCCGGGCTCACCATCCGCCCCGTCATCGCGATGCGCGTGGCGTGGATGAGCACGCCCGCCTTCACGCCGCGCGACTCGGCCACCTGCCGCAGCACCTGCTCGAGCGTCGCCTCGTCGAACGCGCAGCCGGCGTAGGCGGCCGCGAGCGCGCGCATGTGGTCGGCGAGGCCCGGCTCGCCGAGCCGCTTCGCCACCGCGTCGGGGTCGTAGGCGTCGGGCTCGCCGAAGAAGGGCCGGCCCTGCTCGACGAACTCGGGCAGCTTCTTGCAGCGCGGCCGGAGCTGGTCGACGACCTTGAAGAACCAGGCGCGCTCCGCGCCGCGGAAGGTGTGCTGCCACAAGCCGGCCGCCGCGAGCCGCGGCTCCAGCCGATCCAGCAGCTCGTCGTCCGAGAGCCGCAGCAGGTGCTGGTGGTTGAACCAGTCGAGCTTCTCGGGGTTGAAGACCGCGTTCCCGCCGCTGATGCCCTCGAGCGAGAAGGCCGCGACGAGCTCGTCGCGCGTCATCAGCTCGCGGTCGTCGCCGGGCGACCAGCCGAGGAGCGCCAGGAAGTTGAACATCGCCTCCGGCAGGTAGCCGATCCGCTCGTACTCCATCACGGAGGTCGCGCCGTGGCGCTTGCTCAGGCGCTTCTTGTCGGGCCCGAGGATGAGCGGCACGTGCGCGAAGGCGGGCGTCGGCTGGCCGAGCGCGCCGTAGAGCAGCACCTGCTTCGGCGTGTTCGAGATGTGGTCCTCGCCCCGCACCACGTGCGTGATCGCCATGTCCACGTCGTCCACGACGACCGAGAGGTGGTAGGTGGGGTGGCTGTCGGAGCGCAGGACGACGAAGTCCTCGAGGTTGGCGTGGTCGAAGACGATGCGGCCGCGGACGAGATCGGTGAACTCCGTCTGGCCGTCGGGCACCTTGAAGCGGATCGCGCGCGGCTGGCGCTCGCCTTCGCGCCGCGCGATCTCCTCGTCCGGGAGGTCGCGGCACGCGCGGTCGTACGTCCAGCCCTCGCCGCGGGCCTGTGCCTGCTCGCGCTTCTGGTTCAGCTGCTCGGGCGTGCAGTAGCAGTAGTACGCGTGTCCCTCGGCGACGAGCCGCTCGGCGGTCGCGCGGTAGCGGTCGAGCCGCTCGGACTGGAAGTACGGGCCGTGGCCGCCGCCGACCTCCGGCCCCTCGTCCCAGTCGATGCCCAGCCACCGGAGGCCGTCGAGGATGCCGGTGACCATCTCGTCGGACGAGCGCTCGACGTCGGTGTCCTCGATGCGCAGCACCATGACGCCGCCGTGGCGGCGGGCGAAGAGCCAGTTGAAGAGCGCCGTGCGGGCGCCTCCGACGTGGAGGTAGCCGGTGGGCGACGGAGCGAAGCGGACGCGAGGGGCCATCCCGACATTGTAACGGGGACTGGGTGACAGGCCAGCACCATCGCCAGGGACCGACCCCTGAGGCCGGCTAGTCCTCGGGCGCTCCGGGCAGCAGCGGCTCGAGCTCGCGCCGCTCGGCGCCGTGCTCCGTGCACACGGCGAACTGCGTCTCGCCCGCGTGATACAGCGCCACTCCCGCATACTCGCCGCGCTTGTTGAGCACGAAGAACCGGAGGTTGAAGTTCGGGTTGCCCTTCGAGTTGAGCAGGCGCGCCTCGATGGTGTTCGCGCGCACGCGCCTGAGCGCGTCCATGCCTGCGTCCTTCGGTGACAAACCGCGCCGCATGCCCTCGACGATGAGGAACGACGAGAGATTATACAGATTGGCCTCGCCCCGGCCCGTGGAGCCGGCCGCGCCCACCTCGTTGTCCACGTAGAGCCCGGCCCCCAGGATGGGCGAGTCGCCCACACGGCCCGGGATCTTCCACGCCAGGCCGCTGGTGGTGGTCACGCCGCAGAGGTCGCCGGTCGGGCCGATCGCGTCGCAGTTGATGGTGCCCCAGAAGCTGCCCTCGCGGATGAGGCCGTCGCGCACCATCGACCGACCGGCCGCGAGCGCGCGCGACTCCCAATCCGGGCCACGCACGAGGTGCGCCTCGGTGTCGTGGCCGGGGTCCCGCTCGTGCTTCGGCTTCGGCCTTCGCCCCTCGCCGTTCGGGTCGAGCCAGTGTTCGGGATCGACGCGCCGCTTCCACTCCAGCCACAGCTTCCGTGACTCGGGCGTGTTCAGGTCGTCCTCGATCGTGAAGCCCATCATGCGGGCGAACTCGCGGGCTCCGGCGCCCGCGAGCAGGTGGTGGTCCGTGTAGTCCATCACGGCCTTCGCCACGAGCGAGGGCGTGCGCACGCCCTCGATCGCCGCTACCGCGCCGGCGCGCTTCTTCGGGCCGTGCATGCACGAGGCGTCGAGCTGCACGACGCCGTCGGCGTTGGGCAGCGCGCCGTAGCCGATGCCCGTCTCGAGCGGGTCGAGCTCCGGGATGTTGACGCCGGCGAGGAGCGCGTCGAGCACGTCCTTGCCTTCGGTGATGAGGCGGAAGGCGCGCTGCACTGCGTTCTCCGTGCCGCCGTTCCGGAACTCCCAGCCCGACAGGTCGGAGATCACGACGGGGTGGACCGAACGCGGGGCCAGGACCTCGGGGGCCTGCGCGCCGGCCGGGCGCGCCGCGAGCGGCGCGGCCGCCAGCGAAACCGCCGCCGATTTCACGAAGTCGCGTCTGCTGATCATCGTCCTCAGCTCCAGATCGAAGGTGTCGAGGCCGGATTATAGCTGGGTACGTAGTCCTGGCCTTCAGGCCAGCCCGCCCCCGGCCTCTGGCCTCCGGCCCCTGGCCCGCCGAAGCCTTGGCGGAGGCGGCTACCTCATGATCCCCATGAAGAACAGCACCAGCTCGACCAGCAGAATGACGATGATCGTCAGCTCGAGGAGCTCGCCGCGCGACATGCCCGTCTGCTCGACCGCGAAGCGGTAGATGTCGTCGAGCGTCTCGAGCTTACGCTCCAGGCTCTGCTTCCACCGGTCGAGGCCGAGCCGGGCGGCCACCAGGTTGAAGAGCCGCGCCGTGTAGATGTCGCCCACGATCTTCAGCGCGTTCCCGGTCTTGTCGGTGATCTCGTTCACGTCGATGAAAAGCGAGTGGAGCTGCCGCGCGGCGCGCGTCCGGCGGCGGCTGCTCAGCGCATCGTACCAGCGCGGGCGCTTCAGGTCGGCGTAGATGCGCTCCATCTCCTGCTCGAGCCGCTCGTCGTAGTAGCGGTACTGCAGCAGCTGCGAGTTGGCGAACTCCAGGATCTCGAGTGCGGCGCGCGTGCCGGCCTCCGTGTCGTACACGAACGCGGCGTTCCACGTCGGCACCACCAGGTCGTCGGCCAGGTACGACAGCCGGTGCCGCAGCACCTCGTCCTGCTCCTGCGGGCTGAGGGCGTGGTGCTCGCCGCGCAGGAGGAGCGCGATCTCCTCGCCGTGCGTGTCGGCGAGCTCGGCGGCCGTCAGCGGGCGCTCGAGCCGGTTCACCGCGAAGACCAGGTAGTCCTCCGACAGGAACGTCGGGCGCACGCCCTCGATCGCGTCCCGGTAGCGCTCGACGAGCGTGGCGCACACCTGCTCGACCGTCCGCTCGAGGTCGTCGTTCTCCATCAGCTCCTGGCCGAGCGCGACGAGCTCGGTCCACCAGCCCTCGAACGGCCGGCTGAGCGCCACCGACACGATGCCGTAGTCGAAGAACTTGAAGCGCAGGCGGAAGCCGTCGATCCGCGGCGCGTCGATCGCGTCGCCGTCCACCACGATGGGCGGCTCGTGGTACTGCACGTACGACGGGCTCGCCGGCTTCGACACGAAGCGCGAAACCTCGGCGCCGCCGCCGAGCCGTGCGCGCAGCGCCGCGAGATCGATCGCGTCGGCGACGTCGAAGAGATAGAGCGCGGTGACGGTGGCCTCACGGATGGAAGACGGAGCTTGTCTCGCCGTAGCGCGCAGCGAGGAGGCGGAGGATTCGACTTGTCCCGCCGAAGCGCCGGGGCGCGAAGGCGGAACGGGCAGACGGGTCAGGACGGGCGACATGACGGACCTCGGAGTGTCGGGGTGAATCTGGGGCCTGAGGCGGCGTCCGGGGACGGGGACCAGCGGCCTGCATCCAGGCTAGCCGGGCCAGGGGGGGCCGGGCAAGCGAAGGCTCGTAAGATATTCTTGAAATTAGGGTTAATAGCCTGTATCCGACCTGAACGCAGGCCCGCCGGGGCGAAAGGCGGGGGGTCCTGACGTCTGGCGGGGGTTTAGGGGCTGTGGCGCAGGGGGGCCGGTCAGGCGCGCTTCTGGCGGCGGCGGGCGGTGGGCCGTTCGGGGGGCGGCGGGGCGATACCCTTCCACATCGCCGCGACGGCACCCTGGACGAGCGCGTCCGGGAAGCGGCGGCCGTGGGCGCCGAGCCGCTCGAAGACGGCGACGGAATGGCCCAGGCTGATGAGGGCGAGCGAGGCGGGCCCCGGATCGATCGGCCCGATCCGGCCGGCGTCGCGCTCGGCGACCAGGTGCTGCACGATCTCGCGCCGCAGCGCGATGAGCGAGGAGTCGGGGTGACGCGCCGCGAACGCCTCGAAGCGGAAGTCCGGGTGCGAGAGGAGCGGCAGCAGGACGGGCAGCGCCTGCCGGAAGTAGTCGATCAGGCTGCGGACGAGCGCCTCGAGGCGGGCGCGGCCGTCCCGGCGCCCGCGCCGCGGGCCGAGCGCGCGTTCCCACGAGAAGGCGGGCGGCGCCATCGCGGCGAAGAAGAGATCCGCCTTGGTGCCGTGGCGCTGGAACAGCACGCCCTCGGACACGCCCGCCCGCTTCGCGATGTCCCTGGTCGAAGCGGCCAGCCCGTGCTCGACGAACGCCGCGCGGGCGGCCTCGAGGATCTGTTCGTCCGAGATGCGCCGTCGCCGACCCATGACCACTCTATCTTCCTTTGAAGCGTCCCATCAACACGAGCCCCTGCCGTCGGGCGTCACCCGGCCGGCCGCGGCGCGGGCTTCCGCACCAGGAACCAGGCGGTGCCGGGCAGGCGTCCGGCCTCGACGGGCTCGAAGCCGGCGCGCGCCAGCCGCCCGGTCCAGGCCTGCCGGACGTCGTGGAAACCATGCATCGCGGCCAGTGGGCCGTAGACGAAGTCGAGCCAGCGGTCGCGGTTGATCACCATCAGCAGGAACGTGCCCTCGGGCTTCAGCACGCGGTGCGCCTCGGCGAGCGCCTTGGTGATGCCGTCCGGGCTCAGGTGGTCGATTGCGTACGTGCTCACGATCCCCTCGAAGCTTTCGTCCTCGAAGGGCAGGCTCCGCATGTCACCGGTGACCGCCTCGACGCGGTCGGCGCCGCCCGCGGCGGCCGCGTTCGCGAGCAGGAGCCGCGGGCTGTTCCCGACAATGTAGTCGGCGCTCCAGTTGTCGAGGGCGACGACGCGGGCCCGGGGGCGCTCGAGGAGGACGCCGACCGTGGCGCGCCCCGAGCCGCTGCCCATGTCGAGCACGCGGCCGGCGCCCTGGGGGAGGAACTGCGCGGTGGGCAGCTCGACGGGCGCGTTGAAGCGGAGGCCGTCGTGGACGACGAGGAGTGCGGCCAGCGCCCAGATGACGCCGAGAGCGAGGACGGCGGCGGTGCGGCGCGCCCGGAGCCGCCAGGCGAGGACGGCGGCGGCGGCGAAGAGAGCGGCGGGCACGAGGTGGCCCCAGGTCCACGGCCAGGTGTAGCCGAAGTCGACGCGGCCCAGCGCGACAATAAGTGAGTGCATGCTTATTAAA
Organism: Acidobacteriota bacterium; assembly: GCA_024641665.1. Lineage (GTDB taxonomy): Bacteria > Acidobacteriota > Vicinamibacteria > Vicinamibacterales > JAHECP01 > JAHECP01. The sequence goes on from JAHECP010000065.1 coordinate 10,813, forward strand.
TAGCACGCACGGCCGCGCGGGGCAAGGGGGCGCCGGAAACGCCCGCGGAACTGCCACGGAACGACCACGCGATCGCCCCGGAAATCGGGCGGGGTGTAGGCCAGCCGTCGCTGCGCGTTGGCGGGCCAAGCGCTGACGATGGAGCGCGCCTTCGTTTAGGGCGCGAGCAGGTGTCAGGAGAACAATGCGCGCCGGCGAAGGAATCGCGCGACCGCGCACCCCTGTGCACGGTGCACCGTCTGCTCCTTGGTGCACTCCCGTGAGCCCTGAGCGGGCGCAGCGAGTCGAAGGGTCAGTCGTTGGATTTGGCGGTGAGGCAGGGATTCGGTCCCCGTCGCGGCGAGCCGCAGGCGAGGAGTGCGACCTGCCCATGATCCGGGATTCTTCCGGCGCGGTCTGGGGTACACTCACGCGGAATGGGTCGCCGTCGCCTCTTTCTCGTTGCCTACGCCGCTTCGGGCACGGCGGCGCTGATCTACGAGGTGGCCTGGGCGCGTCTGCTGGCCCTCGTGATTGGCCACGCCGTGGCCGCTGTGAGCACCGTCCTGGCGGCGTTCATGGGCGGCCTGGCTGTGGGCGCCGCGATCGGCGGACGCCTGGCACCCCGTGTCGACCGGTCTCGGGCACTTCGAACCTACGCGATCCTCGAGCTGGCGACTGGGGCCAGCGCCCTGCTTTTGCCGTTCGCGCTGTCGATGGCCCGGCCCGCACTGGCCGCGGCCTATGCCGATGGACCTGGCGGCGCGTGGTTTGGCCTGCTGCGGATCACGATCAGCCTGGCGGTCCTCGCCGTCCCGGCCGCGCTGATGGGCGCGACCTTTCCGGTCGCGGTGCGCTGGTATGCGGGAAGCGACGCACGCGCCGCCGCGGACGCCGGCGCGCTGTACGCGGTCAATACCGTCGGCGCCACCGGCGGGGCCGGGCTGGCCGCTTTTGTACTCCTTCCGCTCGTCGGTCTACGCTCCACGACGCTGATTGCCGTCGCTCTCAACGTCTCGGCCGCGGCCCTTGCCCTGGTCATCGCGCGAGGCGCCGGCGCGCCCGCTGCGCTCCCGACACGGCCGGCCGCGGGGACGCCGCCACGCAGCCGGCGGCGTCCCCGCGTCTTGCCCGCGCTCGACCCGCCCCGCCCGGTCGTGGCGGCGATGGCCCTGGGGTTGTCCGGGTTCGTCGCGCTGGTGTTCGAGGTCGTGTGGACGCGCCTGCTTGCCCTCATCGTCGGACCGACGACCTACGCGTTCGGGCTCCTGATCGCCGCGTTCATCGGCGGTCTCGCTGTGGGTTCGACGTTGGGCGTCCGGCTGGTCACACGCCTCCGGCGGCCGCTGCCCGCGCTGGGATTTGCGCTCGTCGCCGTGGGGCTGGGCGGCCTGCTGGTCGTGGCCATCGCCGGCCATCTTCCGCTGGTCATGGCCCGGTTCGTGGCGCGGCCCGATGTCCTGTTCGGCTCGGTCATGCGGGCCGAGGCGGCCGTGGTCGTCGTGGTGCTTCTGCCCACCACCGTGGCGCTGGGAGCCGCCTTCCCGCTGGGTGTCGCAGCGGCCACCCGCGGCCAGGCGTCGGCGGCACGGGATGCCGCACTCGTCTACGCCGGCAACACGGTGGGCGCCATCGCGGGATCTCTGGCGGCCGGCTTTCTGTTCATTCCCACACTCGGCATCCGGACCACGACGCTGGCGGCCGCGGCGGGTGCGGCCTGGGCCGGCCTCGCGGTCGTTCTGGTTTCGCGTGGCGGTCGGGCGCGCACCGTGCTCGCCGCCGGAGCGGCCCTGGTGACGGTCCTCGTCGCCCTGGCCTTGCCGGCGTGGAACCGGACGCTCCTCTCGAGCGGGGCCTACAAGTCCGCCACCTATCTTCAGAACCTGGATGTCCGGACCGGCCTCGAAGCGGGCACGCTGCTCTACTACGCCGAGGGCGCGGCCGGTACCGTGACGGTGCGTCGCCTGACCGGCACGCTCTCGCTCGCGATCGACGGGAAGGTGGATGCGTCAAATGGCGGCGACATGCTGACGCAACGATTGCTCGCGCACCTGCCGATGCTGTTGCACGGTCCGGCCGGGAAGATCTGCATCATCGGCCTCGGCAGCGGCGTGACCCTCGGTTCGGCCCTTCGCTACCCGATCGAGCGGGCGGATGTCGTCGAGATTTCTCCTCAGGTCGTCGCGGCCTCGGCGTTCTTCGACCGCGAGAACGACCACGGGTTGAGCGATCCCCGCACCCAACTCGTGCTCGGAGATGGCCGAACGCACCTCTTGCTGGGGAACGATCGGTACGACGTGATCATCTCCGAGCCGTCCAACCCGTGGATGGCCGGCGTGGCGAGTCTCTTCACCCGAGAGTTCTTCCAGGCCATGCGCGCGCGGCTCGCGCCGGGTGGCGTCGTCTGCCAGTGGGCGCACACGTACGACATCGCCGAGAGTGACCTGCGTTCGATCGTCGCCACGTTTCTGGCCGTCTTCCCCCATGGCAGCTTGTGGCTCATCGGGAACGGCGACGTGCTGCTCATCGCGGGACAGGTCCCAATCGGCACGCTGGTCGGGCACCTCGAAGAGGGACTCGGGCGCCCGGAGGTGGCTGCCGATCTCGCCACGGTCGGCGTCCAGTCGCCGTTCGGCCTGCTCTCGCTCTTCGTCGCGGACGGTTCGACCCTCCGCGCCTATGTCGACGAGGCGCCTATCCAAGACGACGACCGCCTGGCGCTCGAGTTCTCGACGCCTCGCGGCATCTACGGTCGCACGACGGTCGACAATGACGCCATCCTTCGCGATCTCGCTGCGAGGACGGCCCGCCCCGAGCCGATCGACGCCGTGTGGCGCACGGCGGGCGCCGCACAATGGAAGGAGCGGGGATTGATGCTGCTCCAGGCGAACGCGACAACTCCGGCCTTCACGGCCTTGTCCCGCGCCGCGGGGCTCGCGCCAGACGACGCCGTGGTGCTCGACGCCCTGGGGCACGCGGCCATGGCGGGGGACCGCGTCGACGAGGCCCTGGCCCTCGTGACGCGCCTGGCGGAGCAGCCCCGCGGCAGAATCCAGGCGCGGATCGAAGCCGCACGCCTGCTCGCCTCGACCGGTCGCTACGACGAGGCCGTCGGCGTGAGCCAGCAGGCCCTCGCCGACGAGCCCGGGAATCGGTCGGCCCTGGCTCAACTCGCGTCCATTTATGCCGACGCGCAGGACGCCGCCCACCTCGGTCCGATCGTTCAGACCCTCGAGGCCCGGGCACCGGGGACGTGGCCGGCGCTCTACTACTCGGCCGTCTATGCGTTTCTCGAGGGACGGGTCGACGAGTGCCTGAGCTTCGCCACGCAGGCGGTCCCCCTGGCGCCGCCCGACGGCCGCACGCTCGACCTGCTTGGTGCCGCCTATGCGACCCTCGGACGCGTCGAGGAGGCGAAGCACGCGTTCGAGGCGTCGCTCGCGCGGGACCCGCGCGACCCGACGAGCTACGTGAACCTCGGACAGCTCGAGATGCAGAGCGGCGATCCCGGCCGTGCCGCCGGCCACTTCTCCGAAGCGTTGATGCTCGACCCGGCGTCGGCCGCGGCCCGTGAGGGCCTGGCGCGCGCGTGGGCGCTTCTCGGCGACACGGGGCGCGGGCGAGCCCTGGAGGAGGCCGCGCGCACCTCGTCGCCGGTCCGATGAACCGTCATCGCTGGTTCGTCGCAGTGCGCAATGAAGAGCCGTCGTGCGTCTTCCTGCGACGTGCGGAGGGGAAGCCCGCGACCCCGGATCGGTGCGACGGACCGGGGCAACCGGCGAACGGCGGTTGCCCCGGTGTCGGTCGAGTCGAAGCCGAGCCGCGGCTTCCGAGGAGGCTCTTAGAAGGCGAACTTGACACCGACCCGGAAGACGCGCGGATTCAGAATGGAGCTCGGCAGCAGGAAGCTCGATCCGCTGACCGTGTTCTCGTTGGTGACCGCGTTCGAGTTGAAGATATTGAAGGCGTCGAGCAGAAGGGTCGCGCTGCTCTTGTGGCCGACCTGGAACTTCCGTTCGGTGCGGCAGTCGAAGAGGAGCGGCGCGTCCATCCGCCGGGTGCCCGTCGGCTCGACGTACACGGACTGGGTGCCGTAGTTCAACTTGACGTTGAATCGACGCGCAAAGGGCGTCCCCGACTGGTACCGTAGCAACGGGGAGAAACGGAGCCCCCAACCAGGTTCGTACGACACGGCGACCTTCGTGAAGGTCATGCGCACGTAGGGCGATTGCGGCTGCCCGTTCGGGTTGTAGGGGATGCCGTTGAAATCGTTGCGCCACGTCAACGCGTAGCTCGCGCCCGTCGACCAGCGGTTGGCGAATCGCCGGTTGACCGCCAACTCGATCGTCCGCCCCCCCTCGACGTAATCGGGCACATTGGTCGTCATGTTCAGCGTCTTGCCGATCAGGCTCGGGTCCAGGTTGTAGAACGTCAACGCCGGCCCGTCATCGGCCGTGCCCACGATGCCGTCAGGACCAGGGTCCGCCACCGTGACCGGGATGTTGTAGACACTCGGCGGCGTCAGGGTGTTCCTGGCCTGGTACCGCCGCGTCGAGCGGTTCATGATGTACGCCACGTGCATGCCGAAAGCCGCGCCGAGCTGCCGCTCGAACGACAGGCTGGCCTGATCGGTGTACGGGTCCTTCACGGTGGGATCGAGCACCTGGTTGGCCACCCCGCCGCCCTGTGCCTGCTTGACCGTCTCTTCTCCCGGATCCCAGACGCCGTTCCCGTTCAAGTCCTGCCAGCCGTAGCGGAGCCACTGTCCCGCAGGTGTCCCCGTCGTGGTGTTCGGGTTGACGCCGCTGGCGATGTCGCGGGTGGGGTTCCAGTAGTAACGGCCGTAGAACACCTTCACGACGTTCCTGGAGTCGTTGGTCACGTCCCACGACAGGCCGACGCGAGGCGCGAACTCGTTCCAGGTCACCAGGCTCTGGCCCGGGACGGAGAACGCGGGTAGCACGATGGCCGGATCGCCCGGGTAGGTGGTGTCGGGACGGGACTGGGCCGGGTACGCCGAGCGGTAGCGATCGTACCGGACACCGACGTTCAGCGACACGCGGCTCATCGTCCAGTTGTCGGTCAGGTACACGCTGCTCCAATACAGCCTATTGTCTGAATTGAGCTTGGCGGCCACGAAGTAGACCTGCGTGGGCGCGCCGTTGCTGAGGACGCTGACGGTGTTGTTCGGATAGCCGTTGTACCACCACTCCCGGCGGTCGTCGAGCTGATAGCTCCATCCCAGCTTGAGGCTGTGGCTCCCGTGCCAGGCGTCCTTGTAGTAGCTCAAGGCGCCGCTCGCTTGTGGTCGGTCCTGGTGCGCCAGCCAGTCTCGGTTGCCGCCGTATACGATGTTGGCCGAGATGTCCTCCACACGCGGAGCGTCGCTTCGCCCGCTCTGGTGCCAGTCGTCGAACCACTGCCCGATGCGTGCCTCGGCGAAGACCGAGTTGCCGAAGGACTTGTTCCACTCGGCCTTCCAGACCCAGCCCGGGTTCCACTGGTTCCACGTGCTGTCGGGACTCGACACATAATCCGTGTTGCCCAGGAGGAAGCTGTCGAGGCGATACGGCTGCTTCTTCAGCCCCCACATGACGTAGCCGATCAGGCGGTTGTTCTTCGGCAGGTTGTAGGTGACCTTGCCGGTGTAGTCGGAGATCGTCGTGAGGAAGGGTGTTGTGGGCAGCTGGGGGTAGTTGAACGCGATGTGCTGGTGTCGGAATGAGCCGTACCACCAGAGCTTGTCCTTGACGATGTAGCCGCCGCCCCCGAGGTTCAGGTCGCGGTTGACGTTGACCCGGTTTGATTCAGGGTTCAGACCCCACTTGGAAACCATCGTCGAGTCGATGTTGTGGCCCTGCAGGCCCTTGCTCTCGTAGTCTGCGTAGAACTCGCCGTGAAAGGTGTCGCCCCCCGACTTGCTGATGAACACCGAGTTGATACCAGGCGTCGGAATATCGGCGCTCTTCGCGGCGCTGTTGATGTCCACCTCTTCGAACGAGCCGTAGTCGTAGTAGAAGCCAACCGAGTTGCTGCTCTCCAGCCCGATGATGCCCTCGATGAGCGGGAAGGTCTGGCCGTTGATGCCGTACGCGCGGTACGCCGTCTGCGTGCCGGCCATGCTGCCGCCAACATCGATCCGGCCCATCTCGACCGCCGGTGCCGTGCTCAGGATGGCCCACATGTCACGCGCCGAAGGCACCGATGCCAGCAGCTCCTTCGGGTAGTTGGTCTGCAGGCGGGTGTTCACGGCGTCGACGACGGGCGCTTCGCCGACGACCTGCACGGTCTCCGCGACGCTCGTCACGGTCAGCTGGACGTCGACGGTCGCGGTGAAGCCTGCGGTCAGGTGAATACCCTGCCGCACGAGAGTCGTGAACCCGGTAAGGGTGAACGTCACCTTGAAGTCGCCAGGCGGCAGGGATGGAAACCGGTACACACCCTGCTCATTCGTCACGACCGTCTGTGCGCCCTGCAACGATGGGCTGTCGACCGTCACGGTGACCCCTGGCAGGACGCCCCCGGTCTGGTCTGACACCTTGCCCCAGATCGAGCCGCCGGATGCGGTACCGGCAGCTTGACCCCAGACAAGCGAACTGAACGAGAGCGAAAGGACGCACGCCAAGAGGACAAGATGTTTCATGTTGGTGTTTCCCCCGGTCGAGTCACTCTCATGGGACCGCCCCCGTGCGGTCCATAAATGCCTCATACTCGATACGCCAAGGGCGAAGCTAACGTTTAGCGAGGCAGAAAGGCCGCGTCAATATCGGTACGGGTGTCGTCACCGTCAACGCCGGTTCTGCGCGGGATGCGTGGCCGGTAGGAACAAGACGCCGCTTGTTGGCAGCGTCGCGGTGCGTCTGGATTACCAAGTCTGATGGTCAGCTGCCGATCGTATGGGCAGCTAGTATGTTGGTGCGATGGCATGTGCTCCGTTGGAGTATGTTGCAATAATGAAACTGTACGGCGGCGGGCGCCTCGGCACGCCGTGCGGTCGGCACGCTCCTGCGCGCGGCGCCGCCGGTTTGCGGGTATGCGGACGTGGTCCGCGATCTCATGCAACAGATGGACCGCTGGGGCTTCGGCGGGAACCGGCGGATCGCCCAGACCCGCAGCCCGTGGTACAAGCCAGGCTGCATTCGGCCGGCGATGCATCCCCGCGGGCGGCGTTGCTCCTCCCTCAAATACAGGCCGTATTCTCGGTCGTCGCGCCTGGCCCGCGGGGCGCCGGCGTCCGGATTGGTCGTGAAACCGTCCGGCGGTACCGCAAGGCGCCCGTCGCGCTGCCGCGCCAGGCGCCGGCGTACGGCCGCCTCCACGCGCGCGGGCCAAATCAGGTCTGGCTGATGGATCTGACGACCGTGCCGCGCTGGCTCGGCCTGCGGTCCTGGCAGGTGCTGGGGATCCTGGACGCGTGGTCGCGGCTGCCGGTCGGCGCCGTGGTGTATCGCGCCGAGCCCCACGCGTCCCAGATCGCCGCCGCGCTGCGGCGCGCCGTGAGGGCGCACGGCGCGCCTCGCGTACTCGTGTCCGACCGCGGCCGCGTGTTTCGCGCCGCGGTCCTGCGGCGCACGACGCGCCGCCTGCGGATTCAGCACCGCTTCGGCGCGGTCGGTCAGGTGGGTTCCATCGCGCGGCTCGAACGACGACGGTCTCAAGTCGAGGAGTCGCCATGCGCCCTCGGCGATCGCCAACCTGAACCTCAGAAGCGCCCGCCAATTCCCACTGGGGCCGTACACAACCCGTCAATTCCCACTGGGATCGGGCCGTTCGGCTTGCGCCGCCCCCGCGCGTTCAGCCCTTCTCGATGCGTGCGATGGTCTTGCGCAGGGCTTCGTCGAACTCCTGGTCGTTCTGTTGCTCCAGCAGTGCACGCAGCCTGGGAAGCGCCGGTCGGGCCGGCGTGCCGACCCAGCCCAACGCCATCACGGCCTCGTACCGCAGGCCCCGGTCCGGCGAATCGAGCGCTTTCATGAGTGGCGGAACGGCGGCCGTTCCCAACTGCCGGTACACCACGATTAATGCACCGCGGTACTGGGCTGCACGGTCCCAGGCCGCGATTTCCTCGTTGCTTCGCTCGAGATCGCTCGCACCGCTCGGCAGGCGGAGCCGCCCCACCTCGATGACACGGTTGAGCATGGCTGGGACCGCTGCCGGCCCAATCTTCACCAAGGCGTCCTGGCAGTCGCCGACCAAGCCGGCCGATGCGTTCGTCTCGGCGGCTCGATCGATGAGCGCTCCCGCTGCTGGCAACGCAGCCTCGCCGATCGCGCCAAGCGCGTCCGCAGCCACGCTAACCAACACGCTGTCGCCATCCAGCAGTGCCTTGGTCAATGCCGGAACCAGGTCTCGCGCGTTTGGACCGAGAGACTGCAGCTTCTGGGCCGCGATCACTCTCTCGTCTCGGTTGCCCGACTTGAGTTGCCTCACAAGGTCGGTGACCGACCCTTGAGTTGAGTCGACCGCAGCCGGACACACCGTCGAGATCGACATGAGGACGACGGCTGCACATAACCTACTTCGCCCCATATTTCTGTACCCGAATGGCCCCAGTGGGAATTGCAGCAGCGAGATCCCCAGCCTGGAAGGGCTGATGCGAGCTAGGATGGCTCGGCGCTGATCAGCTCCGCCGCCCCGCCGCCGCGTCCGGGAGACTCCCCGTGCCCGCCGCGCCAGCCGTCCCTGAGATTCCAGCGTACGTGCCGGCGGTCAACGCAGGTGCACCTGGGTGCACCGCGTGCACACGGTATGGTGCGGCTTTGTTGAAGAGAAGCTGCGCGTGAGCGAAGCCAGCGCGCCACCGCGCAGCTCGTGCACCTTGCACGCTGGACACCTTGATGCACCCCAGTTCACCGTGACATCACCACCTCCAACGCCACGTGCCGGTTCTTTGGCTCGTCGATCCGAGCTAGGCTCAGACGGAGCTTCCATACGGGCCAGCGAAGCCGGCGGCGCATCGGCTCCACCGCATCGTCGCGACGTCTCAGGTTTCGGGGTTCTTCAGCAGGCGCTTGATGTCTCGCGCACCGTGCAGCACGGCGATGACGGTCAGCGGCGTGCCCTCCGGATCGTACACGACGAGGTACGAGAAGACGCCCCAGAACCTGACGGGTCGCCTCGTCAGGTCTTCCCGTTTATGACCCAGACCAGGCGTGGCCGCAAGCTGGTCGAACGCCCGCTCGAACTCCTCGAGAACCCGAAGCGCGGCGTCGATGCTGTCTTCGGCGACAAAGGCACAGATCTCTTCGACGCCAGCCTGAGCCTCGGGCGTGAGGCGATATGCCTTGCTCACGCGCGCTTCTTCGCTCGCCCTTTCAGGCGGCCCTTGATCTCGGCCAGCGTCCTGGGTCCGTCAACGAGTTGCCCGGCCTGCGCCTGCCACCAGCCGCGCTCGATCCGCTCTCGCCATCTGAGCCGGACTTCGTCGCTTTCCTTCAGCAGTCTCAAGCCCTCGCGGACCACCTCGCTCGCATTGTTGTAGAGCCCGCTTCGGACCTTGGCCTGCACGAACCGCTCCAACTCCGGAGTCAGCGACACGTTCATGGACTCGGGCTCCTCCCCCTTGACGCCCACGGTAGCACGAATAACAGGCTTTAGCAAAGATTGTGATGCGGTGTACGGCCCCAATGGGAATTGCAGCGGCGGATTCTCGGGGTGAGGGGGCGCGCGTTCCAGCTTGGGATGTCCCGGTCGTGGCCGTCGGCGGCCGGTCCCTGTCCGGGAGCATTCCCATGCCCTCCGCGTCACGCCTCCACGAGGTTCCCGCCCACCGCTCGTTCCCAGACAGAGACTGCGATCACAGGTGCACAGGGTGCACGCCGGTGCACGAGGTGCACCTGCTCTACTCCCCACATTCCTCGTGTACTACGCCTGGCTGCGGCCCCACGCCGGCCTCGACGGTGCGACACCGATCGAACGGCATCTCGGACTCGTCCCAGCCCACACCCGCGCGCGGCCGCCGGCGCGCGCACGATCGGCCGTCGTCACTCAGCTCCCCTTCACCGTCGCGTACCTCGACGGCGATCCGCGTTGCCCGATCCTGCTTCGCCGAGCCGCTTGAGAGCGGCTTGCCGCGCGCCGGTCTCGGTCGACCTGCGCCTCGGATGCGTCACAGCCAGGCGCCTCGCGGTCGCCATGGCCCGTGGACTCACCGTCCGCCGCGCCAACCCGTCGCTGATCGTCCCGAGCCACGACGAAGTCGGGCCTCAGAACAGCCCCCCAATTGCCATTGGGGCCGTACAGCCGCGCACTGATCCGCACGAGGTCCGCCTCGGGTCGCCGGGGTCAGGCCCAGCCGCCGCCGCGCCCAGGGCAGCCAGGTCGGCACCAACGCCTTCAGCCGCAGCGACCAGGGATAGCCGGCCGCGGTCCAGATCGCCACCAGCGCCCGCACGACTGGCGGGCCATAGCGGGTCGGACGGCCCGCTCGGTGCCGCCGCGGGGGCCGCGGGCCCGCCCGCCAAGCCCGAATCAGTCCCTTGCGATGCCGCCCGGTCACCGCGACCGCTTCATCCAACAGCTGAGTCTTCTGCCGTCGGGTCGCGATCACGTAACGCTCCCGCATCCGAGCCAAATACTCGCGTTGCGCCTCCGGTCCCACGCCAGCGCCCTCCTTGCTGACACTGGTTTCGGTAACAGGAGTTTTGGCGCGACGTATCTCCCCTCGGTAACATTTTGCACGGCGCGATACGCACGCTTGACCGGCGAGTCGGCGTGCCGTAAGCTGCGGCCGTGGACTACCGACCGTTCATCACCATCGAGCCGGGTAAGCGCGGGGGAAAGCCGTGCCTGCGCGGGCTGCGGATCACGGTCTACGACGTCCTCGAGTACCTCGCCGCAGGCATGTCCGAAGAGCAGATCCTCGCGGACTTTCCCGACCTCACTCGGGACGACATCCGCGCGTCGCTCGCCTTTGCCGCCGACCGCGAGCGAAAGCTCGTGAAGGTCTCTGCGTGAGACTCCTCTTCGACGAGAACCTCTCGCCCAGGCTGGTTCAGCTTCTCGGCTCTGAGTTCCCCGGATCGCAGCACGTGCGCGACCTCGGTCTGCAAGCCGCGGATGACCAGGCTGTCTGGGACCACGCCGCCAGCCACGGTTTCGTCATCGTGTCGAAGGACTCAGATTTCCGGCAGCGAAGCTTCGTCTACGGCGCGCCGCCGAAAGTGGTCTGGATTCAGGTCGCCAACTGTACCACGGACGACGTGGCTGGACTTCTGCGCGGCGCCCGTTTGCAGCTCAGCGGGTTCGACGAGGATCCCGAGGCCGCGCTGCTCGTTCTTTCGTAGCGCCAGCGACGGCGCCGCACCGCCGCACGCCTGGTGCACAATGCACTCTGTTCCGCCCGTCAATTCCCAGTGAGGCCGCACGCCGCCTCCTCCGGCGCGCGGCCTGAGTTGGGTCACGGCTCTCGATGACGGATCGATGGGCCTGGCCGACCTGCGTCCCGTCCACCGCCACGTCAACCCGATTCGCACACTCAAACCGTCGTCCCACCGCGCCCGACCAATCGTCGTGCCTCGAGGGCGCACCGATCAGCCGCCGGAACGCCGAACGTGAGCCCTGGAACCGCCCGCCAATTCCCATTGGGGCCATACAGTCCCGCTCACCGCGCCGTCGTTGTCGGCCGTGAAGCTCGCCACCTCGCCCGTGCCGGTGTTGACGACCAGCACCTGGCTCCCCGGCGGCAGCGTCCCCGCCGGGCCGTCGAAGGTCACGAAGCCGTTCGTGTCGGGCATGCCGAAGACGAGCTTGCGCGTGTCGTAGCTGGGCGGTGTCGACGACGCAGCGCGTCGGCGTGGTGGTCTCCCGGGAGGTGCTATCATGGTCCGAGTCGCCGGCATTGGGAGCTCTTGACCATGGAAGACGGCCTTCGCGTCGACTACACCGTCCACATCTGGAAGGAAGGCGACCAGTTTGTGGGATGCGCCCTGCCGCTCGACGTGACCAGTTCGGGTCGCACGCCGGACGAAGCGCGCCAGGCGGTCTCGGAAGCCGTGCGACTGTTCCTGGCGACCGCCCGGGACATGGGCACGCTCGCGACCGTGCTCGAGGAGAGCGGGTACGTGCCCGACGGGGACCAATGGACGGCGCCGGACTTCGTCGCGTTCGAGCGGCATTCCGAAGTGGTCGCCGTCTGAGCATGCCGAGAATCGTCCCGCTCCCCTGGCGAGACCTCGAGCGCGTCTTCCTCGCCGCTGGGTTTCGCTTCGTCCGTCAGGACGGCAGCCCCCGGGCGTACACCAAACCCGGTGTCCCGCGGCCGATCATCATTCCCACGTACGACGAGGTTCCCGTGTCGATCATCCGCGGAAATCTCCGCAGCGCGGGCATCTCCCGTGATGAGTACTTTGCCCTGCTGCAACGTCGCTAGCGAGGGTGTACGCCCCCGCTGGGAATTGCAGCGGCAGACTCTCGGGGTGGGGGCGCGCGTCCCAGCTTAGGATGTCCCGGTCACAGCGGCCGCTGGCGGCAGGTCTCTGTCCCGGAGCATCCCCATGCCCTCCGCGTCACGCCTCCCCGAGGTTCCCGCCCACCGCACGTTCGACCGGGCCACGGTGCGGCTTCTGCTCCACGCGCGCCGTGGGCTGGCGGTGGCCGTCGGTCTCGCGCTTCTCCGACTGGGTGCATCGCGGGTGGTGCAGCGCACGCTGGCCGCGACCGTCCAGCAGCTCCGCATTGACCTGTCGCGGCTCGAAGAGGAAAACCGCTACCTCCGCGATCGGCTCGCCCGCATCCCGTCGCGCGAGCGCGCCCACTACACGCCCGTCGAGCGCTTCGGGATTCTCGTCCTCATGCGCACCCATGCGTGGTCGGTCCGCGAGGCCGCGGCGCGGTTTCTCGTCACGCCCACCACCGTGGGCCGCTGGCTCCAGGAAGCGGCCTCCGCGCCCGCACGCCGGGCGGTGGGCACGCTCCTCCGCGCGGCGCCGCCCGTCCGCCGCTACGCGGACGCGGTCCGCGATCTCGTCCAGCAGATGGACCGCTGGGGTTTTGGCGGCAACCGCCGCGTCGCGCAAACGCTCGCCCGCGCCGGCGTGCGCATCGGCCGCGAAACCGTCCGGCGGTACCGCAAGGCGCCCACCGCGCTGCCGCCCCAGCCGCCAGCACATAGCCCCCTCCGTGCCAGCGGCCCGAATCACGTCTGGCTGATGGATCTGACGACGGTCCCGCGGTGGCTCGGCCTGCGGTCCTGGCAGGTGCTCGGGATCCTCGACGCGTGGTCGCGTCTGCCGGTCGGCGTCGTTGTGTATCGGGCCGAGCCCCACGCGCCCCAGATCGCCGCCGCGCTGCGACGCGCCGTCGATGCGCACGGTGCACCGCGCGTGCTGGTGTCCGACCGGGGTCGTGTCTTTCGCTCGGCGGCCGTTCGCCGCGCCACCCACCGTCTGCGGATCCAGCATCGTTTCGGCGCGGTGGGCCAGACCGGGTCAATCGCGCTCCTGGAACGCTTCTGGCGGACGCTCAAAGATCCGATCGAAGCCGACCGTCCCGTGCTCTTCGTCGGGGTGTACGGCCCCAATGGGAATTGCAGCAGCGGATTCTCGGGGTCGCGGGCCGCGCGTCTCGGCCTAGGATGAGCCGGTCACGGCCACTGACGGCCCGTCCCGGTCCGGGAGCATCCCCATGCCCTGCGCGTCACGCCTGCCCGAGGTTCCCGCTCACCGTACGTTCGATCGCGCCACGGTCCGCCTGCTCCTCCACGCCCGCCGCGGGCTGGCAATAGCCGTCGGGTTGGCGCTGCTCCGCCTGGGGGCGTCGCGGGTCGTCCAGCGGACCCTGGCCGCCACGGTCCAGCAGCTCCGGATTGACCTGTCCCGCCTCGACGAGGAGAACCGCTACCTCCGCGATCGGCTCGCCCGCATCCCGCCACGCGAGCGGGCACATTACACGCCCGGCGAGCGGTTCGGGATCCTCGTCCTCATGCGCACGCACGCGTGGTCGGTTCGCGAGGCCGCGGCGCGGTTCCTCGTCACGCCCACGACCGTCGGCCGGTGGTTGCAGGAAGCGGTGACCGCACCCGCCCGCCGCGCCGGCGGCACGCTCCTTCGTGCCGCGCCGCCCGTCCGCCGCTACGCGGACGTGGTCCGCGATCTCGTCCAGCAGATGGACCGCTGGGGTTTTGGCGGCAGCCGCCGCATCGCCCAGACGCTCGCGCGCGCCGGTGTGCGCATCGGCCGCGAGACGGTCCGGCGGTATCGCCACTCGCCCGCCGCGAGGCCACCCCAGGTGCCCGCGCACGCCCCTCTCCGCGCCAGCGGCCCCAATCACGTCTGGCTGGTAGACCTGACGACGGTCCCGCGCTGGCTCGGCCTGCGGTCGTGGCAGGTGCTGGGGATCCTGGACGCGTGGTCGCGGCTGCCTGTGCAGGTTGCGGTCTATCGCGCGGAGCCCCACGCGTCCCAGATCGCCGCCGCGCTGCGCCGCGCCGCCGACGTGCACGGTGCGCCCCGCGTGCTGGTCTCCGACCGCGGCCGCGTGTTTCGCGCCGCGGTCCTGCGCCGCACGACGCAGCGCCTGCGGATTCGGCATCGCTTTGGCGCGGTCGGGCAGACGGGATCGATCGCGCTCCTGGAACGCTTCTGGCGGACGCTCAAAGAGCTGATCCGCGCGGACCGTCCGGCGCTCTTCGTCCGCGACTTCGAGCGGCGCCTGGCCACGGCGCTCGTCTACTACGGGTGGCTGCGGCCCCACGCCGGCCTCGGCGGCGCCGCACCCATCGAACGGCATCTCCGACTCGTTCCGGCCCACACCCACGCCCGGCCGCCGGCTCGTGCGCGACCCGCCACCGTCGCTCAGTTGCCGTTCACCGTCGCGTACCTCGACGGCGACCCCCGCTGTCCCGTCCTGCTGCGGCACGCCGCCTGACCGCGGCGTACTGCGCGAAGGTGTCGGTGTCAGCCGAGCTGCGCCTCGCGGGCGTTCACGGCGCCCACCTTGCCCTAGCGATGACGCGCGACCGCACCGTGCGCCGCGTCACACCTCCCGTCGATCGCTCTCCGCCGCGACGAAGTCGAGCCTCCGAATGCCCCGCCAATCCCCACTGGGGCCGTACACGGGGCCCGACGCGGCCAGGCGCGCGAGCTCGCGCTCGTAGGCCACGGCGCCGCCCGAGGCGAGCGCGGGCGCCGCCAGCTCGGCGCCGATGGCTTCGGCGAACGCGCGGCCGGCGTTGGTCTCGCGCAGGAGCTGGTCGAACCCCAGGTCGGGCGGCGTGCCGCCGTAGAAGTCCGTCGCGACGTCGCGGACCGCGCCCGCGACCGGCTGGCCGAGCGCCACGCGCACGCCGGCCTCGGCCAGCGCCAGCGCCTTGCCGACGGCCACCGTGCGGCTGATGCGCCGCACGCCGGCCGGGAGCGCGTTGGGCGGCGCGTTGGCGATGCTCCACGCCTGGCCCAGCACGCGCATCGCGGCCTCGACGAGGGTCGAGGGCAGCGTGTCCACGGCGGCCGGCAGCACGAGCGTGTCGGGCGAGAGCACCACGCCCCGCTCGCCCACGCCCAATGTGAACCGCAGGTCGCCCGACGAGCCGTCGGTCGTGTCGAACCGCAGGTAGCTGGCGACGACCTGTCCCGTGCGCTCGGACTCGAACTGGAACGCGAGCGTGCGCGCGTCGCCGCTGCGGAGCGTGTCGATGCGCTGCGTGCCGTCGCCGGTCAGGTGCGCGCCGCTCATGCGGCTCGCGTCGAGCGCCACGTTGACGTCGTTGGCGAGGCCCTGCCCGATGTTGGTCACCGTGGCGAAGAGCCGGAACGGCTCGCCGCGGCGCACGATCGCCGGCACGGTGAACGTGATGTCGAAGTACGGATTGCGCACGAGCACGGCGCCCTTTGCCGTGCCCGTCACCTGGACCGGGCCGACGGGCAGGCCGTCGAGCACGCCCGTGATGTCGAAGTCGAGCGAGTGGAAGCCCTCGCGCTCGCCGCGCACGAGGAACTCGGCCTGCGCCTGCTCCGCCGCCGCGATCGTCCCGCCGTCGTCCGGCGTGCCCGCGGCGCCGTCGGGGCCGAGCGTGCGGATCGGCAGCACGCCCGGCGCCTGCCCGCCCGTCGTGTCGGGCAGCGTGAGGGGGTCGTCGGCCGTGCCGGCCTGGTGGTCGTCGCCCTCGGGCAGGTGGATCGTGCCCACCAGGTCGCGGACCGTGAGGTTGGCGCCCACCGGCGTGCCGTTGGCGACGAAGAGCTGCGCCGAGAAGAACTGCTTCAGATAGCCGACGCTGCCCGGGATCACCAGCACGCTCGGGATCCGGATCTCCTCGATCGGCACGCCCGTGAGCGGCGTGATCGGCGTGGCGCCTGAAATCGGCTGGAGCCGCAGCATCGTCGGCACGATCTCGGGCAGCTGCGCGGTGTCCACGTCGAGCGGCGGCAGGTTGGGCGCCTTGCGCGTCAGCTCCGGCAGGAGCGTGCCGTCCTTGTCGAACACCACCGGGAAGGTGATCTGCACCGGCTTCGACTCGAGCTTCAGGCCCATCGTGAACTCGAAGCCGAGGTAGTCGTCGTTGTCGAGGACGATGCCCTTGTCCTGGATCTCCTGGAGCGTGAGCGGGCGCGTGCGGACGGACGTGACGAGCACCTGCTCGATGACGCGGACCGTCAGGCGCGCGGGCGTCACGTCGAGCACCGGCCGCCCGCCCGCGGTGAGGCGCAGATTCGACAGCGTGTAGTCGCCCGCCGTGGCGAGGGCGGGGAGCGGGAGGAGGAGGCGGTCGGCGCCCTCCGCGCTCGACAGGGCGACCGGCTCGGTGAGCTTCGGTCCCGTCAGGTCGCCTTCGACCGCCACGTCGTCGCCGAAGAAGCGCGCGACGTCGGCCGCGTCGAGGTCGCCGCCGCCGCCCTGGACGACCACGCGGACGCCCGAGGGGGTGTTGCGCGGGACGACGGGCGCGGCGGGATCGGGGACGGCCGAGAGGCCGAGGATGGCGAGCCGGAGCTGGCCGATCTGGCGGAGCGAGCTCCCGCTCTGGGCGCCGACCGAGGCGGTCAGCGCGAGGGCGACGAGCGGCACGAGCCACAGGCGAGCGCGACCCGCGAGGAGCCTCTTTCTGCCCGCGGCGACGCCACGCGCGCATGGGGGGTGGCGCGCGCGCGTGGGTCAGACTCTACGCAGGCTCAGCAGCAAGGATCAAGAGGAAAAATGGGAAATTTCCGAGATGTTTCATATGTGAAACAAGACGTCCGAAAGAGACACTCGAAGGTGGCAGTTTCTGCCACTACTGACGGATCTACGGCAGAGGTTGAGGGGGCAGAGCGGCCCCGCAAGACCAGCGTGAGCCCTGAGCCGTGGGTCGTGAGCCGTTGGGCGTGAGCGGTCAGGGGTCAGCGGTCAGGCATTGAGAGTCTGGCGGTGAGGGAGGGATTCCCGCCTTCCCGCCTTCCCGCCTTCGCACGTCGTGCTTCGGCGCGGCAGGCCGCACGTCGTGCTACGGCGCGGCAAGCTCCGCGGGGCGACCTCGCAAGACCTGATATGTGGGAGGCAGGGATTCGAACCCTAGGAACAGTGTCTCTTCTCGGTGACGGCGCGCGACTTCTGGCTCAAGCGGCGGTCACCGTGCGACTTACCGACGCGGCGGCGATCCTCCGCCGTCCACCGGCGTCTCCCTGATTCGACCCGCGTCGTGGAGACATAGTGGAGACGGCCGTCCACGCTTGACCGGCGAGTCGGCGTGCCGTGCACCCTGTGCCGCTTGCCAATTCCCAGTGGGGCAGCACACTCCCTGGCGGGCCCCGTCGCCCGCTCCCGCCTTGAGGTACAATCGCCGTGCTGGGAGCTTGCCCGATGGACTATCGCGATCGAATCGTCCGCGATCCGGCCGTGTGCGGCGGTGACGCGGTCATCAAGGGCACGCGCGTCACGCTGCGGACCATCCTGGCGAGCCTTGCGGAAGGCGCGGCGCCAGCCGACATCCTCCAGGATTTTCCGAGCTTGACCGAGGCCGACGTCCGGGCGGCCATTGCGTTCGCCGCGGCCTCCGCTCAGGAAGACCTGCCGGTCCCGGAGATCCCGGGGGTCCGGTGAGAATCAAGCTGGACGAGAACCTGCCTGTCGCCCTGGCCGATGCGCTCGCCGGTCTCGGACACGACACCGAAACCGTGCACCGGGAGGGACTTTCCGGCAAGCCCGATGTCCTGGTCTGGGAGGCGGCGCAGCGAGAGAACCGCTTTCTCATCACGCAGGATCTCGACTTCTCGGACACCCGCCGATTCCGGCCGCGGACGCATCACGGCATCCTGGTGGTGCGACTGGCCAAACCCGGCCGCCTGGCCCTCTACCAGCGCGTCGTGGATCTGTTCAGCACCGAAGACGTCGGCGCCTGGGTGGGGAGCTTCGTCGTCGCAACGGACCGGAAGTTGCGCGTTCGACGCGGCAGGTAGAACAACTGTCGAGCACCGCACGTCCATCAAGAGGCCTACAAAGCCCGTCAGTGCCCACCGGGGCCGCACACTCGCGAGATTCCCACTGGGACCGTACAGTCACCACCAAGGTTGGCTAATCGAGACGGTCCAGAAGAACCAGAAGCCGAGCCCAAGGCTGCTCCACGCCATGAGTACACCCAATCGTTCGCAACTCCGTCTGACGGTCATCACCACGGTAATGATGAGCGGGATGACGATGAATGGCTGCCAAAACAACTCGCTGAAGAAGATGAACTCGGTGAGCCAGGTGTGCGACTCCAAGGCTGGGAAGCTCCGGAGCAACAAAGCAATCATTGGTGGGTAGACAAGGGCCGCGACACACCAGAGGCCTGGACACCGGTAGAAGGGCCTTGGGGGGTGTGTTCCGCCAGGCGCCGAGTAACAGTTCAGGAGGTCGGAGGCCGTTTGAGCAATGGCGCAACCGGTTGACGGCGTCGATGAGCGGCAATGGCGGCCGTCAGGTACGCGAGGGCGTTGAGGTGCTGGAGCTGACAGGTCC
>JAHECP010000230.1 GCA_024641665.1 Acidobacteriota bacterium
CACGAAGATCGCCGCGCCGAAGATGAGCCACCCCGCGCGCGCCGCCGACCGGTCCACGCGCGCCTCGGCGAGCGGCAGCAGCGACGCGCCGCGCGGACGCCAGCGCCACGCCGGGTCGCAGGCGCGCCACGACGTTCAGGAAGTGCTGAGGCGTCGTCAGGTAGTCGTGGTAGTAGAGGGCCGGTCCGAGCGTCTGCGGCAGCCACAGATCCGCGTCGCCGCTCAGGCCGCGGAAGTCGGGCGGCATCGTGCCCACAACCGTCAGCGTCATGCCGTTCAAGCCGCGTGCCGGTTCGGAGCCCACCCGGCAACCGGCTGACCGGCCGGCGCTTGCGGCGTTCGGCGGCCTCGCGGTGGCGACCGGCGGTGTTCGTCCGTGGGACGGCTGGACAGAGGGTGCACAGGGGTGCAACGTGCACAGGGGCGCACACGGTGCGTGGTGGCGCGGTAACCTCGCTGGCGCGCATTCCTCATTCAGAGCAAGACGCGCCCCATCGAAAGTCCCGGCGCCACCTGGCACCTCCGTGCACGTTGCACCCGGCGCACCCCTGTGCACCCTGGGCGTTTGACTTCCCCTTCCGCCCGTGACCACAATTTCCGGTTGGCTGTGAGGAGGCACTCATGCATATCGGTGTTCCCCGCGAGCGGCGCCCGGACGAGTATCGCGTCGGCCTGACGCCGGCGGGTGTGGAGCTGCTGACGGCGGCCGGGCACGCGTGCTCGGTGGAGCACGACGCGGGTCGCGGCGCGGGCTTTCCCGACCCGGCCTATGAGAAGGCCGGCGCACGCATCGTCTACTCGTCGGAGGAGGCCTACGGCCGCGCCGACCTCGTCCTGAAGGTCGCGCCGCTCCTCAGCGAGGAGATCCCGTGGCTGCGCGAGGGCTCCATCCTGATGGGCTTCCTCCATCTGGCGGCCGGCAAGCCCGACGTCGTCCGGGCGCTGCTGGCCGAGCGCGTCACGGCCATCGCCTACGAGACCGTGCAGGAGGACGACGGGTCGCTGCCGGTGCTGGTGCCGCTCAGCCAGGTGGCCGGGCGGATGGCGCCGCAGGTGGCATCGGCGCTCCTGCGCAACGATCGCGGCGGCAACGGCATCCTGCTCGGCGGCGTGCCGGGCGTGCCGCCGGCCGAGGTCGTGATCATCGGCGCGGGCACGCTGGGCGCGACGGCCGCCTCGGCGTTCCTCGGTGCGGGCGCGAGCGTGTACCTGCTCGACAAGAACCTGGCGCGGCTGCAGCACCTCGACCAGCTCTACGGCTCGGGCCGCAAGCCGGTGCTGATGGTGTCGCACGACTTCAACGTCCGCAAGACCGTGAAGTTCGCCGACGTGGTGGTGGGCGCGGTGCTGGTGCCCGGCGCGCGCGCGCCGATCGTGGTGACGCGCGACATGGTCCGGGCGATGAAGCCGCGCTCGCTGATCATCGATTTCTCGATCGACGAGGGCGGATGCGTCGAGACGAGCCGGCCGACCACCCACCGCACGTCCACCTTCGTCGAGGAGAACATCATCCACTACTGCGTGCCCAACATGACGTCGGTCGTCGCGCGCACGGCGACGCACGCCTTCAACAACGCCGCGTGGCCGCTCATGTGGGCCATCGCGCAGAACGGGCTGGAGGCCGCGCTGGCCGGCCGGCCGGCGCTCAAGCGCGGCGTGGCTACGCACAACGGCGCGGTCGCGCACCCGACGCTGGCGTCGCACCTCGGCGTGCGGGGGGTGTCGCTGTGAGCTGGACGGAGGGGTACCGGAGCAGGACCGTGACGGCGGAAGAGGCGGTCCGCTGCATCGAGTCCGGTCAGCGGGTCTTCATCACCGGCAACTGCTCGGTGCCCGAGCAGCTGCAGGACGCGCTGGTCTCGCGGGCGACGGAGCTCGAGAGCGTGGAGCTCATCCAGGTGCTGACCTTCGGTCGCGCCCCGCAGACCGAACCCGCGCTGGCGCCGCACCTGCGGGTGAACACGCTGTTCATCAGCGACAACGTCCGCAAGGCGGTCAACGACGGGCGGGCCGACTTCACGCCGTGCTTCCTGTCGGAGATCCCCCTGCTCTTCACGCACGGCCACCTGCCGCTCGACGTGGCGCTCATCCACGTGAGCCCGCCCGACGAGCACGGCTTCTGCTCGTTCGGCGTCGAGGTGGGCGTGACCAAGACCGCCGCGCAGTCGGCGAAGAAGGTGATCGCGCAGGTCAACCCGAACATGCCGCGCACGCTCGGCGACGCGTTCATCCACGTGTCGAAGCTGGACCTGATCGTGCCCGTGGACGTGCCCCTGCCCGAGGTGCACATGGCCGACTCGTCAGAGCTGGCCGGCCGCATCGCGTCCCACATCATCGATCTGATTCCAGACGGCGCCACGCTGCAGACCGGTATCGGCGGCATCCCCGATGCTGTCCTGCGCCGGCTGGGCGGCAAGAAGCACCTCGGCATCCACACCGAGCTCTTCTCGGACGGCGTCATCGACCTCGTCGAGCGCGGCGTGATCGACGGCGAGATGAAGACGCTGCACCCCGGCAAGATCGTCGCCGGCTTCATCCTCGGCACGCGGCGGCTGTTTGACTACGTGCACGACAACCCGATCGTCGAGCTGCACCCGACCGAGTACGTGAACGACCCGTTCGTCATCGCCCAGAACGACCGGATGGTGGCCATCAACTCGGCCATCGAGGTGGACCTGACGGGCCAGGTGTGCGCCGACAGCATCGGCCCGCGCCTCTACAGCGGCGTCGGCGGCCAGGTGGACTTCATCTACGGCGCGTCGCGCAGCAAGGGCGGCGTGCCGATCATCGCGCTGCCCGCCACCGCCACGATCAAGGGCGAGACCGTCAGCAAGATCGTCCCCACGCTCAAGACCGGCGCCGGCGTCGTCACGACGCGCAACCACGTGCACTACGTGGTCACCGAGCACGGCGTCGCCGACCTCTACGGCAAGACCATCCGCCAGCGCGCCCGCGCCCTGATCGACATCGCCGCACCCGAGTTCCGGGAGGAGCTGGAGCGGAGGGCGATCGAGCTCAGGTATCTCTGAAGAGTGAGAATGCCGAATGCTGAATGCGGAATGTCGAATGCTGACGCCCGTCACGCGTGCCTGCGGGCCACAGCGTGATCGCCGGGCCGCCAATTCAGCGTTCGACATTCTGCATTCAGCGTTTCCGTAGTTCGACATTCGGCATTCGCTATTCGACATTCTGCTAGAATCCCTCCCCATGCACCTCGCCCCGGTCGACTACGGCATCATCGTCCTCTACTTCGCGACGGTGCTCGGCATCGGCTTCGTCTTGAAGCGGCGGATGCGGCAGAGCGACGACTTCCTGCTGGCGGGCCGCGCCATTCCGGCGTGGGCGGCGGGGCTGGCCTTCATCGCGGCCAACCTTGGCGCGCAGGAGGTGATCGGGATGGCGGCGAGCGGCGCCAAGTACGGGTGGCTCACGAGCCACTTCTACTGGCTCGGCGCGATCCCGGCCATGGCCTTCGTCGCCATCTTCATGATGCCGTTCTACTACGGCTCGCGCGCGCGCAGCGTGCCCGAGTACCTGCGGCTGCGCTTCGACGAGAAGACGCGCACGTTCAACGCGGCGTCGTTCGCCGTGATGACCATCCTCTCGTCGGGCATCAGCATGTTCGCGATGGCGAAGCTGTTCAACCTGGTGCTCGGCTGGGACATGAACGCGAGCATCCTCCTCTCGGCCTTCGTCGTCCTCGGCTACATCGTCCTCGGCGGCCTGACGAGCGCCATCTACAACGAGGTGCTCCAGTTCTTCCTCATCGTCGCCGGGTTCTCGCCGCTCGTGTGGCTCGGCCTGCGCCAGGTGGGCGGGTGGCACGGCATGGTGGCGCGGCTGCCCGAGGGCTTCACCGAGGTGTGGGCGAACCTGGGCAGCCCGCGTGCCAACCCGATGGGCGTCGAGTGGTTCGGAATGGTGATGGGCCTGGGCTTCGTGCTGTCGTTCGGCTACTGGTGCACCGACTTCCTGGTCGTGCAGCGCGCCATGGCGGCCAACTCGATGAACGCCGCGCAGCGCACGCCGCTCATCGGCGCCATCCCCAAGATGCTCTTCCCCTTCATCGTCATCCTGCCGGGGCTCATCGCGCTGGCGCTGACGCTGCACCCTGCGGCCGGGACGTCGCCGCTCCTGCCGGTGCTGCCCGACGGGACCTACGACTACAACATGGCGATCCCGGCCATGCTGGGGCGCTACTACCCCGAAGGGCTGCTCGGTCTCGGGCTGACGGCGCTGCTCGCGAGCTTCATGTCGGGCATGGCCGGCAACGTCACCGCATTCAACACCGTGTGGACCTACGACCTCTACCAGGGCCACATCAACAAGCACGCGAGCGACCAGCACTACCTGCGGATGGCGCGCTTCGCCACGGTGTGGGGCGTCGCGCTCAGCGTCGCGACGGCGTACGTCGCGATGCGGTTCAACAACATCATGGACATGCTGCAGCTCGTGTTCAGCTTCGTGAACGCGCCGCTGCTCGCGACGTTCCTCCTCGGCATGTTCTGGCGGCGGACGACCGGCCACGGCGCGTTCTGGGGGCTGCTGGGCGGCACGCTCGCCGCGGCGCTGCACTACGAGGTGACGGGCGTCGCCGCGAGCTCGTCGCTGCTGCCCAAGCTCGCG
Organism: Acidobacteriota bacterium; assembly: GCA_024641665.1. Lineage (GTDB taxonomy): Bacteria > Acidobacteriota > Vicinamibacteria > Vicinamibacterales > JAHECP01 > JAHECP01. Next base: position 4,627 of record JAHECP010000230.1, read on the forward strand.
ATGGTTCACGCCTACACGTCCGACATGGCGCAGAACTTCTGGGGCGCGATCTGGGCGTGGTCGGCGTGCTTCGCGCTGACCTGGGCGATCAGCCTCGTCACCGCGCCACGCGCCCCGAAGGAGCTCGAGGGGCTCGTCTACGGCCTGACGCCCATGCCGAGCAACGCCCACGAGGTCTGGTACCGGCGCCCCGTCGTCCTGGCCGTCGGCGTCCTCACCGCCACGATCGCGCTCAATATCCTGTTCTGGTAACCCTGTCGGGACTGGGGGCTGGGGACTGGGGGCTCAGGCCCAGGGGTCCTGGCCGAAAGCGGCTCACCACAGTACGTGGGGGCCGGCTTTAGCCGGCTCGTCGGGGCCGGCTTTCCTGGCCCGAGCGGAGTCGAGAGCAACCCGGCTCGACCGAGCACACGGGCCTGCGGCTTCTGTGTTTTCCGTCGGTGCCATTGTCAAGCCAGGCGTGTGCGGCTCACTCGCGGCGGCTCACTGTCAGCTCCAACCCGCTGTCGGTCGGCCCGTCGGCCACCGCCCAGAGATTGGCGAACGTCAAACCGCCACCCGCGGATTAAGAGACTCTCTTCCTGCCTCGCTCACTGTGACCGAGATGAGGTGGTGGCGACAGTACTCAAGACTCAAGTCAATTGCCGCCAAAGCCGCTGTCGCAATGCTCGTCTGCGTGGCGTCGTAGTTCGCAAGTATTGATTCGAGTGAAGCCCAAAGGAGCCATCCGGCATAAGGGAATACTCGGCCTCTTCGGCGGGCAATCTCGGACGCTACTGGGTCGGCGAAGTCCTGCAGAGCTTCATTCGCAGCTCGCCAGTCGCCACTATCGGCGGCGACATGCCAATTGTCCCGCTTGTGTCGCGTTTCCCCGATCACAGCACGAAGCTGCTCCCAATTGAGGGCAGCCGGGTCGCAGTCCAACAACGTCAGCGCCTTGCAGCGATCGGGAGCTTCCGCTACCGGCAGCAGCAAACTCTGGGGTCGCCCGAGGAACGCAGCGACAGGAACCGCCTTGGGAAGTGTGTCCGCAGTCAAACCGCCCCGAGCGTTCGAAGCCTGAACAGCCCAATTCCACGCTTCAAGCGCCGTGTGCCATACAACCTGATAGTGTGGTGGCCAGCCTTTGGAGTTCAAGAACTCGTACAAGGCCGTCCGTCTGTGCCGAACGTTCCGCGGCACATTCTCTTCTATCACTGAGAGTACCCATCTGAGGCTGTCCTTGGCTTTTGGTGGAAGTGCCGGGTTCCTCTCTTGCTCAACCAGTTCCAACAACTTGTCATAATAGGAATACATAGGACCAGTGGCCGCCTTGACTGCGCCCGATGCGAAATAGGCAACACTTTCAAGCATGCCCTCAAGGGCCAGACGGTCCGGCGAGTTCTCCAAGAACGGCTGGAGCCAGGCACGGTCTCGAAGGCCTGCCGCACCTGCCAAGACGATTCGTTCCGAGAAAGCAACCGCGGCTGGTTGGTCATCAAGGTTCGAGGCGAACCGTCGTGCAAATCCCACCACCTTTCGCAGGCCGGCGGTCGCGAGGCCAAAGGGAGAGCCGTCTGCGTCCTGCGCACGTGCACGTAACTCGAGGAAATTGTGCCGATCGGGGTCGCGCAGAAAACTCCTAAAGCCGGGGTCTCGGAAGAGGCGGAGCGCGCCGCGTCAATGATTTTGAGACAACCTGGTTCCGCGTTTAGTGTAGCGACTCCACGCTGTTGACGAGCACGATGGATCGATCTTCCAAGGGGACGTGCGGCCCAAGGATCACCCCATGCTGCGGGTCGTCCGGGGTGACGATCGTCGTTCCTGATGCATCCTCGCGCGCCGTTTTTGTCGGCGGATTGATCCAGACCGCGGTCGGCAGCGTTTCCCGGCGTGGCGGTCCCTTCACGAAGCGCTCCGGATGGGCGGCGTAGCCGGTCAGCCGAGCCTGATGACGGACATCGAGGATGGTCGCTGCGCGGCCGTAGTGCACATCGGCGGGCGTGAGATAGCTGAGCCCGCTGTGATGGTGTGCCTCGTTGTACCACGTGAAGAGATGGTGGCTGACCGCGCGCGCGTGTTCCACGGACCCGAAGCGATCGGGAAACTCGGGCCGGTACTTCAGCGTCCGGAAGTGCGATTCGGAGAACGGGTTGTCGTTGCTCACGCGGGGTCGCGAGTGGCTGGCCTCGATGCCCAAGTCTGAGAAGAGCAGCGCGACGAGCTTGCTGCGCATGGGCGCCCCGCGGTCCGCGTGAATCGTGAGCTGGTGCGGCGCGATGCCCTGTTTCACGCATGTCGCGTCAATGAGGCGCTCGGCCAGGCGCGCGCGCTCGTGCCGTGCGACCATCCACCCCACGACATAGCGACTGAAGAGGTCCAGGATCACATAGAGCGCGTAGTACACGTATGTCGCGGGCCCCTTCAGCTTGGTGATGTCCCAGGACCAGATCTGATTGGGCGCGGTTGCGACGAGCTCGGGTTTCGCAAACGCCGGATGCCGGGCCTGGTCGCGCCGTTCGCGGACTTCGTCGGCGGCGGCCAGCACGCGATACATCGTGCGCGTGGAGCACAGATAGGTCCGTTCCTCGAGTAGCGTCGCATGGACTTCGGCCGGCGATTGATCAATGAAGCGCTCGCTGTGCAAGGTGTCGAGCACGGCCTGGCATTCGGCGGGGGCCAGGGCGCGCGGCGAGGGCGCCTTGGGCGATCGCGGCGACGCCGGGGCCGCGTGGTCGCGGCGCCGATAGAACGAGGCCCGGGCGAGGCCCACGCTCCGACAGAGCGCCGACGTCTCGCCCGTGACGGTGACGGCCGCGATGGCGTGCATCAATCGGTGTCGTCGATCTCGAGGGGCTTCAGGGGGATCCCCAGGATCTCGGCAACTTTCCTAAGAAACTCCTTCCGTCGCTGGGGGAGCGGCCACCAGGGTGAAACCCAGGCTCTTCGCGCGGCGCTGCAGGTTGTGGATCACGCGCT
>JAHECP010000231.1 GCA_024641665.1 Acidobacteriota bacterium
TGGCTCCTCAGGCTGGACTCGAACCAGCAACCCTCCGGTTAACAGCCGGATGCTCTGCCATTGAGCTACTGAGGATCTGGCGCGCACCGGAGGCCCGCTGGCGCGGGCCGCTCCGGCTCGGGCGAACGTCAATGGTACCGAAACGGCCGCATTTGGTCAAACGCGAGGTGGGGGTAGGGGCGACGCGCCGCGTCACCCCTGAGCCCCGAGCCCTTGAGCCTTGAGCCCTTCTACTGCACCTTCGCTTCCACCGTAATCTGCAGGTTGTTGCGGAGGGCGTTCGAGATTGGGCAGCTCCCCTCGGCGGCCTTCGCCGTCGCCACGAAGTCGGCCGCCGACATACCCTCGAGGCCGCTCGCCACCACGGTCAGCTTCGACGACACCACCTTGATGCCGGCGTCGCCCTTGTCGGCCGTCACCTCGGCCGTCACCACCGTGCGGGCCGCCTTCACGTTCTTCCGGCCCAGCGTGGCGTTGAGCGCCATGGCGTAGCAGGCCGCGTGCGCCGCCGCCACCAGCTCCTCGGGGCTCGTCACGCCCTCGGGCTCGCCGACCCGGCGGGGAAACGTCACCGGCAGCGTGAAGGCGCCCGACCCGGCCTTCGCCTCGCCCCGGCCCTCGAGCACCGAGCCCTTCCAGTCAACCGTCACGTGTCGTGAAAACGCCGCCATGCGCAACCTCCTCGGTTCGAGATTCGAAGCGTGAGTGTCTGTTGGGAATGGCCGCGCACGGCGACCACAGGAATTCGATCTTAGCGCAGACGCGAGGGTCGGCGCCAGATGCGGGCCGCCTGACCGCCTCCGCCAAGGCTACGGCGAGTCCGCCGGAGCTTCAGCGAAGGCGGAAGGCGGCCCCTACGTCTTCTTCTTGGGGGCGCGGCCCGTGTAGCGGAACTGCACGACGACCCCGACGATGGCGAGGGCAAGCCAGGCGCCGATGATCCAGCCGCGCGCGAGCGCGGGGCTGGTCGGATACGCCAGCCACACCTCGTCGGCCGACGCGGCGTGCGTCGGGTGGAGCATCACCAGCGCCCCCACGACGAGCGTCCACGCGCCGGCGAACGCGGTGCCCACGATGATCACGTAGCGCTGCAGCGAGAGCGCGCCGAGCGCGCCCGCGATGGCGAAGAGGATGACGACGATCGGGTGGGGATCGGCGTGGAACTGGGCCGCCACGAGGTTGACGGCCAGCGCGGCCAGCCCGGCGCCGATGAGCGCCACCCCGACGAAGTAGGCGGCCACCAGGATGACGGCGCCAAGGATGCCGCCAACGACGGCGGCGCCCACGAGCCACACCGTGTCGGCGCCGCCCACGGCCGAGCTGGCGATGAGCGCACCGAGGATGAACCCGTAGATCCCGAGGACGAGCCGAAACAGCCGATAGCCGGCCAGGCACGCCAGCAGCCCCCCTGCGAGCAGGATGATGGCTGCCGGCGTCTGGTAGACGACGGGGAGCATCGTTGCAGATTATGCCGGAAGGGAAGATCAGAGACCAGGGGTCAGGGGTCAGGAGTCAGGGGTCAGGGGTCAGGGGTCAGGGCCGTCGGCCTCTGGTCCCTGGCCTCCGGCCTCTGGGCTTTGCACGGGATCTCTGGGATGATGGCGAACGGCAATGACCCAGCGATCCGATCCGTCCCCTGCGGACAGCGTCTCCCCCTCCCCGTCCGGCGTTCTGCGGCGCTCGCTCCGGTTCAGGATAACCGGCCTCGCCACCTCCGCGCTCGGCATCGCGCTGCTCGTCTACCTGGTGCGCCGGACGGGCGTGGCCCCCATCCTGGAGGGCGCCCGCGAGGTCGGCTGGGGCTTCCTGGGGATCGTCGCGCTGGGCGGGCTGCGGTTCGCGGCCCGCGCGGTCGCGTGGGGGCGCTCCATCGAGGCGCCCTGGCGCCTGACGTTCCCGGCCGCGTTCGCCGCCACGCTGTCGGGCGACGCGCTGGGCAACGTGACGCCGCTCAGCGTGATCGTGAGCGAGCCGGCGAAGGTCGCCTTCGTGCGGCCGGTGGTGCCGCTCGGCCCGGCCGCCTCGGCGCTCGCGATCGAGAACTTCCTGTACTCGCTGACCGTCGCCGTCGTCATCGCGCTCGGCATGATCGCCATGCTGCTCGCCTTCGACCTGACCGAGCCGCTGCGGACGATCAGCGCGGTGTCGCTGGCCACGATGCTCGGGCTGCTCGTCGCCGCGATCTGGATGATCGGCCGCCGGCTCGCCGTCGTGAGCCCGGTGCTCGATCGGCTGGCGGGCGGCCGCGCCGTGCGCTGGATCGCCAGGGTCCGCCTGCTCGAGGCGCGCACGTTCGAGCTGTACGAGCGGCGCCGCGGGCGGCTGGTGCCCGTGCTGGCGCTCGAGGCGGTCTTCCACGCGGCCGGCGTGGCGGAGGTCTACCTGACGCTCTGGCTGCTCACCGGCACGGCGCCGACGCTGCTGATTGCGTTCCTGCTGGAGTCGGTGAACCGCGTGATCACCGTGGTGTTCAAGTTCGTGCCGCTGCGGGTGGGCGTGGACGAGGCGGGGACGGCGCTCTTCACCAACGTGCTCGGCCTCGGCACCGCCACAGGCGTCACGCTGGCGCTCGTGCGCAAGGCGCGCGTGATCGTGTGGGTGCTCGTGGGACTGGCGCTGCTCGTGCGCCGGGGACTCACGGTGAAGGGCATTCTCGCGGACGCGGAACTCACGGCACGGGGATAGTCATTCGGCATTCGGCATTCGGCATTCGGCATGGTAATTATATACTTGACAAACCCAGGCCCTAAGCCTATATTAGGGGTATGGAAACGCTGAATCTGTTCCGACTCGCCAAGCACTTCTCGGACGAGGATAGCGCCCGCGCCCTGCTGGAGTCCATGCGGTGGCCGGATGGCGTGGCCTGCCCGCACTGCGGTGGGGCGGACCCCTACCGGCTGACCCCCAAGCCTGGGTCAAAGACCCGAAAAGGGCTCTGGAAGTGCAGCCAGTGCCGGAAGCAGTTTACGGTCACGGTAGGGACCATCTTCGAGGACAGCCACATCCCCCTCTCCAAGTGGCTGCTGGCGATCCACCTACTGTGCGCCAGCAAGAAGGGCATGAGCGCCCATCAGCTTCACCGCATGCTCGGCGTTACCTACAAGTCGGCGTGGTTCATGGCCCACCGACTCCGCTACGCGATGACTCAGGAGCCATTGGCGTCGAAGCTCACGGGCATCGTGGAAGCCGACGAAACGTACGTGGGCCCGAAGGGCGTCCACGGCAAGCACGGACGGGGTGCGGGCAAGAAAGTCCCCGTGGTGGCGCTTGTCGAGCGTGGAACGGGCCGTGTGCGAGCGTTCCCGGTCGAGCGCGTGACGGCGGCCAACCTGGGTGCGGCCATGCGCGAGCGAATCGACCACCGCACCACGATCATGACCGACGAACTGAACATCTACGAGCCGATCGGGCACAGTTTCATTGCCCACGAAACGGTCAAGCACGGCGACGGCGAGTACGTGCGGGGGAACGTCCACACGAACACGGCCGAAGGCTTCTTCTCGCTGCTCAAGCGCGGCATCACGGGTGTTTACCATCACGTCGGCAAGGGGCACCTTGGCCGGTACTGCGACGAGTTCGCGTTCCGCTACGAGTACCGTAAGACCGAGGACGCGGAGCGGGCGCGACTGGCCGTCCTTGGGGCCGAAGGCAAACGGCTGACGTACAAGCAGCCAGCAGGAGCGAGCCAGAATTGACCGGATTCGCTTCAAAGGACGGGCGTGGCGGTATGATAGTGGAGGGCAGCGGGCTCGAACCGCTCACCGGCAAGGCTCCAGACACCCCCGGTGGGACTAACCGCCCCCCACTGGTACACGGGCCGAGGGAAGGGCTGGCCCTCAGCAGCAAGCCCTTCCCTTCGACTAATTCACGGCCCGTTGCTTGTGGTGGCGGTCGTGCTAAGATACACACGAAGCCACGCAGCCATCGTGCTGCCATCTGCTTCACCGTTGATGGGCTTCAGGAACGGCCGGGGATGTCCGCCAAGACACCTCCCCCGGCCGTTTCGTTTTCTCGCCTACTTCTCCGAGCCAGCCTCTTGCTCAATAGCCGCCTTCGCCGCAAGGACGGCTGCGATACCGTTAAAGAACGCACTGATGCGATCCGGACTCCAGTTGGCGAACTCGTTCATTCCCACCTTCACGCTCACGTGAAACTGGACGACGCCTTCGGTGGGCTGCGAGAACGCCGGCTTGGGTGCCGGTTGTTCTCGCGTGTCAGGAGCAACGCCTTCGATGGGTCGCTCTGCCGGAGGGGACGTGACAAGGGCCGTGCGAGCCAATCGAACCATGCCGCCCTCCCTCTGCACAAGTCCGGTCGTCTCCATAAAATCCACGAGCAGCTTGAGATTGGCGCGATAATGCGGCGCGGCCGAACTGACTTCGGCCAGCCGTTTGATCACACTCTCCTCGTTCATCCCGCCGACAGTGAATTGGAGTGTCGGCGCTACAGCTTCATAGAACCACGATTTCGAGAACAGTGGGGCCAGCTTGTAGGCTGCTGTGTCGGGGTTCCATTCATAGGCTTGCGCATAGGTGATCACCTCCGCCGACGGGAGGAAGCCGTTAGCCGTCCTCGTCAACAGGCCCATTTCGACAAAGAAGCTGTTCGCCAGCGAGACGGTCGTGTCCGCCATTTTCAGGATGGTTGCGGCGTCCTTGTTACTGACGGCTTTGGCCGTCGGGCCACTGGCGGCAACGAAGGCACGGAGCAAGTCGAACTGTTTCTCGATCTTGATGCGCTCGGTGGGGATTGCCTTCTGGGGCCGAACCTTGGGTTTCTTGGCCTTGTCCGGCTCAGCAGCCGGGTTAATCTGCGTAACTTGAGCCACTTCGCACCTCTCTTTGATGTCCGCCGATCAGGATCATAGGCGTGTTTGAGGTTGATGTCAAATGGGCAAAGATAAGACGAATCTCGGAGGCGCCAAGCGGCTGTCGCTGAAGGGGTTGGCGTTCCGTGAGGCCGTGGCCGACCTGCTCCAGGTCAAGCCCCCGCCGAAGGGCGAGAAGCCAAGAAGGCGAGAGCGCACTGCCGAGAAGAGAGAGAAGCCGAGGAAGCGAAGGTCGGCCAAACGCTAGTGGCGAAGGGTCGGAATCTGCTTCTCTGCGCAGGTCGGGTCGATTCCGAGGTGCCGGACCAACTGCCTCACGTGGCCGATTTCGATTTCAGGATTCTTTCGAGGTCCGTGTTTACCGAGCGGCAGACCTCTGTAGATCAGCCCGTTGCAGTAGACCCAGTGCCGATGTTTCTTCTGGACTATCTTGGAGAAGTCCGTTCCGCAGGCCCGGAGCATCCGCTCGATTTCGGCCAGAGAGATGGTCTTGGATGAGACCATCTCCCTAGGCCGCAAGCGCGGGTTCCGGCTCGTCTAGGATGTTGTCGGCCGTGGTGAAATCGCGTTGTTCCTTCATCGCAACCTCGACCACCGGCTTGGAGTTCGCTGGTCTGACCAGCATGTCGGTCTTCTTGTCGAGCCCGACACGCCGTACTTCCTCGACGGCCGTGTCCCATTCGTTCAGCGTGACCGCATTGGACTGGTGGAAGAATGCTTCGACCGACGACTTGAAGTCCTCGAACGACTGAACCTCTTCGGCGATGTCGAAGAGGATGGCGCGGAAGCCCTTGCGGAATTCTGCGTGGGCCTCGACCAACGAGGCGCCCGAAGCCGCCAAATCGCCGGGCGTCACGCCGTAGAACCACCAGCCGTCATCCTCCTGCCTCGCGAGGACGCGGCCGAAGGCGTTGACATCAGCGAGGAAGCCGTTGCCGTACACGGCGTCCTTGTAGGTGAACAGGAACGGTAGCGTGGATACAGCCTTTGTCATGGGGTCAGTTCTGAAGGACGACCCTCTCCAAGGGGTCGTATTCTATATCGTCAGACGCCCGCCGACCGTTAATTGTTGCGCGGGCCTGTGACTGTCAGTCAGACCTAATGCAATTACGATACCGTTACGCCGTTCTTTCGCGAGCGACCTTGCCAAGGTGGCAAGACTCTAACGGCTGAGATTGGGTTTGTCAAAGGGATAATTACCTTCGACATTCGACATTCGACATTCAGACTTCCCTCCTCCCCTCCATCGCCTTGTGCATCGTCACCTCGTCGGCGTACTCGAGGTCGCCGCCGACGGGCACGCCCATGGCGATGCGCGTCACCTTCACGCCCAGCGGCTTGAGGAGCTTCGCGAGATAGATGGCCGTGGCTTCGCCCTCGACGTTGGGGTTGGTGGCGAGGATCACCTCGTCGGCGCCCTTGGCGACGCGCGCGAGCAGGCCCTTGATCTTCAGGTCGTCCGGCCCCACGCCGTGCAGCGGCGAGAGCGCGCCCATCAGCACGTGGTAGACGCCGCGGAAGTCGCGCGTGCGCTCGACGGCCACCACGTTCTCGGGCTGCTCGACGACGCAGATCAGCCGCCGGTCGCGGCCGGGGTGCGTGCAGAAGTAGCAGGGGTCCTGGTCGGTGATGTTGTTGCAGACCGAGCAGTAGGTGACGCGGTCCTTCACCTCGCGCATCGCGTCGCAGAGCCGGTCCACGTCCTCGCGCGGGGTCTTCAGCACGTGGAACGCGAGCCGCTGCGCGCTCTTCGCGCCGATGCCGGGCAGCCGCTGCAGCTGCTCGATCAGGCGGGCCAGCGGTTCCGACCTGGTCATCCGTTGAGTCCGGGGATCTTCAGGCCGCCGAGCATGCCGCCCATCTGCGAGGCCATGGCCTCGTCCGCCTTCCGGTGGGCGTCGTTGATGGCGGCGATGATCAGATCCTGCAGCATCTCGACGTCGTCTTTGGAGACGACCTCGGGGTCGATCGTGAGCTGCTGGATCTGCTTGGCGCCGTTGATGACGACCGTCACCATGCCGCCGCCGGCGGTGGCTTCGACCCGCATCTCGGCCATCTGCTTCTGCAGGCGCTCCTGCATCTGCTGCGCCTGCTTCATCATCTGGTTGATGTTCATGGGTGAATCCTGATCAGGGGCCAGGGACCGGAGGCCTGAGGCCGGGACCTGCAGGACCGGAGATCGAGGGTCGGGGCTTCCCCGGCCTCTGGCCTCCAGCCCCCGGCCTCATATCTCCTCCACTTTGGTGATCTCCGCCGCGAACACGTCGAGCATAGCCTGCACGCCGGAATCGGCGAGCGCCTTCGCCTTGAGCGAGTCCTCCGTGGCGGGCGCCGGTTTCGCGGGCCGCGCCACCTCCGCCGCGGGGACCGCGGCCGGCGCCGCGCCGCCGGTCCCCTCGGCGCCGACGACCGCCATCGTGCGGCCGGCGATCTTCGACGCGGCCTCTTCGAGCCACGGCCGCATCTGGTCGAACTGCGTCCTGAGCGCGCGGTGGGTCGGCGAGAAGCTGAACGTGATCGTGTCGCCGGCGACCTCGATCCGCTGCGCCTGCGCGACCACGGTGCCGTGGAAGAACTTCTTCCCGCGGCGGATCTCGGCCAGGAACGCGGCCTTCAGGTCGTCTTCCGGTCCGGCGCCGGGCTCATCCGCCTCCGGCGCCTCGTCCGGGGGATCCGGCGGCTCGGGCGGCGGCACCGGCCGGGCCGCCGGCC
>JAHECP010000232.1 GCA_024641665.1 Acidobacteriota bacterium
CTCGTCGTCGTGGTGGACGCGATCGGCACGCCGGTCCGGGCGGCGAGCGCGGCGGCCTCGGCGTCGGCGAGGTCGGCCTGGGCGCGCTCCACGGCGGCCTGGTAGCTGCGCGGGTCGAGCGTGATGAGGACGTCGCCGGCCTTGACGTGCTGGTTGTCCTGGACCGCGACCACGGCCACCGTGCCCGGGACCTGCGCGGCGATCTGCGTGATGTGCGCGTCGACCTGCGCGTCGTCGGTCGACTCGTGCCCCGACTCGATCCACATCCAGACGACGACCACGACGACGATCCCCACGAAGACGGCGCCCAGCGTGATCAGGCGCGACCGTGCGGCGCGCATGGCATTCGAGAACTTTTCGTCAGCCGTCATTTGCTCGTCTCTCCCAGAAGCGTCTGCGCGCGCGCTTCGGCCACGCCGAGGGCCCGCGCGAGGGCGGCCTTGGCGGTATTGAACGTGTAGAGCGTGGCGATGTAGCCCTCGGTGGCGCCGGCGACCGCCTCCTGCGCCTGCACCACCTCGAGGTTGTCGGCCACACCGGCCGAGAAACGGTCGGTCGCCTGCGCGAGCTGCGCGTCGGCGAGCGTCTTCTCGGTGCGCGCCGCCTGCAGCTGCTGGTCGACGGCGCGGAGGTCCAGGAGCGCGCTGCGCACCTGGTATTCGATGCGGCCCTTCAGGTCGGCGAGCTCGGCCTGCCGCTGGCGGAGCTGGGCGTCGGCCTCGAGCTGGCGCCCCTTGGCCGCGCCGCTCTCGAAGAGCGGCACGTGCACGCTGGCCGCGACGCTGAAGGTGCCGTGCGAGTCGTTGAGCGCGTGGCCCGTGGTGCCGTAGTTGGCGTCGAAGGAGACCGACGGCAGCCGCTCGCCGATGACGGCCTCGCGCCGGGCCTCGGCCGCCTGCACGAGCGCGGCCTGCTGCTTGTAGTCGGAACGCGACTGGTAGGCCAGGTCGAGCGCGGCGTCGAGCGGCATCGGCTCGAGCGGCGAGTACGGCACCTGGTCGGTCAGCGTGAAGCCCTGCGCGAGGGGCAGGCCGATGGCGCGCGCGAGCTGCAGCTTCGACTTCTCGCGGTCGTTCTGGGCCGCGATGAGCTGCTGGCGGCGCGTCGCGACCTGCACCTGGGCGCGCAGCACCTCGATGCCGGCCACGAGCCCGGCCTGCTTGCGGTCGGCGGCGAGCCGCTGCAGCGCCTCGGCGGTCGCGAGCTCGGCCTGCACCGCCTCGACGCGGCTCTCGCTGGCGACCGCCCGGAGGTAAAGGTTCGCGCACACGAGCACGACGAGGTCGCGCACGTCCTGCTCGCCGAACCGGGCGGCGTCGAGCTTCGCGCGGTCCTCGCGCGCGCTGCCGAGCGCGTGCAGGTCGAGGATCGGCTGCGAGAGATAGACGCGGGCGTCGAACACGTTGAACGGCCCGATGATCGGCGCGATGCCGGGCAGGCCCGGGAAGCCGAACGACGCGAGGTTGATCTGCTCGTTCGACTGGGCCACGCCGCCGCTGAGCTGCGGCAGCAGCCGGGCGAGCGACTGCAGGCGCGCGCCGTGGGCCTCGTCGATCGCGTCGCGCGCGGTGACGGCGCCCAGGTTGTGCGTCAGGCCACGGCTGATCGCGTCGGCGAGCGACAGCGGCAGGCTGTCGGGCAGGACGGTCCCGTCGGGCACGCTGCCGAGCAGGGGGCTGCCCGGCGGCAGGGCGGTGGCGACGCTCTGCGCCGCGGCGGGGCCGCACCAGGCGGCGGCCGCGAGTGCGAGGGCGGCGATCCTGGTCTTCCCGGTCTTCCCCGTCTTCCTCCTCATGGCTTGCGCAGTCCTTTCGACACCAGATCGACCACGAACGCCGCGTCGGCGGCCGCCGAGGCGGCCGGCCGCGCCATCAGGCGCTGGACGACCAGCCCGCGGGTCACCTCGAAGATCGCGGCCGCGGCCTGGGCGGCCGGCACCCGGCGGATTTCCTTGCGCCGCACGGCCGCCCGGACGGCCGACGCCAGCAGCTCCACCTGATCCTGGTAGATCCGGGTGAACTCCTGGTCGGTGGCCGCCGGCCGGGTCAGCGCGTTCCCGACCTCGGCGTGGTAGATGCGGAAGAAGTCGCGGTGGTCGTCGAAGTAGCGGATCTTCGTCTCGGCGAAGGCCCGCAGCTTGTCCTCGAACGAAGCCACCTCGCGCATCCGGGCGGCGACCTCGGCGAGCAGCTCGCGCAGCCCGCCGCGCAGCGCCGCCCAGTACACGGCCTCTTTCGAGGGATAGTACAGGTAGATCGTGCCCTTGGCGATGCCGGCCGACCGGGCGATCTCGTCGATGCCCGCCCTGGCGAAGCCCTTCTGCCCGAAGACCTGCCGCGCCGCGCGCAGGATCTCCCCGCAGCGGAACGCGGACAGGACGTCCTGTTTCGTCCGTCGCGCCATCTGAACCGCCGGTCAGTTGAATGACCGAACGGTCAGTTTACACCAGGGCGCGGGCCCGGCGCCATCCCCGGGGGGGCCGGGTAGTGGGTCAGTTTGGAAATCGTGTGGCTGGCGATCTCTCGCCCGTCGTGCGATACTGAGGCATGCCTACCCGAGCAAGCAAGACACGGCCGCGCGACTTCAGCCAGCGAGCCATGCAGGTTGTTGAGGAAGCGATCGGCGAGCGCCTGGACGGAAGCCCGCTCCCGCCCGAACCGCGGGACACGCGGAACCAGGCAGCCGTAGCCCTGAGTAAGCTAGGGGCATCAAAGGGCGGGAGGGCGAGAGCCGCAAAGCTCAGCCCACGTGAACGCCGCGAAATTGCCAGGCGAGCGGCCCGCACGAGATGGAAGGGGAGATAAGAAGTCGCGGCTCGAATCTAGGCGCTGTCGTCTTGATGATGGGTTTGTCGTGATGAATGGCGCGTTCTATATGCTGCGCCAGGAATGAACTTTCGTCTTGTTCGTCGCCGGTTTGTTTCGCCTATCCGAAGTCCCACCAGCGTGACCCTAGCGCTTCTGTCAATTGATGCGAAGAAGGGACCCTTGTTCTGCTTGGCTATCCTCAAAATCTGGTGACGTGCGAGCGTCAATACCGACATGTAGTCTTCCGCACGCTTATTCTTGGCATTCATGTAGAAGACCTTGGCACCACTATGCCTCACGGCATCCTGGTTCTCCGGGGATCGTCTGATTTTCTTATCGCACGTAAGGATGAGCCATCCGCGCTTCGCGAATTCCTTGATCCAGACAGGATCCGGGCAATCGCCAACGAAATGTGCGCCATGCAATTCGACGCGCCACTCGCGGAAGCTCTGGAGATGCGCAGCCACCTTGGCCGAATTAAACGTCCGGTCGAGAACGACCACCGGTCGGACATCCCTAGGCGGCGGCGATGTACCCAATAGCGTCGGCAACGGCTCGTTCGTCAATATCGTAGTCTCGGGCGATTTCCTCGATTGTTTCACCGGCATCGTGCCGACCCCACAGCACTTCTGCCAGAATGCCGCTCTTAGTGAGGACTGGTTGGCCCGAAGCGACGTGCAGATCAATCATCACATGACGGTGAGGATTGGCTCGCATTGGGAAAAAGCGAAATACCAATCCCGACTGATCACGGACGAGCCGTTCCAGGTATGGATCGAGTAAATCGAGAGCCAGCTGGCCGCCTCTTCCGACATTAATGATCTGTTGCAGCTGCTTGATGAATAGGTTCTTCTGGTGGGTGTAGAAGTCCTGCGTCAGAAGAGGATGCCGGGACGGGTTCTCTTTCTTGAGAAAATCGAGAGCCGTTCGGACGCTGCGCATCGAGATCTTGTGATCCCGGGTCGCCTGGAGCACGTGAGCCTCGGCAAGATTGGCGAATGACAACAACCTCCGCCTCTCGTCAGCTGGGTCAATGAGCAATTCTGACCAGTGGACGCGGCCACCAGCCTTGAAAGGGCGTCCGAGGACCCACGCCCGCAATGTAGACGGGGGGACACCAACATAGAACGCGCCTTCAGCGATGTTGTAGATTGGCGCCTCCCTGATGTCCGTTGTCCTTCGCATGGCTCTTGCACTCGGAAACTGAACGATGATCGCTCTCTGGCCCATAACTCACCTCTCGTGATACACTTCTCCCGAGAGGTTGCCTGGGCTTGGGCCACCACCCAGCCGGACGACAACACGCGTCACGCAAACTCAGCCAGGTTCGCCTACAACCAGCCTAACCGCCCACTCGACCACCATTCGGACGTATCGGCCGGCCAGTGCAGACGCCACAGTGGTAACGGCCGGTCGTCTTTCGGTCTGGCCGTCCACCCAGCGAAGAACCACAAAGCCGTCCTCTGGGCGGGGAAGGCTTCGCTTTTTTATCGCCGCAGGAGGCTACTTCTCGAATTCTAAACCCACCCGGCGCCAAGAACAGCAATATTTACGCTTGACATTGCCTGCACGTGCAAGCATAATGGTCAGTATGAACAAGCTGACGAGTGCCAAGCGAACGGCGGTAGTAGCGGCCCTAGTGGAGGGCAACAGCATCCGGGCGACGGTTCGTATGACCGGCGTCGCGAAGAACACCATCGTCAAGCTGCTCGTGGCCCTTGGGGCGGCCTGCGCTGGGTATCAGGATGAGACCTTGCGGAATCTGCCCTGTCGTCGCCTCCAGTGCGATGAGATTTGGTCCTTTGTCGGCGCCAAGGATAAGAACGTCCCGGCCGAAAAGGCCGGCACGTTCGGGATTGGCTCCGTATGGACCTGGACGGCGATTGATGCCGACACAAAGCTCGTGCCCTCATTCCTGGTTGGGACTCGGGACCTCGGGTCCGCCTTCACGTTCATCTCGGATCTGGCGAGCCGCCTGCGGAGCCGCGTGCAACTCACCACAGACGGTCACAAGCCGTACCTCTCGGCGGTCGAGGATGCATTCGGCGGGGACGTCGACTATGCCGTGCTCCAAAAGCTCTACGGCTCCGATCCGGCCGGCGAGAAGCGGTACAGCCCCGCGCAGTGCATCGGTACGCGCTGTGAAATCGTCCAGGGCGACCCGGACCCGAAGCACATCTCGACCAGTTATGTCGAGCGTCAGAACCTGACGATGCGGATGAGCATGCGGCGGTTCACGCGGTTGACGAACGCTTTCTCGAAGAAGGTGGAAAATCACGCGGCGGCCGTGGCCCTTTACTTCATGTACTACAACTTTGGCCGCGTGCATCAGACACTCCGCGTGACCCCGGCCATGGAAGCGGGCGTATCCGACCACATCTGGACCATCGAGGAAATCGTCGGCCTGCTCGACCGCGCCTGAGCTACAATCGGCCCGCCATGAATAGGCTCTACTACGGCGATAACCTAGACGTGCTTCGGCGCCACGTGGACGATGCCAGCGTGGATCTCGTGTACTTGGACCCGCCGTTCAACTCGAACGCCGACTACAACGTGCTCTTTGCTGAGCGCAACGGGACGCAGGCTGCGTCGCAGATCAAGGCGTTCGAGGACACCTGGCAGTGGGACGAGGTCTCCGCCCGCGCCTGTGCCGAGATAATCGAAGCCGGCGGGAAGGTGTCGGAAGCGATGCAGGCGTTTCGGACGTTCCTCGGCGACAGCAACATGATGGCGTACCTCGCGATGATGGCCCCGCGCTTGGTGGAATTGCGCAGGGTGCTGAAACCCACGGGCAGCCTCTATCTGCACTGCGATCCGACGGCGAGCCACTACCTCAAAATATTGCTCGACGCGGTCTTTGGGCCTGACGGTTTCGTGAGCGAAATCGTGTGGAAACGGACGCATTCCCACGGCGACCCGCAACGAAAACTCGGCGCCATTACGGATATGATCTTCCTGTATTCCAGGTCAAACGAGTACACGTTCAGCCCTCAATATCGTCCGTTTGATTCAGAGTACATTCGAGAGACCTTCACGAACAAAGATCCTGACGGCAGGCTGTGGCAATCCGTGACACTCCGCAGTCCTCATCCACGGCCAAACCTCATGTTTCCGTACACCGCGAGCAATGGGATCACCTATAAGCCCCATCCAAACGGATGGTCGTGCGACATCGAACGGATGCGTCGGTACGATTCTGAGCATCGGCTGCACTTTCCGACAAGACGAACGGGCGCGCTCCGCCTAAAGATGTACCTTGATGAGTCGCGCGGCGTGAAGGTTCAGAACCTCTGGAGCGACATCCCACCAATATCAGCGAACGCACAAGAACGACTGGGTTATCCGACGCAGAAGCCCGAGGCGCTCTTAGAGCGGATCATTCAGATCAGCAGCAATGAAGGTGACACGGTGCTTGATCCCTTCTGCGGCTGCGGGACGACGATCGCGGCTGCGGAGAAGCTCAGGCGCCGTTGGATCGGCATTGACATCACGAGTCTGGCCATCACCTTGATTCGACACCGACTCGCCGATACCTTCGGCGGCAAGGCGGAGTACGAGGTCATCGGCGAACCCGTGTCATTGCCGGATGCGGCCAAGCTGGCACGCGATGATCCGTATCAGTTCCAGTGGTGGGCGCTTGGGCTCGTCGGCGCCCGACCGACCGAAGGCAAGAGAGGCGCGGACAGGGGAATCGACGGGCGGGTCTATTTCCACGAGGGTGAAGAGGAGAAAACACGCCAGATTATCTTCTCGGTCAAGGCGGGACACGTCAATGTGTCCCACGTCCGTGATCTGCGCGGCGTCATCGAGCGCGAGCATGCCGAGATCGGCGTGCTGATCTGCATGGAGGATCCGACCCCACCTATGCGAAAGGAAGCGGCCAACGCGGGATTTTGGAAATCCCGATGGCACGGTCAGCATCGGCGACTCCAGATTCTGACCGTCGAAGACCTGCTGACCGGGAAGACGATCGATCGGCCACCCGCACACGCCAGCGTCACCTTCAGGCGGGCGCCGAAAGCCGCTCAGAAAGTAGGCGAGACAAGACCTATGCCATTCGGCGAGCCAGAAGATTCAAACTGACCCACTACCGGGGGCCGACGCGAGTCGGGCCTCTGACCCCCGGCCTCAGGCTCAGTCGTGGTGCTCGGCCGGGGACAGCCGCTGGGCGCCGGGCAGGCGCCCGGCGAGCTGCGCGGGGTCGTGAATCAGCACCGGCAGGTGCTGCGGGCAGATGTGAAACGTGCCGTCGCGGTAGTCGAGCCGGATGAGCGGCGTCTCGCTGGCGTCGCGGCCGCACGCCACGCACCGCCGGTCGTCTCGCGTCGTCATGATGCCTCCGGAAAATGGGGTCACACCCCATCTTTCGTGTTCGTCAGCGGAAATCGCGGTCCGACCCCATCTTCCGGTCGCGCCGGGCGAACCGCAGACCGGACCAGGTCGCGTCGATCGCGCAGATCTTGTAGTCCACCAGCCCCGCGGCCAGCCCGAGGCGCCGCACCTCGCTCTGGGTCAGGTCGCCCGCGAGGCTCGAGCCCTTCTTCGGCCACGCCACCCACAGCCCGCCGCGGCCGGCGCGCGCACCCATCACGCGGGCGCCCCGCGCGAGAACCGTGCGCGAGCGCACGAACCAGACGACGAGGTCCGCGCGCCCGCCGAGGCCCTTGCGGAGCGTGGCGCCCTCGGGCAGCGGCGCGAGCGCGCGCGCGAACCCGGGCGG
>JAHECP010000066.1 GCA_024641665.1 Acidobacteriota bacterium
GCCGCGGCGGCGGCCTCGGGCGCCTCGACCGGCTCGGGCTCGACCGCCGCCGGCGCCTCGGGCGCGGCCGGCGGCGCTTCGGTCGTCTCGACCGGCGGCGTCTCGACGATCTCGGGCTGGGGTTTGTGCGCCTTGGCGCTCTTGATGAGCCGCGGCGGCGGCAGCTTCGGCGGCGCCGGCTTGGGGGGCTCCGCCTTCGCGCCACGCTTGCCCTTGGCGACCGGCGCGGCGTCGGTGAACGCGGCGCGGCTCGGCATCGGCAGGTTGCGCTCGCGGGCCAGACGCTCCACGAACTGGCGCGCCACGACCTCCTCGATGGTGCTCGAGGCACTCTTCACGACGATGCCGTGCTCCTTGTTGAGCAGATCGATGACTTCCTGGCTCGTCGTTCCCAGCAGCTCAGCGACTTTGTAGATCCGAACAGTGGCCAACGTGTCCTCTTCTGTTGCGTTCACGTGCGGGTCCGGCCCGCCCGGCCCCGCGGTGCGCCGGGCGCCGCACGCACGAGCCTACCGGTGCTATTTCTCGCGGTCGGTCGCCACGGCCTCCTCGGCCGGGGCCGCGTCCTCGGCCGCCGGGGTATCGGACTCCGGCGGGGTGTCGGCCTCCGACGGAGTCGCGCCGGCGTCGGCCGCCTGCGTGGGCACGTCGCGCGCGGCGGCGATGACCCGCTCGGCGGTCTCGGCGTCCATGCCGGTGGCGGTCGTGACGTCCTCGACCGAGGCGGCGGCGAGCCGCTCCAGCGTGTCGAAGCCGGCCTGCGAGACGCTGTCGAGCGCCTCCTGGTCGACGCCCGGCACGACGACGGTGACCTCGTTCTCGCCGGCCGCGGCCTCGAACCCGGCGAACTGCGCCTCGACCTCGCGGCGCTTCTCTTCCTCGCTCTTGATGTCGATCTTCCAGCCGGTCAGCTTGGCCGCCAGGCGCACGTTCTGGCCCTTCTTGCCGATGGCCAGCGACAGCTGCTTGTCCTCGACGACGACCTCCATCACGCGCTCGGCATCGTCGATGATCGAGACGCGCTGCACCTTCGCGGGGCTGATCGCGTTGGTGACGAAGGAGACCGGGTCCTCGGAGAACTCGACGATGTCGATCTTCTCGCCGCGCAGCTCGCGGATGATCGACTGGACGCGGGTGCCCTTCATGCCGACGCACGCCCCCACGGGGTCGACGTCGCGTTCGCGCGAGTAGACGGCGACCTTGGCGCGGTCGCCGGCCTCGCGCACGGCGCCACGGATCATGACGGTGCCGTCGTAGATTTCGGGCACCTCCTGCTCGAACAGCTTGATGAGCAGCGCCGGGTCGGTGCGCGACAGCACGATCTGCGGGCCCTTGGCGTTCTTGTTGACGGACTTGATCACCGCGCGCACGCGGTCGCCGACCGCGTAGTTCTCGGCGCGCGACTGCTCCTTGCGGGGCAGCACCGCCTCGATGCGGCCGAACTCCGCGACGATGTCGCCGTTCTCGAAGCGCTTGACCGTGCCGTTGACGACCTCGCCGATGCGCTGGCTGTACTCGGCGTGGACGTTCTCGCGCTCGGCCTCGCGCACCTTCTGGAAGATGACCTGCTTGGCCGTCTGCGCCGCGATGCGGCCCAGGACGTCGGTCGGCTTGGGGAACTCGATCTCCATGTCGACCTCGGCCTCGTCGCCGTAGAGCTCCTGCGCGTCGTGCAGCGAGATCTCGAGATCCGGATCGGCGACCTCCGCGACGATCGTCTTCACCGCGAACAGCTCCACCTGGCCGGTCTCCTGGTTGAACTTCGTCCGCAGGTTCTCGTTCGTCTTGTAGTACTTGCGCGAGGCCGTCAGGACGGCGTCTTCGATGGCCGAGATGATCACCCCGGGCTCGATGCCCTTCTCCTTGGCGAGCGCCTCGATGGTCTGCAGCAACGGATTGTTCATCGCACCCGCGGTCTCTCACCGCCCGGCTCGAGACCGCGCCCTCCTATCACTCACATGGGGCTCCGCCCCATACCCCGGCTCGGTCGCTCGCGGGGACCCCATCGCCCCGCGCCGCTCCCTCGCGGGCCGCGCCGTGCGCGGCCTTGGCTGTAGGGTCCCGTCCTACACCCCGTCTCCGCTCCGAGCGACGGCTTGGCTCGCCCCAGCCCGGCCCTGCATCCTTGGCCGGGCGAAGGCGGCCGGGTCAGAACTCGACCTCCAGCCGCGCGCGCGCGATGCGCGCGAGCGGCACGCGGTGCGTCCGCCGCCCTTCGGCGACGAGCACCGCGCCGTCCTCTACGCCCTGAAGCCGCCCGGCGAAGTGCATCTGGCCGTCGACGGGTTCCGACACGACGATCTTCGCGAGCCGGCCCGTGAAGCGGCGGTAGTCGCCCTCGTGCCGGAGCGGGCGATCCAGCCCCGGCGAGGAAACCTCGAGGGTATACCCCTGGCCGTGGGTCGTCTCGTCCAGCAGCTCGTCGGCCTCGACGTCCAGCAGCGCGCTCAGCTCATGGCTGACCCGCTGGCAGTCCTCGATCCTGACGCCCTCGGGACCGCGGTCCTGGAGGTCCGTCGGCGCTCCTGGCTCGCAATCGAGGACCACGCGCAGGACCCAGCCGATCGACTCGCGCCTGAACTGCACGTCGAAGAGCACCAGCGAGCAGCTCTTCGCGACGCGGTCGGCTAACGTCCTGATGCGCTCCACGATGTCGGCGCGGGGAGAGCCCACGACGTACTGTTCCCAGAGTGGCGACCCGCGTCCGCTCGATGTTGAGCACGGGTCGGACGAACGGCCCCCGCAGGAGGGCGTCGAAAAAGAAAAAGTGGGCATGCGCCCACTTTTGAGGTCGCCCAAACTGCGCTAGCCAACTATATCACGCGAGAGGGGTTACGGCAACGGACGGGCCGCCAGATCGTAGCCCCGGGCGCCCGCCACGACGGCCCGGACGAGCGTCCCGGGCCGGTAAGCCGTCGGGTCACAATCGGTTAGATACACCACCGGGTCGATCTCCGGGGCCTGGCCCTCCAACCGGCCCGCCACGACCAGCGCGTGCTCGGCCGACGGCCCGTCCACCAGCACCGTCACCGTCTCTCCGATCCGCGCCCGCTGCCGCCGGGCGACCAGCCGCTGCTGCAGGCGCATCACCCGGTTGCGCCGGGCCCGCTTGACCCGGGCCGGCACGTCGTCGGCGAGCGCGTAGGCCCGCGTGCCCTCCTCGTGGGAGTAGGTGAACACCCCCACGTGGTCGAACTCGACCGCGCGCACGAAGGCGTCCAGCTCGGCGACGTCCTCGTCGGTCTCGCCCGGAAAGCCCACGATGAACGTCGTGCGGAGGGCGACGCCCGGCACCCGCGCGCGGGCGCGCGCGAGCAGGCGCTCGTAGCCGGCGCGCGTGCCCGGCCGGCCCATGCGCTTGAGCACGCGGTCCGAGGCGTGCTGGAGCGGCAGGTCGATGTACCGGCAGACCTTCTCGCAGTCGGCCATCGCGTCGAGCACGTCGTCGCGGATGGTGGTGGGGTAGAGGTAGAGCAGGCGGATCCAGGTCAGCCCGTCGATGCCGTTCAGCTCGCGCAGCAGCGCGGCGAGCGCGCCGCGCTCGCCGCGGTCGACGCCGTAGAACGTCGTGTCCTGCGAGATGAGGATCAGCTCCCTCACGCCGCGTTCGGCGAGCGCCCGCGCCTCGCGCACGATCGACCCGGCCGGACGGCTCCGGTAGTGGCCGCGCAGGGTCGGGATGATGCAGAAGCTGCACGTGTAGTCGCAGCCCTCGGCCACCTTCACGTAGGCGAAGTGTCCCGGGGTGGCCAGGCGGCGCGGGGTGTCGGCGTCGTAGAGGTACGTGGGCGCCGGCCGCCTCCGCGCTTCGCGCTGCGGCGAGCCCGCCGTAGCCTTGGTGGAGGCGGGAGGCCGGGGGCCAGAGGCCAGAGGCCGGGGGCTGGCCGCCTCCGCGCTCCGCCGGAAGAAGGTCACCGGCGCCGCCACGCCAGAAGGCTCCGCAGGAGCCGGCTTCCGCCTTCGCGCCTCCGGCGCTCCGGCGAGACTCGCCGGAGCCGTGGCGGAGGCGGTCAGCCGGCCCGTCTCCCGCCGGCCCGTTCCGTTCCCCAGCGCCCGGACGATGTCGGGAACCTCGCCCGTGCCGAGCACGGCGTCGATCTCGGGAATCTCCTCGCGCAGCTGCTCGCGGTACCGCTCGGCCAGGCATCCCGTCACGACCAGGCGCCGGCAGCGGCCGGCGCGCTTGAGCTCGGCCATCTGCAGGATCGCCTCGACCGACTCCTGCTTCGCCGCGTCGATGAAAGCGCAGGTGTTCACTACCAGCACGTCCGCGTCGGCGGCGTCGGCGGTGATCTCGTGTCCCGCCTGCTCGGCGAGACCCAGCATGACCTCGCCGTCGACGAGGTTCTTGGGGCAGCCGAGGGAGAGGAAGCCTATCTTCATCTGAGAGTCGTCAGGGGTCAGCGGTCAGGGGTCAGCGGTCAGGAAGAGCCTCCGTCACGCTGTCACGCTGTGGCTGCGTGGCAGGATGTTCTTACTGACCCCTGACCGCTAACCCCTGACCCCTGGTCACGGATACAACCGATAGAGCATCCGCGGATAGGGCACGGTCTCGCGGATGTGTTCGAGGCCGCAGATCCAGGCGACGGTGCGCTCGATGCCCATGCCGAAGCCGGCGTGCGGCACCGTGCCGTAGCGGCGCAGGTCGAGGTACCACTCGAAGGCTTCCTGGGGCAGGTCGTGCTCCTTGATGCGCTGCAGCAGCAGGTCGAGGTCGGCCAGCCGCTCGCCGCCGCCGATGACCTCGCCGTAGCCCTCGGGCGCCAGGAAGTCCACGCCGAGCGCCAGCTCGGGCCGCGCCGGGTCGGGCTTCATGTAGAACGCCTTGATGGCCGACGGGAAGCGATGGACGAGCAGCGGGCGGTCGAACCGCTGTGACAGCACCGTCTCGTCGGTGCCGCCGAAGTCGCCGCCCCACTCGAAGGGCAGCCCCTCCTTCTTGAGGATCTCGACCGCCTCGTCGTAGCTCATGCGCGGGAACGGCGCCTTGACGGCCTCGAGCCGGCTGACGTCGCGCTCGAGCGTCTCGAGCTCGGTCCGCCGCCGCTCGAGCACGCGCTCGACGATGGCGACGATGAGCGCCTCGCCGAGCTCCATCACGTCGTCGAGCGTCGCGTAGGCCATCTCCGGCTCGACCATCCAGAACTCGGTCAGGTGCCGGCGGGTCTTGGACTTCTCCGCGCGGAAGGTGGGCCCGAAGCAGTACACGCGGCCGAGCGCCATGGCGTTCGCCTCGTTGTAGAGCTGGCCGCTCTGCGTGAGGTAGGCGGTGGTGTCCTCGAAGTACTGTACGGGGAAGAGCGTGGTCGTGCCCTCGCAGGCGGCCGGCGTGAAAATCGGCGTGTCGGCGAGGATGAAGCCGCGGCCGTTGAAGAAGTCGCGCACGGCGTCGATGATCTCGTGCCGCACGCGCAGGATGGCGTGCTGGCGGGGCGTGCGGATCCAGAGGTGGCGGCGATCCATCAGGTAGTCGACGCCGTGCTCCTTCGGCGTGATGGGGTAGTCGTGCGACTCGCCGACGACCTCGAGGCTCGTGACGTCGATCTCGTAGCCGCCGGGCGCGCGCGTGTCGGCGCGCACGACACCCTGCACCACCACCGAAGTCTCCTGCCCCAGATGATCGGCGCGCGTGAATGCCTCCTCGCCCACGGTCTGTTTCGACATCACGGCCTGGATGAAGCCGGTGCCGTCGCGGAGCGTCAGGAAGTGGATCTTGCCGCTCGACCGGCGGTTGTGCAGCCAGCCCTTCAGCGTGACCGTCTGTCCCTCGCAGCGGGCGATGTCTTCGATGTGGGCGTCCATGGACCCCTGCTCAGATCATGAGTTCGCGGAACCGGTTCCGCACGTGCCGCGTGCGATCGAGCACCGCGCGGGGCGACGCTCCACCGTCGAGCTCGAACATGAGCGTGCCGTCGTAGCCCACCTTCTGGGTCGCCGCCAGCGCCGTGGCCCAGTCGATGCCGCCGTCGAACGGCATCCGGTGGTCGTCGGTCTCGCCGCCGTTGTCGTGCAGGTGGGTCGTCACCAGGTGCCCCGCCACTTCCTCGATGGCGTCGACCACGTCACCGAGCAGGAAGGCGTGCCCGTAGTCGAGGCACAGGCCGACGTCGGGCAGCTCGAGCTCGTCCTCCAGCAGCGTCACCAGCGCGCCCGGGCTCGACAGCGCGTTCGGGATCACCTCGACAGCGACCTGCACGCCGAGCGGCGCGGCCGCCTCGTGGATCTCCTCGAGGCTGCGCCGGGCCGCGTCGGGACTGTTCACGCCGGGCGCGGAGGCCAGGGTGTCGGGCACGCCGAGGTGCAGCACCAGGTACGGGAACGGCACCCGCCGCGCGATGCCCAGCGCCGCGACCGCCTCGGCGACCGCCGCCCGGCGCGCCCGCGCGTCGCTCGACGCGTTCGACAGCGCGGGGCTCCACACGCCGTCCACGAACGACATCGAGATCGGGGCGTGCACGCTGTGGAGGGCGAGCCCGGTGTCGCGCAGCCAGCCTTCGAGCCGCCCCACGGCCGCCTCGTCGTGGTAGGCGAAGTGCGAGCGCGTGGCGAACAGCTCGACCTCCTCGAAGCCGTGCGCCGCGATGTCCGCCAGGTGCTCCCGGCCGAGGGGCACGCCGTGGAAGAGATGCGTCGAGATGCCGAAGCGCATGGGCGGCCTCCGACCGCGCCGCGGGCCCCCGGGGGACCGCTTCGTTCGCTGGCCCAAAAACATGATTGTAGCAGGCCGTGGCGAAACCCGCGATTCGCGGTCCCGTGGCTGGCCGTCAGCGCAGCTCTTCGAGCTGCGCGGCGAGCAGCTCGCGCAGCCGCCCGAAGCGCGGCTCCCGGGCGAGGTTGTCGCGCACGTAGCGCAGCGTCCGCGGGATGTACTGGATGTACACCGGGTTGCGCCGGGCGGCGGTCTGGTAGCCGAAGGTGCCCAGGGCCTTGAGGTTCCGCTGGAGGGCCATCACCGCGAAGCGCTGCCGGAACTCCGCCGCGCGGGCGGTCTGGCCCTTGAGCGCCAGGAAGTAGGCGACCAGGTCGTCCACGGCGGCTTCCGCCAGATCCACGTACGAGTCGCGCAGGAGGGACACGAGATCGTAGGTGTCCGGTCCCATGCGCGCGTCCTGGAAGTCGATCAGGTAGAGCCGGTCCCGGTGCAGCATCAGGTTGCGGCTGTGGTAATCCCGGTGGCAGAGCACGCGCGGCTCGGCGGCTAGCGTCCTGACGATCGCCGCGAACTCCTCCCGGACCGCCGCCAGCGCGGCCGGCTCGAGCGTCACGCCGCGGTAGGCGGCGAGGAAGTGCTTGAGGAAGAACTCCAGTTCCCAGGTCAGCTTCTCGACATCGAAGGCGACGCCGTAGGGCACGAACGACGGGTCGGCCAGCTCGGCGCCGCGCTGCTGCACGGTGGCGATGAGCGACACCGCCTCGCGGTAGAGCGCGGCGTGCGCGGGCGCGGGCGCGGCGCCCACGTGCGCCTGCAGCGTCACGTCGCCGAGATCCTCCAGCAGGATCGCTCCCAGGCCGTCGTCGTGGCCGAGGATCCGCGGGATTGGCACCGGCATCCGGTCGAGCAGGCGCGCGACGTTGACGAAGGACAACGACTCGAACTCGAACGGAGTCGCGTAGAGCGCCAGGACGACCGACGGCGCCTTCGGCACGATGACGCGGTAGTAGCGCCGATCCGACGCGTCGCCGGTGAGCGACACCGCGCGCGCGCCGCGCGCCGCGAGGCCGCTGGCCTCCAGGTACGCCTGGACGCGTCCGAGGACCGCGTCGGTCTCGTGGCTCGTGGTCATGCGCGAACGTCCTCCGCGAGGGGAACGACGACGAGCCCGCCGAGGCGGGCGGCGCCCGGCGGCGCCTCCACTGCGCCGGCCGGCACCAGCACGCGGCGCGCCAGGCGGGTGCCGGCGGGCACCGACGCGCCGTCGCCGACGATGCACTCGGTCAGCTCGACGTCGCCCGCGATCGTGACGTCGTCCCAGACCGCCGTTCGCACCAGCCGGGCGCCCGCGTCGATGCGGGCGCGGCGTCCGGGCGGCAACCGATCGCCCAGCCCTTCGGCCCGCGCGACGGCGAGCGACGTCGCCAGGTAGTCGGCGGGCGTGCCGACGTCGTAGAACGCCACGTCCACCACGTGCGCCGCGATCCGCGACGGGGCGGGCGCCAGGAGCGCCCGGTACACACCCGACACCGACTCGGCGGGCTGGCCGTCGGGGAGGCCCGCGAACACGTCCGCCTCGACGAGCTGCGCGCCGATGAAGTGGAACGACGACCCGGGCGTGCCGCCCGGGACGAACCGGACGATGCGTCCGTCCTCGACCATGACGCCGCCGTACCGGTCCGGCCGCGCGTTGGCCACGAGCGCCATCGTCACGCGCGCGCCCGCGCGGGCGTGCGTCGCCTGCATCGCGGCGAGGTCCAGCGCGTGCAGCGTGTCGCCGTTGACGATCCAGAACCGCCCGGCGTCGAGGAGCGGCAGGGCGTGACGGGGACCGCCCGCCGAGCCGAGCAGCGGCTGCTCCCAGGAGTAGCGCACGTGCAGGCCGAGGTCCGCCCCGTCGCCGACGACGGCGGTGATCGTCTCGGGCCGGTGGTGCAGGTTGACAACCGCCTCACGCACCCCCTGGCGGGCGAGCCAGGCGAGCGTGCGGCGCACGAGCGGCTCGCCGGCGACGGGGAGCGCGGGTTTCGCGCGCAGCGATGAGAGCACGCCGAGCCGCGTGCCGCGCCCCGCCGCCAGCACGAGCGCCCGATCGGCGAGGGCCGGCGTCAAGGCTCGTCGAACACCATGTCGGGGCCCTCGAGGCCGAGGGCCTCGCGGCGCTTGAGATACAGGCTGCGGTAGGAGTCGAGCAGGTAGTCGTCCGGGCCGCGCCCGAGCGCCTGCGCCGCGGTCGCGATGCTGCGCTCGGACCCTTCGATCTCCACGAACACGCCCACCGGCGTCTCGTCCACCGTCAGGACGACGTCCTCGAGCGCGAACTCCTCGCGGTACTTCTGATACCGGAACCAGACGTGGAGGCCCAGCTCCTCGAACACGCCCTGGAGCACGGTGCCGTCGCCCACCATCGTCTCCAGTTCCTCGCGCGTCTTCACCGCCGCGGGCTGGACCGGGCCCTTGAAGGTCAGGCGGCTCTTGCCCGCCTCGGTCCGCACCCGCAGCACGCACCGCCGCCGCCGCAGCGTCTCGTTCTCGTCGTCGAGCAGGCAGTCCTCCTGCAGCCGGCGCCCGTGCAGCGGGCTCGCGCCGGCGGCGAGAATCGCGGCGCGCGCGTCCTCAGCCGAGGCGAACGGGATCTTGACCTCTCGCTCGATCGTCGTTGCCGCCATGCACGCCTCCGTGCCGGCGCCTCCGCGCCGGCACCAGCATCTATATCGAGATCGCCCGCGCCTCCCCGCGCCAGAGCAGGCACCGCACGGTCACGTACATCGTGAAGCACTCGAGCGCGAACGCCGGGAACCCGAGGTAGCCCGGCAGCGGCATCTCGAAGAGCCTCCAGTCCCACAGGACGGGCACGGTGTACACCCATTTGCTCCGCGCCCAGTAGTTCCAGAACTCCCACAATACACCACACACGAGACCCGCGACCGCCAGATTCTCCGCTCGCCGGAGCCGCCCGTAGCCGAAATCGCAGAACAGGGTGCGTCCCCCGAGGCGCGCGTTGATGGGATCGAGCAGGAAGATGAACCCCAGGAACACCGGCGCGGCGAGATACGGCAAGGGCCACACCAACGGCCAGGCGAGCAGCACGACGCCGAGGGCAATCGACGCCCATTGCCACGCGGTCAGCGACGGGGGGCACGGGCGCTCGACGCGCCGTCTGGGCGGGGCCCGGTGGTCGCGGATGACCGACACCAGGTCGCCCGTCTCGAAGATGGCCGGCCAGATCGTGGCGAACGACCAGCCGTACCCGAGCAGGCGCAGCCAGGGGTTGTCTGGCAGGCCGACGTAGTGCCAGTTCTGGATCCACAGGTTGTAGCACTCGAACACGAGCCAGAGCGGCACCGAGAAGACGGCCATGAAAAGGAGCTCGGCCGGCGCGCTCTGCACCCACGAGTCCGCGCGCCAGCGCCAGACGAGGCCGTCGACGAACAGGATGTAGCCGGTCCAGGCGATCGGCGTGTGGAAGGACGCGAAGGGCTCGATTCCCGCGAGCATCCCCGCCTCCGACACCGCCATCGCGATGAACCCGGCCAGCGCGTACCGAGGGAGCCTGCGCATGCGGGGACAGGATATCACCGGAAATACCGCGGAAAGACCACGGAAATCGCCACGGAAATCGCCACGGAAAGACGACGGAAACCGCACCGAAATCGCCACCGAAGCCGCCACGGAACCCGCTACGGAAGCCGCACGGAAGCCGCCACGGAAGGGGGCGCACAATGGGCCGTCAGGTGAGCCGCTGGCCGAACGAGGTGGCCTTGAGGCGGGGGCGGCCGACGGCCCTGCCGAACACGAGCACCTTGTGGGTGCTGCCGAGGCCGCCGGGCAGGAGCAGCGTCTTGAGCGCGAGGCGACGCTTGAGGTCGGCCACCTCGTCGCCCGTCCGGTCCCCGAGCCGGTCGGCCGCGCCCAGACCCAGCAGGAAGTAGGTCTGGTCGAGGAGGGCCAGCGTCTCCAGGCCCTCGCGCTCGGCGGCGAGCCTGACGCCCGTCAGGTCCACGTGCGCCGTGATGTCCTGCGTCCCCGGCGCCTTCAGCCAGCCGCCGGGCGCCGGGTCGCTCGCGTGCCGGCTGAACGAGGCGATCGTGCCGGCGGCGTGCGAGGCGGAGTAGAGCCTGGGCGCTTCGTGTCCGTAGTCCACGAAGATCAGGAACCCGCGTGTCAGCCGCCGAGCGGCGCCGGCCACCCACCGCTCGGCGGCGAGGTTCACCTCGGCGCGCCAGCCGCGCTCGAGCCGGGCGCCGACCCGATCGAGGTACGCGGTCAGCTCGGGTGGGGCCGGCGGGCCATCCACCTCGACGAACGCGTCGCCCGACAGGGTCACCACTCGCTCGTGCAGGCCATCTTCGCGCATCACCACCGCCCGCGGCGGCAGCGCGTCGAGCAGCTCGTTGGCGACGAGCGCGCCGGCGAACGACGCCGGCAGGTCCGGGCCGCTCGAAGCGAGCCTCGTGGCGTGGGGCCCGAGCGTGTCGGCCTGCGCGGCGCGCGCCCGGGCGCTCGCCTCGACCAGATGCAGGCGCACCGCCGCGTGGAAGTCGGCGTGGTTCGCCCGGGTCGCGTCCAGCACGTCGCGCGCGAGCCGCCCGTTGCCGGCCGCCGCTTCCACCAGGTCGAACGCCGCCGGCCGGTCGAGCAGCCGCCACATCTCCGCCAGCTGCACCGCCAGGAGCTGGCCGAAGAGGGGTCCGACGTCCACGCTCGTGAAGAAGTCTCCGCCGCGTCCGGACCGCTGCGGCGCCGTCGCGTAGTAGCCGAGCTCGGGATGGTAGAGCGCGAGATCGATGAACTCGGCCACCCGCATCGGGCCGTCCGCGCGGATGCGGGAGGCGATCAGAGCATGGAGGGCATTCAAGCCGGTTCGGGGATTTCCGGGTTCGCGAGTTCTCGGGCTCCGGGTTCTCGGGTTCGTCCGAACCCGAGAACCCGAGAACCCCCGAACCCACCGTTCGTCAGGGCTTGTTGACCGTGACGAAGACCTCCTGCCCGCCGCGCCAGATCAGGAGGAAGACGACGTCGCCCGACGGGGCGCGCTGCAGCTCGCGGGTGACCTGCGACAGGCTCGTGACCTCCTGGTTGTTCACCTTGAGGATGACGTCGCCGCGGGCGATGCCGGCGTTGGCCGCCGGGCTGTGCCGGTCGACGCTGGTCACCACCGCGCCACCCCGGCCGTTGGGCACCTCGAGCTGGCGGGCGATGTCGGGCGTGAGCGCCTGGAGCTGCATGCCGAGGCCGGTCTGGGTCGGCTCCTCGGGGCCGCCGCCACCGGTCTGGCCCTGCTCGGCCTCGAGATTCAGCTCGTCCACGATGACGTTCAGCGTCTGCCGCTGCCTGTCGCGGTAGACCACGATCGGCACGGTCGTGCCCGGCTTGGTGTGCACGACCATGTTCACCAGCTCGTTGCTGTCTGCCACGGGCTTCCCGTTGAACTCGACGATGACGTCGCCGGGCTTCATGCCGCTCTTGGCGGCCGGCCCGCCGTCGGTGACGGTGCTCACCACCGCGCCGTTCCGGCTCGGCAGGCCGAACTGCTGCGCCGCCTGCCTGGAGATCGGGACTTTGCTGATCTGCACCCCGATCACGCCGCGGATGACCTTGCCCTGGCGCAGCTGCGGCAGGATGTCGCGGACGGTGTTGATGGGCATCGCGAAGCCGATGCCGAGATTCGCCTGCCGCTGGTCGGAGATGATCGAGGTGTTGATCCCCACGACCTCGCCGCGGATGTTGAGCAGCGGTCCCCCGGAGTTGCCCGGGTTGATGGCGGCGTCGGTCTGCAGCATGTCCTGCTCGCGGCCCTGCACACCCCCGGCCGGCCGCCCCTTGGCGCTGATCACGCCCACGGTGACCGTGTGGTCGAGGTCGAACGGGCTCCCGATGGCCATCACCCAGTCACCGGGCTGCATCTGATCCGAGTCGCCGAACTTCACGACGTTCAGCGCTTCGGCCGGCTTCAGCTTCATGTGGATGAGGGCGCTGTCGGTCAGCACGTCCCGGCCCACCAGCTCGGCCTCGTACTCTTCAGCCAGCCCCGCGCCGTAGGGAATCACGAAGATCTTGTCGGCGTCCTCCACGACGTGATTGTTCGTGAGGATGTAGCCGTCGGTGTCGATCACGAACCCCGTGCCGGTCGCCTGTTGCACCGGCTGGTCCTGGTCCCGCGGCACCGGCTGCCCGGGGCCGAAGAAGCGCCGCAGCAGGTCGTCGCCGAGGAACTGCTCGCGGCCGCGGCCGCTCGACTCCGTGCGGATCTTGACCACCGCGGGGGTCACCGCCTCGGCGATCCGGCGGAAGGTGAGCGCGTCGATCGGACCCCCGAGCGGCGCGCTGTTGACCGCCGGTTCGGTCGCCACCATCTGCGCCGAGGAGCTCGGCGACAAATCCAGCCGTGACGCGATGACCATCCCTACCGCGAGGGACGCGATCGCGACGAGCACGGTATAGAACAACGTGGTCTTTCGCGTGAACATGCTCGTGTCTCTCCGTGTGCCTGCCAGAGCTCGGTCAGCGGCGGCGCGCCCGGGCCAGGACGTCTGATCCGCCTGCGTCTGGGGCCGACCGGTATCCTACCAGTATAACAGCCCGGGCCCGTGCCATGACGCGCGCCCCGCAGTAGACTTGGAGCCCGCGGGTACTTGGACGCCGGAGACCGGGCGGAAGTTTGGCCCGTCCGGACCCGAGCGGGCCGCCCGCGGCTTCATCCGGGCGGCTGGGGTGGCCGCCGGCCAGCGGTTCAAGCGGCCCCGGCGGGCGCCAATCGGCAATCGGCAATCGGCAATCGGCAATGTCGTACCTCTTCCTGGACCACACGGGCGACATCGCGGTGCGCGTCACCGCGGCGTCGCTCGACCGGCTCTTCGAGGAGGCGGCTGCGGCGCTGGCGGCGACGATCGTGGACGCGGCCGCCGTCCGGACGGACCGGCGGCTCGACGTGACGCTCGAGGCGCCGGCGCCGGACCTCTTGCTGGTGGACTGGCTCAACGAGCTGGTGTACCGCTTCGAGACGGACCTGTGGCTGGCCGGGCGCGCCGAGGCGCGTGTGTGGCAGGCCGGCGAGGTCTGGCAGCTCGAGGCGAAGACGTTCGGCGAGCCGCTCGACGAGGCTCGTCACCGGGTGAAGGTGCTGATCAAGGGCGTCACCTACCACCAACTCGCGATCCAGGAGACGGCCGAGGGGATCGAGACGGTGGTCGTCTTTGATATCTGACGCTGACGGGACTCGGGACTCGGGCAGTCTGCGTGAGCCGTAAGCCATGAGCCATGAGCCTTCTTCGGTGACCCTCGAACGCATCGACGCCAACCGCTGGCGCATCCCGCGCTCGGGCGGCATGCGCGTCGACGGCCTCATCTTCGCCGACGACACGCTAATCGCGGAGATCCGCGATGACCCCTGCCTCGAGCAGGTGCGGAACGTGGCGCACCTGCCCGGGATCGTGGGCGCGTCGCTGGCCATGCCCGACATCCACTGGGGCTACGGGTTCCCGATCGGCGGCGTCGCCGCGATGGACGGGGTGGACGGCGTCATCTCGCCCGGCGGCGTCGGCTACGACATCAATTGAGGGGTCCGCCTCCTCGGCTCAGGTCTGAGCCGAACGGACGTCCTGCCGCACCTCCGCGCCATCGTCACGGAGATGTACCGCAACGTGCCGACCGGCGTCGGCAGCCACCGCCGCGATTTGACGCTGTCGGCGATGGCGCTGCGACGCGTGCTCGAGCACGGCGCCCGATGGGCCGTGCAGGAGGGCTTCGGCCGGCGCGAGGACCTGGACGTCGTCGAGGAGGGCGGCTGTCTTCCGGGCGCCGACCCGGATCGCGTGTCGGACCGCGCCTGCGAGCGCGGCCACACCCAGCTCGGCACGCTCGGCTCGGGCAACCACTTCGCCGAGCTGCAGTACGTGGCCGAGGTGTACGACGCGCGCGTGGCCGCGGCTTTCGGCCTCTTCAAGGACCAGGTCACGATCATGATCCACAGCGGGTCGCGCGGTCTGGGCCACCAGGTCTGTCAGGAGCACCTGCGCGAGATGGTGGACGCCTCGCGTCGGCACGGCATCGAGCTGCCCGACCGGCAGCTCTGCTGCGCGCCGATCCGATCGCCCGAGGGCCGGGCGTACCTGGCGGCCATGGCGGCGGCCGCCAACTTCGCGTTCGCGAACCGGCAGGTGATGGGGCACTGGGTGCGCGAAAGCGTCGCATCGGCGCTGGGCGTCGCGCCCGACCGCACGGGCATCACCGTCGTCTACGACGTCTGCCACAACATCGCCAAGTTCGAGACCTTCACCGTGAAGGGGCGGACGCGCGAACTGTGCGTGCACCGGAAGGGAGCGACGCGCGCGTATCCTCCCGGTCACCCGCAGACGCCCGCGGCCTACCGCGAGGTGGGCCAGCCGGTGCTGATCCCGGGCGACATGGGCCGCTACTCGTACGTGCTGGTGGGGACCGAGCGGGCGCTCGGCGAGACGTTCGGGTCGGCGTGCCACGGCGCCGGCCGGCGGATGAGCCGCTCGCAGGCCAAGCGCTCGGCGCGCGGACGATCGCTTCTCGACGAGATGCACGCGCGCGGCGTCGAGGTGATGGCCGCCGGCATGGCGACCGTCGCCGAGGAGATGCCCGAGGCCTACAAGGACGTCGCCGACGTCGTCCGCGTGGTCGACGCGGCCGGGCTGGCGCGGCGGGTCGCGCAGCTGCGGCCGATCGGGGTGATCAAGGGGTAGCGAACCACGGAATGACCACGGAAATCGCCACGCAAATGCCGCGGAAATGCCGCGGAAGGAGAGAGCCGGGCGGGGCACGTCGTCGCCCTGGCGAAGGCGGGAGTCCCGAGAAGGTCTATAATGAGAGATTGACATCAATTCGTCGCCTGCCTGAGCGGTCCAGACTGCGGCGCCGTCGGGCCGGCCGGCCAGCGAGCCGGCCCGATCAGGCGCCCCGGACGTCTAAAGCGTAGATATGCGCAGACTCCTCGTTTCGAGCGGCCTGTTTCTGGGGCTCACGGCCGCCGTTCTGGCCCAGGGCCAGTCCGGCCAAGCGCCGCCGCCCGGGCGCGAGCAGCCGGCGGTCACCTTCAAGCTCGAGGTCAACTACGTCGAGGTGGACGCCATCGTCACCGACGCGCAGGGCAACCTCGTGCGCAACCTGACGAAGGACGACTTCCAGGTGCTCGAGGACGGCAAGCCCCAGCCGATCTCGGTGTTCTCGCTCGTGGACATCCCGATCGAGCGGGCGGAGCGTCCGCTCTACAAGGCGACGCCGATCGAGGCCGACGTCAAGAGCAACGCGACGCAGTTCGACGGCCGGGTGTACGTGCTGGTGCTCGACGACCTGCACACGGCGCCGCTGCGCTCGACGCTGGTGAAGCGGGCGGCGCGGGAGTTCGTCCAGCGCTACATCGGCGCGAACGACATGACGGCGGTGCTCGAAACGGGCGGCCGCTCCGACGCCGCGCAGGACTTCACGGACAACCGCACCCTGCTCCTGGACGCGATCGACAAGTTCATGGGGCAGAAGACGCGGTCGGCGACGATGAACAAGATCGACCAGTACTTCCTGCAGCGCGACACGCCGAACGCGGGCGACAAGATCACGGACCCCGACGACTTCGAGCGTGGCTACAAGGCGCAGTCGTCGCTCGACATCCTGAAGAACCTCGCCGACTGGATGGCCGGCATCCGCGGCCGGCGCAAGGCGGTCGTGTACTTCAGCGAGGGCATCGACTACGACATCCGCAACCCGTTCGACAACCCCTACGCGTCCACGATCATCAAGGCGACGCAGGACGTGATCGGGGCGGCCACCCGCGCCAACGTGAACATCTACGCCGTCGATCCGCGGGGCCTCACGGGGCTCGGCGACCAGTCGATCGAGATCCAGTCGCTGCCCGACGACAACAGCATCTCCACGACGGATCTGCTCAACGAGCTGCGCCTGTCGCAGGACAGCCTGAGCGTGCTCGCCGACGAGACCGGCGGCTTCGCGGCCATCAACTCGAACGCCTTCGCGGGCGCGTTCTCGCGCATCGTCAAGGAGAGCAGCACGTACTACGTGCTCGGCTACTATCCCGCCAACGAGAAGCGCAACGGCAAGTTCCGGAAGCTCGAAGTGCGCGTGACCCGTCCGGGCTGCACGGTCAAGGCGCGCCGGGGCTACGTGGCGCCGAAGGGCAGGCCGGACAGACCGGCCGGGGGCGACAAGAGCACGTCGGCTCCGCTGCGCGATGCGCTCGAGAGCCCGCTGCCGATCAGCGGCCTCACGCTCAGCGTCTTCGCGGCGCCGTTCAAGGGCGCCGCGCCCAACGCCTCGGTGCTCGTGAGCGTCGAGGTGCCCGGCACCGACTTCGCCTTCGCCGAGCGCGGCGGGCGCTTCGTGGACGACCTCGAGATGTCCATGCAGGCCATCGACCAGGCCGGCAAGGTCCGGGGCGGCGATCACAACACCGCCAAGCTCGACCTGCGCCCGCAGACGCAGGCGCTCCTGATGCAGCACGGCGTGCGGTTCACCTCGCGGCTGGCCATTCCGCCCGGGCGCTACCAGCTGCGGATCGCCGCGCGCGAGGCGAACGCGGGTCGCGTGGGCAGCGTCCTCTACGACCTCGTCGTGCCCGACTTCGCCGACGCGCCGCTCATGATGAGCGGCGTCGTCCTCACCTCGGCCGGCGCGTCGCGCACGCCCACGCCGAAGGAGGACGAGGAGATCAAGAAGGTCCTGCCGGGGCAGCCCACCACGCAGCGCACCTTCGTCGCCGGCGACGATCTCGTGCTCTTCACCGAGGTCTACGACAACAAGCCGGCTACACCGCACACCGTGGACATCACCAGCTCGATCCTGGCCGACGACGGGCACGTCGTCTACAAGACGGAGGACGAGCGGAAGAGCAGCGAGCTCGGCGGCGTGCGCGGCGGCTACGGCTACACCGCCGAGGTGCCGCTCAAGGGCGTCGCGCCGGGTCTCTACGTGCTGCGCGTCGAGGCGCGCTCGCGGCTGGGCGGCGACCCGGTCACGAGGGAAGTGCAGTTCCGGGTGACGCAGTCGGCGAACCGTGTTCCGTAGGGGCGCCTGAACGCCCCTCTTTCATTCCGGAGGCCGCGATGGTGGCACTCGTGCTCGCGACCGTCTTTCTCGAGGCCCTGATGCCCATGACCACGATCGCTCGCGGCGGCGTCAGCAACATCATGGAGCCGCGCCAGGTGGTGATCCGCAGCGCCGGCGACTGGGACACCCTGTGGCGCGAACACGCCGGGCCGGACGCCGAGGCCCCGGCGGTGGATTTCGGCCGCGAGATGGTGGTGGGCGTCTTCCTCGGCTCGCGCAACACCGGCGGCTACAGCGTGGAGATCACCGGCGTCGACCGGACCGCCGGGACGATCGTCGTCCACTACGCGGAGCGGACGCCCGAGCGCGGCATGATGCTCGCGCAGGTCATCACGTCGCCGTTCGAGCTGGTGAAGGTGCCGCGGGCCGACGGCGAGGTGAAGTTCGAGAAAGTCGCGCCGTCCGGGCGCTGAGGGCGCCCGCGCGCGGCCGGCATCGTCGGGACCACATGACAACGGGGCGCCGCGTCGCGCGACGCCCCGTTCCCGGGGCGGGCCGTCCGCCCGCCCGCCCGCATCCGAGCCCGCTGGCGGCTACTTGCCTTCGTCCTTCCCCTCTTCCGTCTTCGGGAACGACTTCACGGTCTTCACCTCGACCCGGCCGTTCGCGTGCGAGAACTGGAAGTTGTTCTGGTAGAACTTCGAGTTCTTGGGCGTTCGCAGCTCCATCTCGATGACCTCGCCCGGCATGAAGAGCTGGCGGTGCCGCTGCGAGTCGCCGGGCATGGCGTCGCCGGCCTTGTCGTACCACGTCTCGTCCACGCGCAGCATGGCGATGGCGCCACGCGACGCGTTGCGGATCTTGAGGGTGGTGACGACGTCGTTGCCGTCGATCCTCGTCTTCGGCGGCAGGATCTCGATGTCGGCCGTGCCGCGGATTGGCGCCACGAAGCGCGGCCGCTCCTGCTCCTTCGCCGTTTCCTGTCCGCTCGCGGCGGTCTCGCTCGCGCCCGCCTGTGACGGTTCACTGGTCGCCGCGGGCTCGGTGGAGGCTGCTGGCTGCGCCGGGGTGCTGGCTTCCGCCGGTGCGGCCGCCGCGCTCTTCTCCTGCGGCGTGGTGGACGAGCCTCCGCATCCGACGATCACGAGACCAGTTCCGATAAACGCAGTCACAAGTAAGAATTCGAGGCGTTTCATTGGCGCCCTCCCAGGCATCGACCGAACCCTATCTGGAGGATTATAGACCCCTGCGCGTGGCAGGCTCAACTGCGGGCCGGCCGCCCTTCGGCAAGCTCAGGGCGCTCTGAGCGAAGTCGAAGAGCGCGAGCGACCGAGCCGGGGTCCGGGGCGGAGCCCCGGCCTGAATCAGATCTCGCCGTTCCAGTCCTCGGGCTCGGGATTCGAGGCGCGGAAGATCTCGAGGTGCCACTTGCCGCCGCCCCACGGCTCGATCACCTCGGCCGCGACGACGTCCACGAGAATCTCCGCGAAGGAGCGGCCCTCGGGATCGCCGTCCAGGTGGTACGCCGGGTCGTCCCACGCGAAGCTCGGATAGAGCACCATCGACAGGAACAGGTCGTAGCCGTCGTCGATGACGATGAGCTGGCCGCAGGGGCGCTTCTGGGTGGAGTGGTAGATGAGGTACTTCTCGGCCGAGTGGGCGCGGATGTAGCGCTTGAGCGAGAACTCGCGCGCCACGATCTCCTCGACGGCGATCTTCTTCTCCCAGCAGTCCCGGCAGTAGCGCTCCTCGCCCCGCGGCTCGGAGACGTCCTTGGCCCCGCAAAGGGCGCAGCGCACCTGTGCGACGGTCTTTCGCGACATGATCGGCGATTGTAGTCCCTTCAGGACGCCCGAAGCCAGCGCGGCGTCGCGGGGGCGGCGCGGCGCGCCGGGGTCGGGGCAACGCCGCGCGTCGCCCCTACTTCATGGCCTGCGCGTACATGCGCTCGGCGTACTCCTTCAGCATCCGCCGGGCCGAGAAGCGCGGGGTCACGGTGCGGATCGCCTCCTTCACGAGGCCGATCCACCGTCGCGGGAGGTCCTGGTCGTCGCGGTCGTAGAAGGTCGGGACGATCTGCTCCTCGAGCAGGCGGTAGAGCGCGTCGGCGTCGCGTGCGTCGGCCTCCTCGTCGCTCGCAGCCGGGCCGCCGTCGATGAGCCAGCCGTTCTGGCCCGTGTAGCCCTCGGCCCACCAGCCGTCGCCGATGCTCAGGTGCGGCACGCCGTTGATCGAGGCCTTCATGCCGCTCGTGCCGCTCGCCTCGAGCGGCTTGCGGGGGGTGTTCAGCCATACGTCGCAGCCCTGCACCAGATAGTGGGCGACGTGCAGGTCGTAATCGTCCACGAACGCCACGCGGCCGCCGTAGACGGGGTCGACGGCGTGGGCGTAGACGCGCTGCAGGTGGCGCTTGCCCTGCTCGTCGGCCGGATGCGACTTGCCGGCGAAGACGAGCTGCACGGGCCGGCGCGGCGCGTTCAGGAGGCGCGCCAGACGCTCGGGGTCGTGGAAGAGGAGCTCGGGCCGCTTGTAGCTGGTGAAGCGCCGGGCGA
Organism: Acidobacteriota bacterium; assembly: GCA_024641665.1. Classification (GTDB taxonomy): domain Bacteria; phylum Acidobacteriota; class Vicinamibacteria; order Vicinamibacterales; family JAHECP01; genus JAHECP01. The sequence goes on from JAHECP010000066.1 coordinate 20,230, forward strand.
AGCCGATCGTCAGGGCCGCGGGGTCGAGCAGCGTGCCGGCGGCCACCACGCGCGCGGCGCTGACCTGCTCCTCGACCCAGCGGGCCCGCGCGCGCTCGCGCACGAAGGCGAACAGGTAGCCGCGCAGCGCCTGGCGCACGGCCCACACCTCCTCGTCGGGGATGCCGAGCACGCCTTCCCAGAACACCGGGTCGTCCTGGCGCTCGTGCCAGTCGGTGCCGAGGTAGCGTTCGAGCAGCCGCGCCATCTCCGCCGACAGCCAGGTGGCGACGTGCACGCCGTTGGTCACGACCTGGATGGCGCGGTCGGCCTCCGCGCGCGACGGCCAGAGCGACGCCCACATGTCGCGCGTCACCTGCCCGTGCAGCGCGCTCACCGCGTTCACGTTCGCCGCCGCGCGGAGCGCCAGCGCGGTCATGTTGAAGAGCGGGCCGCTGCCGTTGTCGTGGTGGCCGAGCGCGAGGAACGCGTCGCGGTGGGGGCCGAGCGAGCCCCACACGCCGGCCAGGTGGTGCTCGACCAGCTGGAACGGGAACGCGTCGTGGCCCGCCGGCACCGGCGTGTGCGTCGTGAACACCGTCGTCCGGCGCACGTCGGCCAGCGCCTCGTCGAACGTGCGCCCCTGCTCGAGCTGCTCGCGGATGCGCTGCAGCACGACGAACGCGGCGTGCCCCTCGTTGAGGTGCCACGCGCCCGGGTCCACCTCGAGCGCCCGCAGCGCGCGCACGCCGCCGATGCCCAGCACGATCTCCTGCTGGATGCGTGTCTCGCGGTCGCCGCCGTACAGCCGGGCCGTCAGGTCGCGATCCCAGGGCGCGTTCTCCTCGAGACCGGTGTCGAGCAGGTAGAGCTGCACGCGGCCGAGCTGCACGCGCCACACCTGCACGAGCACGCTCCGGGTGCCGAGCGGCACGGCGATGAGGCACGGCTTGCCGGCCGGCGTCAGCGCCGGCTGGATCGGCGCGTCCGCCCAGTCGACCTGCTCGTACACCTCCTGCTGCCAGCCCTCCGCCGACACCTTCTGGTGGAAGTAGCCCTGCGGGTACATGAAGCCCACGGCCACCAGCGGCACGCCGAGGTCGCTCGTCTCCTTCAGGTGATCGCCCGCCAGCACGCCGAGGCCGCCGGCGTAGATCGGCAGCGACTGGTGGAAGGCGAATTCGGCCGAGAAGTACGCGACCGGCCGCGCCGCCAGGTCGGGGTAGCGCTGCTGCCACCACGTGTCGCCGCCGGCGTGCGCCTCGTCGAACGCGAGCAGCGTCGCGTTGAACAGGTTGATGAAGGCCGGGTTCTTCACCGCGCGCTCGACCAGCTCGGGCGCGATCTGGCGGAGCATGCGCACGGGATTGTGCGCCGTGCGCCGCCACAGCGGGTAGTCCAGCCGGCGGAACACGTCGCGGGCGTGCTGGTTCCAGCTCCACCAGAGGTCGTAGGCCAGCTCGTTCAGCCGGCTGAGGCGGTCGGGCAGCGGCGGCAGCGAAGGCGGTCCGAAGGTCGAAGGCGTCACGGGTTCTTCTGATCCGGTCGGGACTCGGGATTCGGGACTCGGCCGCCTTCGCCACGGCTCCGGCGGGCCAAGGGACTCGTCACGACACCGCTCCATCCGCGGCGGGCCGGCACGCGCCGATGACCTCCGCGAATCGGGGCAGGTCGATGTTGCCGCCCGAGACGACGGCGACGATCTTGCGATGGCCGGCCGTTCTCGGGCGGTCGGAGAGCGCCGCCGCAATCGCGCAGCCGGCGGCGCCCTCGGCAATCACACGCGCCCGTTCGGCCGTCAGGCGCATGGCCTCCGCGACCTCGTCGAGCGAGACGACGAACGAACCCTGGACCCAGGCGGAGAGCAGCGGCCACATCGTCGGGATGACCGACTTGCCGCCGGCGCCGTCCACGAACGACGCCTGCCAGCCGGGGAACCAGCTCGGCTCGCCCTTCTCGAGCGACAGCGCGAGCGGCGCGGCGGTGGCCGGCTCCGCGGCGTAGACGCGGGCCTCGGGCCGGAGCGCGCGCATGACGCACGCAATGCCCGAGAGCAGGCCGCCGCCGCCGAGCGGCGCGATGACGGCGTCCACGTCGGGCAGGTCCTCCAGGATCTCGAGGCCGATGGTGCCGTTCCCGCTGATGAACCGGTCGTCGTCGAACGGGTGAACGAAGAAGCCCTGCATGCGGGGCGACTCGCGCGCCTCGAGCGCCCGCCAGCACTCGTCGTAGGGCGCGGGCACGATCGTCGCGCCCAGTCGCGTGACCGCCCGCCGCTTGGTGTCCGGCGCCGTGTCGATCATCAGGATCGAGCACCGCGCGCCCATCATGCGGGCCGCGAACGCCACGCCCTGCGCGGCGTTGCCCGCGCTGATGGTCCAGACGCCCTGGGCGAGCTCGTCCGGCGCCAGCTGGCGCACGGCGTTGAACGCGCCGCGGATCTTGAAGGACCCAATCGGCTGGAGGGTCTCGAGCTTGAGGTAGATCGCGGCGTCGCTCTCCGGGTAGTCGAACCGGACGAGCGGCGTGCGCACGGCGGCCCGATATACGGCCGTCGCCGCCTCACGGACGGTGTCGATGGTGACGTTTCTGCTCACGAGGACAACATCAGCATCGTATTCGCGGGCGGGGGCTCCGTCAAACCGGCGGTCCGCCGCCCCGCCGCTGGGCGGGTGCGCTACACTGGCGGTCCGAATGGCGAATGCCCGCCGTCGCGCGGCGACCCGATCGCGCCTCGGCGGGGCAAGCCGAATGCCGAATGCCGAATGCCGAATGTCGAATGCGGACTGTCGAATGTCGAGCGAGGAAGCGGAGCGGGGTGCACCCCTCGACTTCGCTCGGGGTGCCCTGAGCAACGTCGAAGGGCAGGGGTCCCCGCCGATCCAAGAAAAGGAGTTCCCCCATGACCAGACGAGTCAACCGGCGTGATTTCGTGCTGACGAGCGCCGCCGGCCTGGCGGCCGCGGCGGCGACGCCCCGTACGCTGTTCGGGCAGGGTCCCACCATGATGACTCCGCGATCGGTGAAGCCCATCGTCGTCTCCTCGGCCAACGGCCATCGCTTCAAGAACGGCGGCACGAAGACGTGCGTCGAGACTGCCTTCGAAGGGATCGTGAGGGGCGACGACGTGCTGGACTCGCTCATCGCGGGCGTGAACATCGTGGAGCTCGACCCCGAGGACACCAGCGTCGGCTACGGCGGCCTGCCGAACGCCGACGGTGTCGTGCAGCTCGACTCGTGCTGCATGCACGGGCCGAAGAAGCAGGCCGGCGGCGTCGCGTGTCTCGAAGGCGTCCGCACGCCCTCCCGCGTCGCCAAGGCCGTGATGGAGCAGACCGACCATCACCTGATCGTCGGCAAGGGCGCCCAGGACTTCGCGCGCAACATGGGCTTCACGATCGAGGCCGACCTCAACACGGATCGGTCGCGCCAGATCTGGCTCGAATGGAAGCGCCGCACCGACCCCGAGCACTACCTCGACCCGAGGAAGCGCGAGGAGGTCGAGCGCAAGGTCATGCGCGAGATGATCGAGGAAGGGCTCGTCGACGAGAACCACCTCTACGGCACCATCAACTGCGACGGGATCAGCCCCAAGGGCGAGATCTGCGGCGTGACGACGACGAGCGGCCTGGCGTGGAAGATCCCGGGGCGCGTGGGCGACTCGCCGATCCTCGGCGCGGGCCTCTACGTCGACGGCGCGGTCGGCGCGGCCGGATCGACCGGACGCGGCGAGGCCAACCTGTACAACCTCTGCTCGTTCATGATCGTCGAGGGGATGCGGCGCGGCCTCGCTCCGAAGGACGCCGGCATGGAGGCGCTCAGGCGCATCCAGGCCAACACGGTGGAGAAGCGGCTGCTGAACGGCCGGGGCCTGCCCAACTTCGGGATCAACTTCTACGTCATCAACGCCAGGGGCGAGCACGCCGGCGTGGGCATGTACTCCAACGACCGGCTGAAGTTCGCTGTGTGCGACGAGAACGGCGCCCGCCTGGAGCCGATCGAGCCGCTCCTGCCGGGTAATCCTGAGGACTGAGACAGAGACAGAGACAGAGACAAGGACCACGGAACGACCACGGAATGAACCACCGAAATCGCCACGGAAATCGCAACGGAAAGCAACACCCACAGGGGGCCTGTAGGGGCCGGCTTCAGCCGGCCCTTGTCGGTGGTTCATTCCGTGGCGATTTCTGTGGTCCTTCCGTGGTTCATTGTCTGTATTTCTGAAGGATGGTCTTGACCTTGTCGATCGGGATCGCTTCGGCCGTGTGGCCGTTGCCGGTGACCGTCGTTGCCTGGAACAGCGAGTTGTAGACGGCCTCCTCGGTCGTCTCGAGCGCGGCCTCGAAGAGCGGCGAGACGGCGTCGACCGGCAAGATGGCCCGCGAGCGCGGGGCGGTTTCGCCAAAGTGGAAGCGCATCTCGGGCGACGTCGAGAAGGCAATCGCGAAGTCGCCGCTGCCGTTCGAGTAGGACGAGCCCACGCGGGCGAGGCCGAAGACGGCGCGGGCCGCCAGGCGCCGGAGGTCGCGCGCGTCGAGGGGCGCGTCGGTCGCGACGACGATCATGCAGGAGCCGTCGCCTTCGTGAAGGGGACGGGAGCTCGTCGAGCTCCCGTCCCCCTTGTACGCGTACCGTCCCAACAGCTTCCCGACCGGCGCGCCGTCGATCGTGAGCACGCCGCCGAAGTTGGTCTGCACGAGCACGCCCAGCGTGTAGCCGCCGTAGCGCGCCGGCAGCCGGCGTGAGGCGGTGCCGATGCCGCCCTTCCACCCGAGCGCCTGCGTGCCGGTGCCCGCGCCCACGGACCCTTCCGCCACACGTCCGCCCGCGGCCGACCGGATCGCGGCGAGCACGTGCTCACGCGTGACGTGCAGCCCGCGGATGTCGTTCAGGCCGCCGTCGTTCGTCTCGCCGACGAGCGCGTTGACCGAGCGCACGCCCTCGTTGCCGGGTTCGGCGAGCGTATAGGCGACGACGGCCTCGACCGCCGTGCCGACCGAGAGGGTGTTGGTCAGCACGATCGGCGTCTCGATCGTGCCGAGCTCCTGCACCTGCGTCGAGCCGGCGAGCTTGCCGAAGGCGTTGCCGACGAACACCGCGCCCGCCACCTTGTCCTGGAAGATGTTGCCGCCGTGGGGCAGGATGGCGGTCACGCCCGTGCGGACGTTGTCGCCTTCGATAATCGTGGTGTGCCCGACCTTCACGCCGTCGACGTCGGTGATGGCGTCGAGCGGTCCGGGCTCGAATACGCCAGGCGCGATCCCGAGATCGCGTGCACGCGGCCGTGCCTGCTGCGCGAGGCCCGCAGCGGTCGCGAGGACGAACACTCCGGCAAGGGTCACGAGCCATGCGACGTTGAGCTTGAACATGGCGGCATTCTGGCCGCGCGCGGCGGCGGCGTCAACGGCCTTTCACGTCCCCGGGCCATCGGGGATAATGACGCGTTCGACGGCGTGCATACTCGGGGAGGGGACATGCATCATCGAGCCTCGTGGCGGCGGATTCTCCTCGTCCTGGCGCTCGTCGCCTGCTCGGCCGCGCTCGCGTCCGCGCAGGCTGTCGTCAAGCGGCCCCTCGGCTACGACGTCTACGACGGCTGGAAGGCGATTCGCGGCACCGAGGTGTCGCGCGACGGCACGTGGCTGGTCTACGCGCTGGTGGCGGAGGAGGGCGACGGCGAACTGGTCGCCCGCAACCTGAAGACGGGCGTCGAGCACCGTCACCCGCGCGGGCAGTACCCGGTCATTACGCCCGACGGCCGGTTCGTCGTCTTCACGATCCTCCCGCCGAACGCGGAGGTGGAGAAGGCGAAGAAGGAGAAGAAGAAGCCCGAGGATCAACCCAAGAACGGCCTCGGCATCATGACGCTGGCGATCGGCGAGGTCGCCACCTTCGACCGGGTGAAGAGTTTCAAGCTGTCCGACGAGTCGTCTTCCGTGGTCGCGTACCTGAAGGAGCCGCCGGCGAAGGGCGTCGCCAGCGAGGAGAAGAAAGAAGAGGAGAAGCCGGCCGAGCCGCCGGCGGGCGGGAAGAAGCAGCAGCGGAAGCACGAGCCGGGCACCGACCTCGTGGTGCGGCAGCTCGCGAGCGGCCAGGAGACGACGATCGCCGAGGTGACGGAGTACGCGTGGAACCGGGACGGCAGCCGCCTCGCGTACGCCGTGTCGTCGAAGACGCCCGAGCGTGACGGGGCGTTCGTGCGCGCCGCCGACGGCGCGACGCTCACGCTGCTCGAGGGCAAGGGCGCCTACACGGGGCTGGCGTTCGACGAGGGCGGCGCACTGGCGTTCGTGAGCGACCGCGACGCGTACGACGCGAACCCGCCGACCTTCACGCTCTACGTCTGGCGTACACCCGACCGCCAGGCCGTCGCGCTCGTCTCGTCGGCGACGCCCGGCGTGCCGGCCGGCTGGTCGGTCAGCGAGCACGGCACGCTCGCCTTCTCGAAGGACGGCGGCAGGCTGTTCCTCGGCACGGCGCCGACGCCGGAGCCCGAGCCCGGCGCCGACGCGCCGGAGCCGGTGCAGGTGGACATCTGGAACTGGAAGGATCCCCTGCTGCAGCCCATGCAGAAGGTGCGCGCCGACGAGGAGCGGAAGCGCAGCTACCGCGCCGTCGTGAACCTGGCCGACCGGCGCTTCACCCAGCTCGCCACCGCCGACATGCCCGAGATCCAGATCGCCAACGACGCCAGCGTCGGACTCGGCGCCTCGCCGATTCCGTACCTGCCGCTCATTTCGTGGGACGGCAGCTACAACGACTACTACGCCGTGAACGTGGCCGACGGCTCGCGCACGCGCATCCTCGAGAAGGCCTACTTCGACGCCTCGCTCTCGCCGGGGGCCCAGTACGTCGCGTACTTCGACGCCCGCGACGACAACTGGTATACGTACCGCATCCGCGACGGTCGCCGCGTCAACCTCACGGCCACGCTCGGCGTGCACTTCGAGAGCGAGGATTGGGACGAGCCCGATCAGCCGCGCCCCTACGGGCTGGCGGGCTGGACGCCCGGCGACGCCGACGTGCTGCTGTACGACCGCTACGACATCTGGGCGATCAGGCCGGACGGCACCAACGCCCGCCTGCTGACCGCCGGCATGGGCCGCGCCGACCGACTGGTGTTCCGCTACCAGCGCCTCGACCCCGACGAGAAGGTCATCCCGACCGACCGGCCGCTCCTGCTCGGCACGACGAACGATCGCACCAAGGCGAGCGGCTTCTACCGCGTCGCGCTCGGTGCCGCGGCGAAGCCGCAGCCGGTCGTCATGCTCGACAAGGCGTTCGGCAACCCGATCAAGGCGAAGAACGCCGACGTTCTCGTGTACACGCTCTCGCGCTTCGAGGAGTTCCCGGACCTCTGGACGAGCGACGCGACCTTCGCCGGCATGAAGAAGGTGAGCGACGCCAACCCGCAGCAGCAGGACTACCTCTGGGGCACGTCGGAGCTCATCGACTACGTGAACGCCGACGGCAAGACGCTGCAGGCCATCCTCACGAAGCCGGAGAACTTCGACCCGTCGAAGCCGTACCCCCTGATGGTCTACATCTACGAGAAGCTCTCGCAGGGCCTGCACCGCTACACGCCGCCCGCGCCGGGCACGAGCATCAACATCACCCGCTACGTCAGCCACGGCTACGTCGTCCTCCAGCCCGACATCGTCTACGACGAGGGCTATCCGGGCCAGAGCGCCGAGAAGTGCGTGATCCCGGCGGTGCTGAAGGTGCTCTCGATGGGCTTCGTGGACCCGAAGCGCGTGGGGATCCAGGGCCACAGCTGGGGCGGCTACCAGATCACGTACCTGATCACGCGCACGAACATCTTCCGCGCCGTCGAAGCGGGCGCGGCGGTGCCCGACATGATCAGCGCGTACGGCGGCATCCGCTGGGGCTCGGGCATGTCACGGGCCTTCCAGTACGAGAAGACCCAGAGCCGCATCGGCGGCACGCCCTGGGACCGCTCGCTCCAGTTCATCGAGAACTCGCCCATCTTCTGGATCGAAAAGGTGCAGACGCCGTACCTCACCATCGCCAACGACGACGACGACGCGGTGCCGTGGTACCAGGGGATCGAGTTCTTCAGCGCGATGCGGCGGCTGCACAAGGAGGCCTACCTCTTCGTCTTCCACGGCGAGAAGCACGGCCTGCGGCAGCGCGTGAACCAGAAGTACTGGACGGTGCACCTGGACGAGTACTTCGACCACTTCCTGCTCGGGAAGCCGCTGCCGGAGTGGATGGCGAAGGGCGTGCCGTACCTGGAGCGTGGCGAGCGCGACATGACCCCGTTCTACGGCAAGAGAGGCGGCGCCGACCGTCGATGACCGAGTGGACGATCGGGCCCGGCGACGCCGGGGGGCGGCTGGACGCGTGGCTGGCGCGGTGCCCCGAGGTGGCGTCGTGCGCGCGGGCCCGCGAGTGGCTCGAGCGCGGCAAGATCTTCCTGAACGGGCGCGAGCTGGCGTTCGCCGACGCCGGCCGCGTCCTGCGCCCGGGCGATCGGATCGGCCTGTGGGAGGATCGACCCGGCAGCGCGCGGCGCGCGGCGCGCGAGGTGGCCGCCGCGCGCGATCGCCTGCGCGTCGTCCGCGAGGATCGCGCGATCCTCGTGGCCGACAAGCCGCCCGGGCTGCTGGTGGAGCCGCTGCCGCGCCACGCGCCCGCCGAAGTCACGCTGCTGGATCTGGTGACCGACCACCTGCGCGGCGCGCCGCACGCGCGGGCGTTCGTCGTGCACCGCATCGACCGCGACACGAGCGGCCTGGTGCTCTTCGCCAAGACGCCAGCCGCGCAGGCCGCGCTCAAGCGGCAGTTCGAGCGGCACGGGCCCGACCGCGTCTATCTGGCGATCGTGCGCGGGCGCGTGCGGCCGGCCGACGGCACGTGGACCGACCGGCTCACCTGGGACCAGGCGCGCCTGACGCAGACGCGATCGCACCCCCGCGACGCGCGCGGCAAGGATGCGGTCGCGCGCTACCGCGTCGTCGAGCAGCTCGAGGCGGCGGCGCTCCTCGAGGTGTCGCTCGTCACGGGCAAGCGCAACCAGATTCGCGTGCAGGCCGGCCTGCGGGGTCATCCGATCGTCGGCGAGCGGCAGTACCTGTTCGGCGCGGCGCCGGCGCCGCCGGGCGCGCCCGCGCTCGGCCGCCAGGCGCTGCACGCCGCGCGTCTTGCGTTCACTCATCCGACGACCGGCGCGCGCGTGGAGGTGACGGCGCCGCTCGCCGAGGACC